>NZ_JBILYB010000012.1:0-73228 GCF_044378005.1 Prosthecobacter sp.
GCGTCTCGCCGGGCTGCCTCTACGATCTGACTCTGCGTGGTGCGGCCAATGATCAGCTCGTTTGTTACGGCCCCGCCGGCCATGGCGAGGTCTCGTATGTGAAAACCGTCGCCACCAAGAGCGGAGGCGAGGCTGCGGTGGAGTCCGTGAAGACGGCGGCGAAGAATGGCGGCGTCTTCAAGCGCAACGAATACCGCGTCAAAGACGGCATCCAGGGCATCTTCATCACCACCATCCTCCGCAATGAATCTGATGCGGCGCAGAAGGTCAGCACCAAGGACGACCTGACCAAGTTTGACAGCACCGGCGAGACTGCTGACGACATCCGCTGGGCGGACGCCATCAATCCCGCGCACAAATGCGGCTACGCACTCGTCACGCTGAGTCTCACGGGCATCGAGAAGCTGGCAGAGACCATCGAGCTCGCGCCCAAACAGGAGGTCGTGATCGCGCGCTTCTTTGCCGTGGGCACCTCACCCGCGCAGGCCGTGGGAGAAGCACGCGCCGTGAAGGGCGTGAAGCTTGGCAGCATCAGCGGCCAGATCGTCGGAGCCGATGGCAAGGGGATCGCCACGGCCGCGATCTCCGTCATGGATGGCAAGAAGACGCTCACCGCCTATCCCGATGCTGAGGGCAGCTACAGCCTCAAGCTGCCGATCGGTCCCGCTGAACTGCTCATCGATGACCTCGGTCGTCCGCAGGGCAAGGTCAGCCTCATCGTCGCTGAAGGTGAGACCACCTCGCCGAAGGTTGCTCTCGCTGATGCCTCCCGCATCCGCTTCGACATTACGGATGCGTCCGGCCAGTCCATCCCCTACAAAGCGCACTTTGCCCCGCTGGATGAAGGCGCGCCGAAGCTGAATCTCGGCCCTAAATGGCGTGCCCATGGCTGTGTGGATCAGTATCACAGCGAGAAGGGCCAGTTCACCCAGCAGCTCCCGCCGGGGAAATATCACGTCGTCGTGGTTCGTGGTCCCGAGTATGGCCATCTGGCTCAAGACGTGACCCTCGCCGCCGGGCAGGAGTTTGTCTTCAAAGGCACGCTGAAGCGCCTCGTGGATACGAAGGGCTGGATCAGCAGCGACTTCCACAACCACAGCACGCCGAGCGGCGACAACGTCTGCGACACCGATGGCCGACTCATCAACATCGCCGTCGAGCACCTGGAGTTCGCGCCGACGACCGAGCATAACCGACTTTACGACTGGGAGCCCACCATCAAGGCCCTCGGCCTCGAAGCTCACATCAAGACCGTCAAAGGCATGGAGCTCACCGGCAGCCGCCAGCACTTCAATGCCTTCCCCTTCGAGCCAGATCCCCTCATGCAGGACGGCGGTGCTCCCGTCTGGAATGACGACCCACGCATCACCGCCCTCACCCTCCGCCGCTGGCAGGGCGAGCGCGCCGACCGCTACATCCAGTTCAATCATCCCGACCTGAGCAACATGTTCATCGACCGCGATGGCGATGGCATCGCTGATGGCGGCTTCGTCGGCGTCGGCGGCATGATCGATGCCACCGAGACCGAAAACGGCCCCGGCACCGACATCCTCCACGACGCACCCTTTAAAGTTAGCCGCGCTCCAGGTGCCCTCGCCGCCAAAGCCAGCACCGTGCGCGAGTTCGTCTGGCGTCAGCTCCTGAATCAAGGGCATCGCCTCGTCGCCGTCGGCGTTGCGGATGCGCACAGCGTGTATGGGAATGGTGTCGGCTGCTGGCGCGGCTACATCCCCAGCAGCACGGACGAGCCCGCCAAGATCGACTGGGCCGAACTCTCCCCGCGTGTGAAGCAGGGCAACATGGTGCTGACCACCGGTCCCTTCCTCGAAGTCACCACGCAGAACGGCAAGATCGCCGGTGATGACGACCGCGCTACGGGCGGCATCGACCTCAAAGTCCGCGTGCAATGCACCGACTGGATCGACATCGACCGCGTGCAGGTGCTGGTGAATTCCAAGGCCGATCCGAAGCTGAACTTCACCCGCGCTGCGAACCCCAAGATGTTCCAGGACGGCGTCGTGAAGTTTGAGCAGACGATTCACGTGCCGCTGCAACATGACGCCCATCTCATCGTCGTCGCCATGGATGAAGACGGTGACTCGAAGGTCGGCTTCGGCACCAGCGACTACGCCAAAATGCGCCCCTGCGCCTACAACAACCCCATCTACGTCGATGCCGATGGCAACGGCTTCAAACCCAATGGCGACACCCTCGGCTACGATCTGCCCACGATGGGCATGACGGCGGACAAAGCCAAGGCGCTGCTGGAGAAGAAGTGATCGAATCACCTGATCCGTTGCTTTTGCGCTAGCCGCTGAGTCAAACACACAGATAATCCGGGCGTCTCATGAGAGCCCCGGACGATCCATCTCAAGCATCCAGCCGACAGCCATCGTCGGGGGCGATTGGGCATGGGCATCTCCTGGAGGCGAATGTTTTGCAGGACATCCTGCCGAACTATGAAGTGCTCGACTTCATCGGGCGTGGTGGGATGGGGATGGTCTTCAAGGCGCGGCAGGTGGCGCTGGATCGCATCGTGGCGGTGAAGTTGCTGTCGGTGCACATGGGGCAGGGGAACATGGATTTCGCGGCTCGGTTCAAGGTGGAGGCGCAGGCGATGGCGCGACTTTCGCATCCGTGCATTGTGCCAGTGCATGACTTCGGCACGACGAGCGATGGGCAGCTATTTTATGTGATGGAGTTTGTGGAGGGCACGGACTTGGCAAAGCGAATCGAGAGCGAGGGAAAGCTGCCGGTGGAGGAGGCTTTGCGCATCGTACTGGCGGTGTGTGATGCCCTGACCTGTGCTCATGCGGAAGGCATGGTGCATCGTGACATCAAGCCCTCAAACATCCTCATCAGTCGCGATGGAAAGGTGAAGGTGGCGGACTTCGGCCTGGCGAAGATCGACGCGCCGGAGACCGCATCACTGACGCTTTCCGGCACCACGATGGGCAGCCACGGCTATGCCGCGCCGGAGGTTTTTTCCAAAGCCAGCACGGCAGACCATCGCGCGGACATCTACTCGTTGGGTGTGCTGCTTTACCAGATGCTCACAGGCGATCTGCCTCGTGGAATGTTCAAGTTGCCATCGCAGAAGGTGCCGGGCCTCGACGCGAGATTTGATGCCATCATTTGCCAGGCCATGGAAGAGGATCGCGAGGAGCGGCAGCAGAGTGTTGCTGAGATGCGCGAGCTATTAAGTGCAGTCCGCTCCCCTTGCCGGGAACGATTGCTTGCGACTGCCGAATCAGACAGGGCATTGACCAAAATTACGCAGCAAGTGGCGCTGCGTCGTCGCATCGCCTGGGGCCGTGTGGCGATGGCAGGTGTGATGTCGGCGTTGGTGCTCGGTGGCATGGTCGGGTTGGTCATCAGCCACATGCACTCTGACGATCAAGAGACAAGCATGGAGCCATCAGACCCATCTTCTTCATGGAAGAACATGCTCAAAAACGATGGCGGCGTCCTGCGGAGATCTCTGCAAGGAAACTGGGTGTCCATCGATGGCAGCATTCATGGACCGCCAGCCTCCGCAGCCCAGCCGTCTCTGTGTGGTCTGTCGTGGGACGAGACTGGTGCTTGTGATCTGCGCTTTCGCATCACCAAGCTTTCCGGGGAGGATGGCCTGGTGCATCTCGGCTTCAGACATGGAGATTCATCGGGTGGGATCCTCTTTTCTGACCAGCGGCAGAGTCATAGGGTTTCGTTCGTCGGGATGACGACGCTGAATGGTGCCAATGCGGACAGGGACAGCTCCTGGGTGCGGCGTCAGACCGCCTCTTTTCTTCCGATCGGGCAAGCCCGCGAGATACGTCTGCTTCTCCGCGATGAAGGTATGGCTGCGTGGATCGACGGTGTCGAAGTTTATCGGTGGAAGGGTGACTGGAAACAACTCAGCCAGTCACCTCCACTCTATCTTTCGTCGCTCACGCGTCGGCCGGTGTTTGCCATCGGCAGCCACAGGGCACAGATCGCCATTCACTCAGCGGAGGCAATGCGGGTGACCGGTGATGAAGGGAAGACACTGCCTGAAGTGCCGCCGGTGGAGTTTCGCGGGCATCGATATCAATACATCCCAGGAGCCTTCACTTGGATGGAGGCTGAGGCCAACGCGGCGAGCCTCGGCGGGCATCTGGCCACACTGACAAGCGCAGAGGAAAACCACTGGGTGTGGACGCAATTCTCCCCTCATCTGCCATCGCAAGATAAGCGGGCACTGCCGGAGCGAGGCTGGTGGATCGGGGGGAAACCCCTGGAAAGCGGCAACGGCTGGCAATGGGTCACTGGCGAACCCTTTGAGTACACCTGCTGGTCTCTGGCGAAGCCGCCGACTGCGCGCACACCGCGTCTCCGCCAGCATAACAATGGTGGTGGCGGCGGCCTTTCCGCTTGGTCCCCAGTGCATTATTCCAACCGCTGTGGCTACTTGGTGGAGTGGGACTCTGCCGCCCCAGCGCCTGCCACCGCTCCCACGGTGACGGATCAAGAAGTGCGCAAGCTGGCGGCCTGGCTCTTCACTTTGCCTCTGTCTTCAGATCCAGTCTCATCTGAGTCCCACGGCCCTGATCTGCTGCTCAAAGGCGAAAGCCGCAACCTGCGGAAGTTTTCCGAACTGCCTGCCGGGCCGCTGGTCATCGGGCGTGTACGCATCGGCACGCTGCATGTGGATGCTGCTGCGCGTGAGCATTTGGAAATCCTCTCCCGCGTTCATAGCATCTCCGACCTGCGCATGAATGCGATAGATGATGGCAGGGCGCTGTCATGCGTGCGCGACCTCACACGGTTGTACACCTTTGTCTTTAAAGCTGCATCACCCGGTCCGCTGCCATTGCCGGATGCTGAGCTGATCCATCTCGAACGATTAAGTTTTCTCAATTCCCTCAGAATCGAGGGCTGGAGCAGTTTCACGGGGCGTGGGCTGAGTCTTATCGCTGACAAGCGCAGGCTCACGGCACTCTCACTGACCGGCACCACCAAGATTACGGATGCAGGCCTCCAGCAGTTGAAGAAGCTGCGTGGACTGAAGACTCTCACCCTCGCAGGAACTGCGATCACAGCAAAGGGCATCGCCGATCTGAAAACTGCGCTGCCAGAGTGCGAAATAAAGGAGCTGCCTGAAGGATGATCTGGGAATTTAGCCTCCTTTGCCAATTACTTCCATGAGGTGCTCCAGCTCGGATTTCACCTCAGACGGGTCGCTCACAGTGTGGGCGATCTCTGCCTCGATGAGCTTGCCGTAGCGCTTGCGCATGCGGTGGATTTGGAGACGCAGCGTGGCTTCGTTGATATGCAGGTGCTTTGCCGCCTCGGCGTAGGGCGTGGCGTTGTCGCCCAGCGGCAGGAATTCGCGCAGTTGCTCGAAGGCCTCCATGTTGTCGGCCTTTTGGTAATCCGCTCGCAGCTTTGTCTCAGCGGCACTGAGCACACTGGCGGCCCAAGCGCGATCGAAGAGGCGGTCGGTGTCGTGATTGCCGGGAGGCTCCTGGGAGTAGAGCTGCTCCGCCAGCGCATCGTCGAAGGAGATGACATTGTGAGCACCAGCACCACGCTTCTCTGCATTCTCGTGGCGCAGTTGCTTCGAGATGATCTGCCGCAGCATCGCCAGCATGAAGGTGCGCAGTTTGCCTTTTTCCTCACGAGCAGCCTGGATGGTCTCGCGAGTCACCAGGTTTTGAAAAAACACCTGCGTCACATCTTCCGCATCCGCCGCTGGGAAGCCCTGGCGGCGGGCGAAGGCATAGATGGCATACCAGTAGGTGCGGCAGATCTCCTCCATCGCCAGCCGCGCATCCACCTCGCTGCCCGCCTGCACTTGGCGCACGAGCGTCCAGCGGGTGGAGGGGAAGTCAGGGCTTGGAGATGGTTGGGGCATTGGATTTTTTAAAAACGGTCTGAAACAATCTGTGCCTGCCGGGTAAAGGAAGATTTATCCACCACTATTCCTGCATGAAAACAATTCGAATTCTTCCATGTCTGATCATTGCCACTATGTTCTGCTGCGGAGCAAAGCTGTATGGTGCCCCCTTCATGAATGGGAGCTTTGAAAGCCCAGGGCTGCCAGGCGCGACCACTAGTGAGGCGCTGATAGGAGGCGATATTGTGGAAGGATGGGATGTCCCCATTTCAGGCGGGCTGGCTTATGTGAAGAATGGCAATGCCGCCGGGACCGACGCGCTGGCTGGCACGCACTTCGTCGAGTTCGGTCTCGCCGGGGAGACGGGTGGACAGTTGTCACGGACCTTCACCACGGTTACAGGCATGACCTATGAGGTGGTATTTTGGGTCACCCAGACGCAGGGGGAAGACCCCACAGATCAGGCAGTCGCGGTGGAGGCGTTTGATGAGGATTTCGGCCTGTCGTTGGCACCTGTGGTGGAGACTTCCATTCCGCCTCATGAAAACCAATGGTCACAGGGCACTGCCTACCGTTTCACAGCCACCTCCACCTCCACCCGGCTGACATTTACGGATACCACCGTCACCGCCGGCCTCCCGGAAAATTGGGCGCTGGACGGCGTCGTTGTGATTCCTTTGGGCGGCGGAGAAAGCGGGAAAATCGTCTATCAGCAGTTCACCACCGCCTTCGTCAATGACTCGGACGGACACGGCGTGGAACTGGTGCTCATGAACGCAGGTGGAGGCAACCGCACTGCCATCGCCGGTTCGGAATTCTCCAATTACGGCTATGCCGCCCTCACCGCTGATGGAACCCACGTGGCCTTTGTGGCGAAGCAGGGGCTGGATGGCCCGAAACTGTGGGTCATGAAGGCGGAGCCTCTGGACCCGATGGACAATCCCGCAGTGATGGTCCGTGAAAACGTCAGCCCCCTTGGACGCATCTGCTGGTCACCCAATGGCAGACGCCTTGCTTTTGCGGACGCCTTTGACCCGCAGATTTACGTGCTGGAGACGGTGGATGGCGCCGGCAATATCACACCTGAAGGCGTTTCCAATATGGCCGTGAAGGTGACCAGCGTGAATGCCCAGGCGCAGAATCCTGCGTGGAGTCCGGATGGGAGGTTCCTGGCCTATTCCGATAGCCAATCCCTCTGGGCGCTGGAGATTTAGAATGGCGCTGGGACGCTGACACCTGAAAGTGCGGAAAGCAACGCTCCGAACAAAGTGACGGGCGGCATTTTTGTCGGCAACGACTTCCCGGCATGGAGTCCGGATGGAACGCGGATCATTCTATCTTCCCTGCTTCCCGCACCTCCTGGCATTCCGGACAAAACGGACATCGCCTTCCTCACGGTGCGAGAGCCGCTGGCGGCGGGTGGGGACATCCTTCCCGTGGCTGACGATGGCTTCAATGACGGCAGGGTATCTCTCTTCCGCGACCAATCCGGGGGATGGAATCCAGATTATGTTCACGAGGCGCCAAACTACGTCTCGGAACCTTCCTGGAGCACAGACGGCAGCCGGGTCATCTATGGCTATCGGTTCGCAGGCGTGCCGGAGTTGAACACTCTGTTTTCGATCAATCCGGCGCTTGAGGATGTGATCACCAATCCAAGCGTGGCTCTCACAGAGATCACCAACTCTGGTACAGGCACCCCCGGCGGCAGGCGTGCTTCTTTCCAGCCAGGCCAAATCAGCCCGCCCGTGGTGCTGCCAGTGCCGGAGGACTTTTTCATTGTCACTGGTGAACCCGGTGATCCCTGGACCTTCACGGCCACCCTCGACTCGGCAGCGGCAGGTCTTTTCCTGCGGGTGCAGAGTACGCTGACTCCCGATAATGAGGGGAGCTGGACCGATCTTCCGGGCGGAGGGCAGATGACGCGGAACGGCAGCGCGTGGACTTTGGATGCCACCCTCATTCCTGCGGGCACTCGCTTCTTCCGGGTGGTCGCAGCGGCGACGAATTTTCAGGACACCAAAACTCAGTTCTCTACTTCATTCGAGGTCGTCTCACCCGGGCGCATCCTCTACACGCGCGGCTCGTTTGGCTCGTCGGAGCTGGTGCTGATGGAGGCGGACGGCTCGGACAAAGTCGTCCTGACCGACAACACCTTCAGCCCTATCCGCTGCGCCATGAGTCCGAATGGCCTGATGGTGGCCTTCACCACGTTCTCGGGTGAGCTTTTCGTGATGAAGGCGGAGTCCATGAACGGCACGACCAATGTCCCGGTGAACATCCTCGAAGACTCAAGCTCAGAGGTTCTCTTCAATGCCATCCCGGCGTGGTCGGCGGATGGCATCCACATCGCGTATGCGGACTCAAGTTCACACATCCAGGTGATTGCAGCCCTGGACGAAAATGGCGCCCCGCTGCCCTTCGATGCATCCACGAATCCACTGATCGATGTGTTCACCAGTTTCTCCGGTGAGCCGAATCTCGCTTGGAGCCCGAACGGCAAATATCTCGCCCTCACCGAGGGCAGCCTCATCCAGGCTTTCCAGGTCATGGATGGTGCTGGTGATATCATCCCAGGTGTGTCTGCCACGGTCACTCTGACCCTGCCCTCAGACTTCGCCACGCAGAAGAAGTCTGTCGCATGGTCGGCAGATGGCTCGCGGATCGCCTTCGTTGAAGAAAATCCGTCCACCAGTGCTGCGCGTGTGTCGCTGCTCACCGTGGACACGGGCTCCGGTGCGCTGATCCCCGAGCACGCGACCAACAACCCACGAGAGAAGCTGACGACAGATCTCGTCACCAGCCATGCCCCCCAGTATGTCTCCTGGAGTTCCGATGGCGCATTTCTGGCCCTGGAAACCGATGACTCTGGCACACACCGGATCGAGCTTATCAAGCCCGAAGAGATCGACGAAACGCTCAACCCACTCATCCCAATCACGCTTCCCAGCAGCGGTGGGAATGCCTTCCAGCCAGTCTTCAAACAGCCCAAAACCGCGCTCGCCATCTCACAGCTCGTCGCTTTCCAGGCCGCCAATTATGCGGGTAATGAAGATGACGAAGAGCCCATCACCGTCCGCGTGGTCAGGACAGGATTGACCGCTGGCGAGATCGAGGTGCCGTTCACCGTCACCGCTGGCACGGCCATTGAAGGACTGGACTTCACCCTCTCCGAAAGCCCGCTCGTCTTTGCCGATGGCGAGTCTGAGAAAACCATCATCGTCACCCCACTGCTCGATGCCGAGGACCAGGAGCTCGATGAAACCCTCGAGCTCACCTTGGTGGCTCCTCTCGATGTGGACTTGGGCGGCATTGCCAGCACTACCGTCACGATCGGCGACAGCGACAGCAGCGTCCAGCCCTTCACTCCACCATGCAATGAGTTCACCGTCGCGGTGAATGGCAAACTGATGAAGACGGGCACTGGCAAATCAGGGGATACACTCTCCTTCAAAGCCCGTCAGGAGCAGGGCTGGGACCTCGCAGACATCCAGGTGAAGGTGCAGTACACCACGAATCCCAAAGATGCGGGCAGTTGGCTGAATCTGCCCGAGCCGCTGCTTTCACGCTCCACCAACACCAGTCTGACCTGGGTGGGGGAGACTCGTAAATTCCCCGTCGGTAAGCTTTACTTCCGCACCCGCTCCTACGCGCTGAAGCACCGCAGCAATGCCGGCCCTGTCGTCGGTCCCTTCACCATCAATGCAGCTCCCGTGTTGGAGCTGACCATGAAGGTCGCCACAGATTCGGATCTCTCCGGCCTCACCGTGAAGCCCAGCGAGTTCATCACCTACAGCATCAAATGCAAAAACATCGGCACCGCCACGGCCACCAAAGTCTTGCTCAACAGCCGCCTGCCTCAGAGCACCCGCTTTGATTCCGCCAGCCATGCCATCGCCCCCTATTTCAAAGAGGTGAAAGGTGCGAACGGCGTCACCACCGACACGCAGTGGAATGTCGGCAATATCAACGCCGGGGCCGAGGTGAATGAATTCCTCACCGTCCAGGTGAACTCCGTCGAACAGATCGAGTACAACCGCCTCATCCAAAACGACCGGCTCACCTACAAGATCGGCACTGGCAAAGAGGTCTTCATGCCCACCTTCCGCACCACCGTCTCGCCTCCGATCAAGATCACCGCCGCGAAGGACAAGAGCATCGTCGTTGCCGGCGATCTCATCACTTACACCCTCACCATCCGCAATGAAGCCAGCTACCTCGTCACCGGCGGCAAAGTCACGGACCAAGTGCCGACCGGCGCGCGCCTGATCACCGCCGCCTACGGCGCTGGCAATGGCAACTACCTCGGCGTTGGCGTCCCGGCTTCCGATCTTATCACAACACCCGTCGGACTGACCGAGCCTGGCTTCACGCCCCACAATGGCATGCTCACCTGGAATGTCGGCGACATCGAGGCGGGCGGCTCACGCCAGTTGCGCTTCACCGTGCGCGTCGCCTACGACCTCTTTGAAAAGCTCACGCGCAATGGCGAGTCCTTCAATATACAGATCCAAAACCTGAACTTCGACTTCACCGGCACACCACCCAGCGGCGGCGTCATCGCCGCGCGCGGCGGCTACATTCCCTTCTCCGACATCGCCCGTACTTTCGTCTCCGCCGTGCCGCCCACCTCACGTCCAGAGATCGGCCTGCAAAAGCTCGCCGTCTCAGACACCCTGACGAAGCTCGGCAGTTCCGACATCGCGGGCATCTTCGTCGATGGCAGACGCCAGATCGAGTATGAGATCGGTGCCTGGAACTATGGCACCGCCACCGCCGCCGAGACCGAGATCTACGACGGCATCCCCTTCGAAACCGAGATCAATGCCGACAACCCCATCATCGGCTCCGCCCTCACGGATACCTTCACCTCCGAAGTCCCTCATCAACTCACCGTCGGCCAGAAAGTCCGCCTCCCCTACCTCACGGGTGGAGCCGGGCTAACCATGACCACGATCTATTTCGTCAAGACCGTGCCCTCGGCCACCGAGTTCACCCTCTCCAAGACCGCCACTGGCGTCGTACTGAACTTCACCACCGATGTGACCGCAGGCACCCTCCGCCGCTTCGTCTATGACACCGATGCCTTCATGCGCAAATTCAGCATCAACGGCAACGTGCAAAACAGCTCCGCCGACTTCCTCTTCTTCGATGTGAATGGCAGCCTGATCTCCCCCGGCGGTGAGCCCTTCATCGACCGCGACAACGACGGCATCATCGACACCACCGGCAAGAAAGACCTGACCGACTTCGCCTCCGGCAAATCCGAGTTCCTCGACCAGAACGGCAACGGCAAATACGACGGCCCCGAGGCCATCCGCACCTTCTCGTACGACCTCGGCGATCTCCCGCCGATGACCGCGCCGAACACGCACAAACTCACCTACCGCGTGCAGCTCACGCCCAAAGTCGCGCGTGGTGAATACATCGCCGCGCTCAGCTCCGCCGTGCATAAAAAAGGCGCGGGCTTGGAGCTCACCTGCCCGGACTTCTACTACCCCGTCATCGGCACACCGCCCATCGAGTTTGCCAAAGTCGTCGCCAAACTTGAGTTCGCCATGGAGCGCCCACGCCCGCGCGACAACGGCTTCATCGGCGGCACGCCCGGCGTTTATCAGATCGCCTACGACCTCACCTTCACGAACAAAGGCGACTTCTTCGCCAACGACACCCAGCTCCGCATCCCCATCCCAGCGGGCTTCACCACCCTCAGCGGACGCCAGCCCATCGACAAACGCAACGCCACCTACGATGCAGCCATCACCGGCTCACCCGGCACTGCCGTCTTTGATATCGGCGAGGTCGCCCCTGGTGCCACCGTCACCCGCCAGCTCGTGTTAAACATGACCACGCCGTTCCCTCCCACACTACTCGTGAAGGGCCTGCTCAAGAACTACAGCGCCCTCATCGCCCCCCGCGTCGTCGCCACCAAGGTCACGACCACCTCTATCTCCGCCCCGCCTCCCGCCGGGAAAAAAGCCACCGACGCCATGCCACTTCCGCCCGTCGTCGCGAAGATGAACGCCGACGGCAGCTTCACCATCACCACCCCGATCCAGCAGACGCCTACCGCCACGCGTGTCTTCATCGGACGAATCTCTTATGCCTCCGTCCAGGAAGGTAATCTATGCGACTTCTTCATCTTCTTTGGCAACATGGGCGATGAAATCTCCGGCGCGGGCGAGGTGGCGATGCAGGTGCCTTACGGGACAAGGCTGTTCTCCGCTGACCCTCTGGGATACAGTCCGGTGGCGGGTGACGACTCCAAATCAACCTACTTCGGCCCCGGTCACTTCAAGATCGAGCAGATCGCAGGCAAGCGTCGGCCCGAGGACGGCACCGTTGACGTCGTGCGTTGGAAGTTCGCCAACATCCCGCCCTCTGCCATCTACTGCGTCAAAATGACCGTCGAAGTCAACCGGTTCTTCCCCGGCAGCTCGATCACCGACAAATCCGCTTACATCTCCGTCAGCAACGCCGCCGCCAGGTCCGCCAGCCCGATCACCATCAAAGTCATCAAGGATGGCAGTGGTGCCGTGGACTGGTGGCAGGGCGTCGGCGACGTCATGCAGGGCTTCGGCAACTGGGTGGATGAAAGCCTGCGCATCCTCTTCGGTGACTTTACCAAACAGATCACCCTCTACTCGAATGTCGTCAGCCTAGGCGGAGCCGACTTCGTGCAGATGGACAATGGCACTCTCGTCATTCCCTTGGGCCGCGGCAGGAGTGCCATCATCGGACCCGGCCATCTGCTGGATGGCAAGGTGCCCGAGAAATCCTATATTGTGTATCCCGGATCAATCCCCAGCAGCATCGCTCTCGTCGCAGGTGCCACCACAGGCCAGCAGGTCCTCGTCGGCGGCACCACCAATGCCTACCGTAACGTTCATCAAATCCTTAACGAACTCCACACCGTGAACAGTATCGTCGCCGGTGGTGGCGGCAACATCGTCGCTGCAGGCGGTGGGAACATCGTCGCTGCTGGTGGCGGAAACGTCGTCTCCAATGACGGCGCCGGTCTCGCCCCCCTCGGCTTCATTACCTTCGCCAATCCCCCGAGCACCGTCGCGGCGGGCGGTGGCAACATCGTCGCCGCCGGTGGCGGTAATATCGTCGCTGCTGGAGGTGGGAACATCGTCGCCGCAGGTGGTGGGAACATCGTCGCCGCCGGTGGTGGCAACATCGTCGCCGCTGGTGGCGGCAACATCGTCGAGATCGGCAGCAAGCAGATCCCGCCCGTCGAGATGTCCAAGATCATCAACACCCTCCTCGGCATGGATGGCGCCAGCCTTGCCGATGTCGTCCTCCAAAAAGACATCGGCAGCGTCGTCGCCAACGACGGTGCCGGCGTCGTCCTCGATCCCGAAGCCCTCGCCAATCAAGACGTCATGTCCCTGATCGGCGATGACGGCGCCAGTCTCCAAGGCGGGATCGGCGATCCCTGACGACGCCCCCGGCGGAGCGTCGCGGCAGCGTTTTGGAGTGCGGTGGCACAGGGGCACGGCGCAAGCCTGCCCCGGCGACACCGCTTTCGACGGCCCCCACAGCGAACAAAAACGAGGAGCCCCCGGAAAGCGGCGTCACAGCCGCCGCACTCCAAGACGCTTCGCGACTTTTGCGTGGTGCGCAGGGCATGGACGCTGGACCGCCTCCCCTCACCCTGGCCCTCGCCCCTCGGGGGAGAGGGAAACGTCGTTCGGCGATCCTGTCTGCGGCGGCGAAAAGACCGGCTCCTCTCCCCTGAGGGGAGAGGCTGGGTGAGGGGCGGGACGGCATCGTTCCCCCCAAAGACGAATCCACCGCCGCACGAGCCGCTGCGGAATGAATTCCGCGCTCCGTCAGAAGCGCCCTCAGGAGCGCGGAGTTCCGACTCCGCAGCAGGTCGGGCGAACCCAAGACGTCGCCTCCGGTGAAACCGCCCTGCTCGGAGACTTTGAGGATGTGGAGTGTTTGCCAGATGCTGCGGACTTGGAAGTCCGCGCACCATGGGAGCCTTACGGGGCGGTCTCGCACTCGGTGAGGAGGGCCTGGGCTTCGGCGAGATAGGGTGAGCCGAGGCGGGTGAAGATCTCCACTGCCTTCCGGGCATGGGGCAGAGCCTCGGCGGCCTTTCCTTGGCGCACGAGGGCCTGGGCGAGATAGTGGTTGTCGGCGGCGATCAATTCCTGGCGGCCGACCTTCTCGGCCAAGGGCAGGGCCTCGCTTGCGAGGGTCTCGGCCGCTGGCCAGTCCTCGCGGTCGAGGGCCAGAAGAGCCAGATTGCCAGTGATGTAAGCCACGCCCTCAGTGTAACCGACAGCGCGGGCCACGCGTAGCGCCTCGCGGTAATGCTCCCCGGCAGAGGCACCGTCGCCAGAGAGTCGCTCGGCATCGGCGAGGTCGTTCAGGCCGATAGCCACATCCACGCTCTCGGCGTCGAGGTTCCGGTCTAGGGCGAGGGCGTCTTGGTAGGCGACGATGGCGGCGCGGTGTTCTCCTTTCAAATCATGGCCGAGTCCGCGCAAGCGGATGGCGATGGCGTGCTCACGGGCACCGGCATTACCCATGGCCCATTGCGCGGCGGCGCGGTCGGCACAGGCGAGCACGGCGTCGCCCTGCTGGCGCAGACCGTGAATGGAGCCGGCATGATAGGCTCGTCGCCCTGCGCTATTGTGATCGGCGGCGGACACGGCCCTAGCTTCGGCTTTCTCGTTGAGGGCAAGCCATTCATCCCAGCGGCCCTGAAAATCGAGAAAGCGCTGGAGTGCATCGCACACGGTCTGGAGGCGGGCATTGTCAGCGGCGAGGAAGAGGTCCAGGGCGGGGGCGATGCCGGGCCAGGCGGCTTCGAGGGTGGGGAAGCGGTCGTGCTTTTCCCGGCCGTTCTCGATGATGAGGGCGTAGGCGCGCTTTTCGAGGCGGTCGCCGGTTTCTGCCACGACTTCGGGGCGTTTGCTGCGCAGATAGGCGGCTACCATGGGCACGAGGGCGAAGGTTTCTTCCGCCTCGTCGGGGATGACGAGGGCGCGGTTGGCGAGATCCCCCAAGGCGGTCTGGGTGGCGGTCTTCGAGAGATCGGCGAGTTCGGCGATGAACTTCACCGCGATCTTTTGGGTGAAATAGGTGAGCGCGGCGAGGGCCTTCGTTTCGGCCTGGGTGAAGGTCTCCAGCAGATCGCCAAAGATGAACTCCAAGGGGTCATTTTCTTTGGCAGCCTTGCGGCAGAGATCGAGCGCACTGGTGAGATTGCGACAGCCGCCGCGTCCCAACTGACCGACGATCCAGCGCAGCAGTAGCGGATTGCCACCGGTCTCTTCATAGAGGTGCAGGCGGTCATCGCGCGAGGCTTTCTTTAGCAGGTCACGACCGATGGAGAGTTCCTCCAGGTATTCGAGCGCGGCGTCTTGGTCGAGCTTTTCCAGGCGGATGATGCGGGCATCCACGTCGGTGCGGCGGCGGCTGGTGACGATGGCCTTGCAGGACGGTGGCAGGTCGGAGACGAACTCGAAAAGCAGGTTTTGCTGGGGCTTGTCGAGGTTCTCCAAGTTATCGAGGATGAGCAGCACTTTCTCCTGCTGGACGGCGGTTTTGATCAACCCCGGACGCTGCTCCTCGGGCTTCTCCGCGATCTTGGGAAGACCGAGCAGTCGAGCGATCTCGTTCAGCATCTCCGGGTAGGCCGCGACGATGGAGTTGGAAACCGCGACGGACCCCTCCGGGGTGAGTTTCTGCACCTTTGTGGAGACGAAGAGAACACGGTCGAACTGCGGCGCGACGATCTCTGCTGCACGGATGGCAAGGGAGGTCTTGCCGATGCCACCCGTGCCATCAATGAGCACACCCCAGGTGCGCGTGGCTGGCAGCAAGGCCTTGGCAATGGTGTCGAGTTCCACCTTGCGACCAAAGAAGGCAGGTAGGCGCGGCAGGTTGTTAGTGGTCTTTTCCGGTTTGGCGGGAAAGGGCGGAAGGTCGGTGGGTGCGGCGGAGAAGAGCTTGATCAGGCGTTCCTTGATCTTGCTGTAGAGGGTGAGGGCGAAGTCGGCGGATTGTTTGCCGGTGCAGTCGGCGAAGTATTTGCGGGTTTTCCCATTCGCTGTGGCGTGCAGGTAGATCTGAGATTCGCTAAGGCCCTTGGTGTCGTGATTGCCGAAGTCGATGCGGCAGAGGCCGACAGGGACGCAGGCCTTTTCGCCCCTGACAAAGAGTGGCAGCTCGTGCTCGCTGATGTATTGGCTGCCGAGAAAGGCGGGGCTGACGAGCAGCAGGCCGAAGTCGCATTCCTTGGCGGCCTTTTGGATCTCCTCGTGCCACTTTTCTCCGCGCAGAATGTGGGTGTCCTGCCAGCGCTGGAAGGTGAAGTCCTTGCAAGCGCGGAGTTGTTTGTCGAGTTCGGCGAGGAGCTTCTCCGGGTGTTTGCCGTCGTCATGCGCGTAGGAGAGGAAGTAGCGGACGATGCGCTTCGTGGTGGCAGGATCGGTTTTCATGCAGGCTAGGAAGACGCCACTGAGGCCTCTGGAGATGAAGAAGCCGGAAAGGGAGCCGTTTGACCAGAGGAAAGTGCGGTGACGGGCTGGGGCGGAGACGCGTGGGTGCTCACGACCTCCAGGGAAGCCGGGTAATTGGGCGAATGTGATCCACCGCGAGGGTCATCTGCACTGCGCCCAACACCCCCGGCCTACGGTGGGGGCGCTCCGTCCAGGTCGGCAGATCAGGAGCGGCGCGGCAGCGTTTTGGAGTGCGGTGGCAGAGGGGCACGGCGCAAGCCTGCCCCGGCGACACCGCTTTCGACGGTGCCCACGGCGAACGAAAACGAGGAGACGCCGGAAAGCGGCGTCACAGCCGCCGCACTCCAAGACGCTTCGCGACTCCCATGCGGTGCGCAGGGCAGTGGCTGGGAAAGGTCGGAGGGAATGGGAGAGGTCGTGGGAGCGGCCTGTAGCCGCTGCTTCTGCTCACGACGCCTTGCCCCTGCTTCTCCATTTACTTTTCCGGCGGGCGGTCGCTCACGCTTGCTCTAAAAATGACCGCGCCAGCCTCGGGAGGGCTGGCGCGGTGGTGGCTGGTGGGCTGAGAGTGGGCGGGGGGCGGGATCAGTTGATCTCGATCTTGCTGGCGAGCACGGTGCCGGTGGCGGTGGCGGTGTCACGCAGGCCTTTCCATTGCACTTTCTGGCCGACCTTGACGCTGGCGTCGATGTAGGTGATGAAGCCTTTGGAGATGTTCACTTTGATGATGGTGGCGGCATCCCAGGCGATTTTTTTGGTGCCGACGAGCACGAAGCCTGCGCCGAGTCCGGTGATCTTGCCTTTGCCTTCGTCTTTGACGGTGTATTTGGCGGGGGCGGGATTGATGGTGAGGGTGGGGCTGGCGGAGGCGGCGGCACCGAGGGAGTCCACGACGGTGATGGTGAGGGTGGCGACGGTGCTGACGGTGGGCTTGCCGATGATGTTATATCCATCGAAGCTCAGGCCGGCAGGGAGGCCGGTGACGCTGCCGGTGTAGGGTGGCAGGCCGCCGCTGAAGGCCACGGGGGTGCTGTAGGCGACGCCGACGGTGCCATCGGGGAAGTTCCCGGAGGGGAGGACGAGGGCGGAGGTGGCGGGCTTGACGGTGAGGGAGGTCAGGATGAGGCCCTGGGGGCTGACGATGCCGGTGTAGTCCACGAGCAGGCCGGTTTGGTACCAGTTGATGAGGCCGCCGAGGAAGGTGGTGTTTTGCGGATTGAGATTGGTGGTCCAGAGGTGGTCGTTGAGCTCCAGGCCGCCGTTGATGACGATGAAGCCGGGGCTGCGTGGGGCGTAGGCGGTGATGACGGCATTCACGCCGGAGATGGTCTGCTCCACGGGGGGAGTGGGGGCGAGGTCGATGACTTGGAAGGCGTTGTCGCCGATGCCGGCGTCATTGCCGACGAGGGCTCCCTGGAGCACGGGGAGGCCGCCGGGGTAGGCGCCGTAAGGGAGGTAGCCGACGATGGCACCGGAG
Organism: Prosthecobacter sp.; assembly: GCF_044378005.1. Classification (GTDB taxonomy): domain Bacteria; phylum Verrucomicrobiota; class Verrucomicrobiia; order Verrucomicrobiales; family Verrucomicrobiaceae; genus Prosthecobacter. The sequence goes on from NZ_JBILYB010000012.1 coordinate 17,819, forward strand.
GCGTCCTTCACGTGCTGACCTGAGCCGAGGGTGCTGTCACTGACGGCGGAGACGGTCCAGCCGCTGACGTTTTGGGGATACACTTTGCCCGAGATGTCGGTGACGAGCAGGGTGTATTTTCCACCGACGGTGAGGCTGACGCCTGCGGCGGCATAATCGACATCGACGAAGCCGAAGAAGGGGGCGGTGAGGGTGGTGGTGGTGGTGTGGAGGACGGGGCCGGTGGTGCCCTCGCCGCTGATGAGCTCCAGGCGCAGTGTCACGCTGGGTGCGATGGCGTAGGGGTAGGAGCCGGGGATGATCTGGCCTGGATAGACGGTGGCCAACCAGTCGGTGAAGCTGCCGCCATCGGCGAGGTGGAGCCCGGCGCGGACCTGTGAGGCCAGGGCGGTGAAGCTCTGCCCGACGGGGGAGTGATTGAGGTCATGACCGCCGGAGGTCTTGGGCGGGAAAGACAGATCGGTGGGTGAGGCGGACGCCATGGAGGCGGCGGCGAGCAGAGCGAAAAGTGTTTTGAGTTTCATCTTTGGTTTAGGCGTTGGTTATTCTTGGCTTGGTCACGGATACCTGGAGTGTCTTGGTGCCGTGAATCACCGCCCACCTGTTGGCTTCCTGCTGACAACTCTGCTAGGTGCGCCTGCGGCTGTAAATTTGGACGCCGTAACGATGCGGTTACCCTTCCGCCGACGTGGGTGGTTCTGAAAATGTGGCGACGGTGAGGGCGCGCTCAATCAACCCTGGCCTCGTTCCCCTCTTGCACGCTGGCCGCTGCGCTGTACAAAGCGGGCCATGCCATCCCCGCAGATCGACATCCGCCACATCGCCAAGCTTTCCCGCCTCGCCCTCACGGACGAGGAGGCGGTGCATTATCAAGAGCAACTCACCCGCATCCTCGGTCACATCGACCAACTCAGCAGCCATACTTTGGACGCCGAGCCGAGCGCTCATGCGATGCCGGTCTTTGATGTGGTGCGCCCGGATGTGGCGCGGCCTGGATTTACCCAGGAGGAGGCGCTCTCGAACGCTCCACGCCGTGCGATGGACCAGTTCCAGATCCCGAAGGTGATCGAGTGATCTCTCCGGTTTCGTCATTCTGATTTTTTCATTCGTCATTCGCCTTTTCCTTCATGTCTCTCGCCGACTCCACCATCGCCGCTCTTCGTGGGCGCCTGCTCGCTAAAGAAATCACGCCTCGTGACATCGTGACGGATGTGGCGAAGGCCATCGAGGCCCAAAATGGGAGCATCGGAGCCTATCTTTCCTGGGATGTGGAGAAGGCGCTGAAGGAGGCCGATAAGGCGGATCTCTCCCAGCCGCTCGGAGGCATCCCGATTGGCATCAAGGACAACATGAATGTCACGGGCGAGCCCTGCACTTGTGGTTCGCGGATGCTGGCGGAGAACTACACGGCGCCGTATGACGCGGGGGCGATCACGAAGCTGCGAGCGGGCGGTGCGGTGCCTTTTGGGCGCATGAACATGGATGAATTTGCGATGGGCTCCTCGACGGAAAACTCGGCGCTGGGCGTGACGCGGAATCCGCGTGACCTGGAGCGCATCCCGGGTGGCAGCAGCGGCGGCAGTGCGGCGGCAGTGGCAGGGAATCTGGCCATCGCGACGCTGGGCTCTGACACGGGCGGGTCGATCCGACAGCCAGCGGCGCTTTGCGGATGTGTGGGGATCAAGCCGACGTATGGACGCATCTCGCGCTACGGTCTGGTGGCCTTTGCTTCGTCTCTGGATCAGATCGGACCGATCACGAAGACGGTGGAAGACGCCGCTCTTTTGCTGAACCACCTGTGCGGCAAGGATGCACGTGATTCCACCTCGCTGGATGTGGAGGTGCCGGACTTCACGGCTGCCATCGGCAGGGACATCAAAGGCCTGCGCATCGGCCTGCCCAAAGAGTATTTTATCTCCGGCATCCATGCGGGCGTGACGTCCGCGGTGAACGCGGCGATCAAGAAGCTGGAGTCGCTGGATGCCATCCCAGTGGAGATCAGTCTGCCTCATACCGATGTGGGTGTGAGCACGTATTACATCATCGCCCCGGCGGAGGCTTCGGCGAATTTGGCGCGCTTTGACGGGGTGCGCTATGGTCACCGCAGTGCGGCGGCGAATGATCTGCTGGAGCATTACATGATGAGCCGCGAGGAGGGCTTTGGCCCGGAGGTGAAGCGGCGCATTTTGCTCGGAACGTATGTGCTAAGCAGCGGCTACTATGATGCCTACTACATCAAGGCGCAGCGGGCGCGCACGCTGATTCGGCAGGACTTCGAGCAGGCCTTTGAGAAGGTGGATGTGATCGTGAGTCCGACGAGCCCGACGCCAGCGCACAAGCTGGGGGAACTGAAGGACAATCCGCTGGCGGCGTATCTGGAGGATGTGTTCACGATTCCGGTGAATCTGGCCGGGCTTCCGGCGATCAGCGTGCCCTGCGGCACGGCGGAGGAAGGTGGCAAGCATCTGCCGGTGGGGCTTCAGATCATTGGCAAGCCGCTGGATGAACTGACGCTGCTGCGGGTGGCGGATGCGTTTGAGAAGGCCTGCTGATTTTATGAAACTCTCCGATCTCATTTTTACCGGCTTCAACAAACGGGTGGCGGCGCTGCAACGCGGGACGGGTCAGATCGTCTGGCAGTGGAAGGCGTATCACAATGGCTACGTGACGCTGCTGCTGGACGGCGGGATGCTGATCGTGTCGGTGAACGGCTTTATGTATGGGCTGGATGCGCTGACGGGCCGGGAGATCTGGCAGAACGAGATGGAGGGATTTGGCTACGGCGTGGCGAGTCTGGTGTCCGTGAACGGCGTCACCGGGGCATCGCTGCAGAGTGTGGTGGCTGAGCAGCATGCTGCTGCTTCTGTGGCGACAAGCTCGGCGGCCTAGGTGGCCTAGCGCTTCATCATCGTGATGATGCGATGCACCACCTGCGTGAGTTCGCCAGCCTCGTAGGGCTTTGGTAGGACGCCGACGAAGCCTTTTTCGAGGTAGGTCATCTGGACGTCTTCATTGACGCTGCCGCTGGTGACGACGACGCGAGCGTCGGGGTCGAATTTGAGGATCTCGGCGGCGGTTTCGCCTCCGTTCATGCCGCCGCGGAGGGTGAGGTCCATTAGGACGACATCGGGCGCGGTGCCGGTGCGGGCGAGGCTTTGATAGATGCGGACGGCGTCCTGGCCGTTGTCGGTCTCGACGACTTCGTAGCCGCAGCGCTTGAGGATCATGTGGGCGACTTTGCGCAGGTCGTCTTCGTCATCGACGATGAGGACGCGGCCCTGGCCGTTTTTGAGGGGGACGGGGGCGTTGTTTGAGGAAGATGAGGCGGCGGTCTCGGGCGCTGGCGGCGGGACGGCGGGGAGGAGAACGGAGAACTCGGTGCCGACATTGAGCCGAGAGGTGACGCGGATGTCGCCGCCGAGGTCTTTGATGAAGCGCTTGCAGGTGGTGAGGCCGATGCCGTTGCCGTCGGTCTTGGTGGTGAAGGATTCGCGGAAGAGTCGGGTGAGGTTTTCCGGAGCGATGCCGCAGCCGCGATCCCGGACGGTGAGCCGGATGTAGGGGCCGGTCATCAGGACTGGGTCCTGGCCGAGGGCGATCTCGAAGTTTTCGGCATCGACATCCATGTGGCCGCCCTGGGGCATGGCTTGGATGCCGTTGAGGATGAGGTTTTGCAGCACCTGGCTGATCTTGGTGCCATCGGCGATGGGCCAGCGGAGGTGCTGTCCGAGGCGGACGTTGACGTTTACGTTGGCTCCGGCGCTGGCAAATTTGACGGTGTCCTGGACGATGGGGGTGAGATCGACGGGCTTCTTTTCGTGAGGCTGGGCTTTGCAGGCGGAGACGACCTGGGAGGTGAACTGGCGGGCGCGTTTCAGACCGCTGAAGATGAGCTGGAGTTCTTCATTGAGGGCGGGGTCACTGCCGACCTTCTGAACGAGGTCGGACAGGCGGACGGTGACGGGGCCGAGGAGGTTGTTCACGTCGTGGGCGATGCCCTGGGCCAGTGCGGCGAGATTGTCCTTTTTGAGTTGGTCGGAGCTGGCATCGAGATCGTCGGCCTTCAGAGGTATCGTTTTGGCGGAGGCTGCCGAGACGATGGTGACAGGCGAGACGATCAGGGTGTAGTTCAGCAGCTTGCGCATGCTGTTAAAGACGGCCCGAATCCGCCAGCGGCAGCTCTGAGGCTCCTGGCCGTAGAAGTTCTGGAGTCGGCACTCACATTCATGGGAGCCGCCGTTTTCGATCGCGAGATGCAGGCCTTGGCGCAGTGTGGCAGCCTCAATGTCACCGACGGCGAGATCGCAAAGCGACATGCCGCGCAGTCCTTTGTCAGGCTCTGCGCCGACCATGGCAGCAGCGGTGGTATTGCTGAAGAGAACCTGCGGACCGCCGCTGGTTTGGGAGTCGGCTTCGATGATAATGACGCCTTCGGGCACTTGATCGAGAGCTACTCGGAGGAAGTAGTTGGCCGTCTTCATTTGATCGAGGCTGGCCTCTAGGTCAGCCAAGGTCTCAGGGCGCAGGGTATCGGGAGCGAGAGTCATGGCAGCGAATGCCGCGTCTTTTAATGATTTTAGATAGTTAAGTAAACCTTATTTTTTGGAGAACTGTTCTTTTTTGCCTCTCGTTTTTGAAAATGAGGGTCTGAGAGCTGTCCACAGGCCGTCTTTTCCAGTCGCTGCACTGGCTAGGGTGGCTGGCTGACCTCCGCTGCCTGTAACGCTCCAGCCCTGGCCCCCAGGATTAAATGTAACGCTTTCAGAATTACTGAGCAGAGTCTTTGGCCTGCTGCTGGCTGGCGGCGTCGAGCTTGCTCATGGGGTAGGGGACTTCCTGGGCATTGGCGGGCATGCGCAGGATCACAGTGTCGCCTTCCAGGCGGACGAAGCCGGCCTTGATCTTTTTCCCCTCAAAGTTCGTCCAGGTCATGATCGGTGGCAGGTCCGGCTTGGCTTTGCCGGCATTGGAGACGGGCGTCATTTTTGCGCCTTTGCCGTCGAGTGATGCACCCTCGGTGATCCATTCGCGGATTTTCTCTATGTCGCGGGGGCTCAGGTTTTCTTCCGGCGGCATGTGCGCTTCGTGGCTGGCATCTGCGATGACGACAAACATGTGGCTCTCCGCCGGATTGCCGGGGACGATCGCTCCTTTGGGATTGATGTCGAGCTTCAGGGTTTCGAGGTCATCGAAGACGTAGCCGGCCTTTTTCTTGCCTGTTTTCTGGCTGTGGCACTCGTAGCAGTTCTTTTCCAGGATCGGTGCGATGTCCTTTTTAAAGTCAGCAGCGGCGGCAGGCAGGGTGATGAAAAGGAAGGGCAGCAGGGGGCGAAGATTCATGCGGGGGAGGGCGTCATCATCAAACGCCAGAAAGCGGTTGTCCTTAGTTTTTGCGCCTTGGTGGGCGAAAATTGCGCAGGTTGCGTCGGGGCAGCTTTGCGTGAATGTCGGGCGTGCTCGCCGCCATCGACAGCTTCATCCTCTACCTTGCTACGGAGCGTGGGTTGTCCACGAACTACCAACTGCTCGTGCGTCGTGTGCTGGAGGGGCTGGCCTCCTGGCTGAAAGAGCATCGCGAAGTATCCATGGTGGCTGATGTGACCACGGACCTGCTCACGGATTATCTGGCAAGACGGAAGAAGGACGGCCTGGCTGCCTCAAGCGCGCGGATCGAGCTGGTGGCGATGAAGATCTTCTTCCGCTGGCTGGCGGCGCGTGGGAAGCGGGTGGGGGATCCGGCGGAAGCCATCCTGCCGCCAAGAGTGGAGAAGCATCTCCCCGGCACGCTGAATGAAGAGACGGTGCGGCAATTCATCGAGTCCATCTCCGGCAACGGACCGTTGGACCGACGAGACCGGGCCATCATGGAGTTGTTTTACGCCAGTGGGCTGCGGCTTTCAGAACTAGTGAACTCACGCCTGGAGCATCTGAGCCTGGAAGAAGGCTGGATCAGGGTGGTGGGGAAGGGGAATAAGACGCGTCTCTGCCCCGTGGGAGGTGAGGCGCGGGAGGCGCTGCAATCCTACCTCGATCACTCCCGCCCGTCCCTCGTTTCGCCGAAGACGCAGAGCCATGTCTTTCTCAGCATCCACGGCACCCTCCTGACGACGGCGCGCGTGAAGCAGATCGTTCAGGAGCGGGCCAAGGCTGCGGGTTTGGAGGTGCATGTCCATCCCCATCTTCTCAGGCACTCCTTTGCCACTCATCTGCTGAACAACGGCGCGGACCTGCGTGTGATCCAGGAGATGCTCGGCCATGCGGACATCTCGACGACGCAGATCTACACTCATGTGGATCAGCGTCGGCTGAAGCAAGTTCACCAGCAGTTTCATCCACGTGCCTGAGGTGAAATATTTTTTGGAATAAGAAACGGTCGCTTGTCTCCCATGATCGAACGTTGTCTCACCCAGCGTTTTTGATGCTGCTCATGAATGCCTCTGCCGCCCAGCTCCTGCTCGCTCTGCTTATGGCGGTGCCGTTGCATCTTTGCTGCTGGACGGGGCTGATGAAGACTGAGGATGCGGCTGCGTGCTCTGCTTGTCATCAATTTCTCACTGCCGAGGAGCGCTCCGCTGAGTCTGCTCCGCCTCCACCGCGCCACTGTGAATGCTGCGATGACACGCTTCAGCGCGATCTGACACCCTCCGCCATTGCAGCGCCGCGCCCGTTGCTAAGTGAGCTTCCACTTTTCACCTGGGTCGCGCCGGAGCATCTACTCCAAACTGCATCGGTAGAAAACTCACCACGGCAACACGTCCGTGACGGTCATTCCCCACCCGCAGGCTACGCGCCGCTCTACCAGCGATATTGCGCCCTGCTGCTCTGAGGTCTCCGGGCTTCTGTGGAGATCCTTCCAGGCAAAACGTTGCCGAATTGTACCGATACGGAAGCCCCGACGCCAAAAGCGTACCGTTTTTCACCGGGCATCTCATGCCCACCGGCCGAGAAAATCAGTCAAAGAAATCCAAAATCTAAATTTATCCAACATCATGAAAACGATCCTTTCCATCCTTGCCCTCGCCGCCCTTTCCACCAGCCTCATGGCCGGTGAAGCCTGTAAAAAATGCTGCTCAGACAAAGGCAAGTCCTGCGCTGAGTGCTGCAAAGACGCTGGCAAGACCTGCGGCAAAGATTGCTGCAAAGAGAAGTAATCACGGTTCTGAGGCACCCTCCCATCCAATTTGATGAAGTGCTGAAGATCCATTTCACCACACTGCCGCCATTCGGTCCGCCGGATGGCGGCGGTCTTTTTTTCCCAGCTGGCCAGGTAAGATATGAGCTAAAAAAGGTGATTCCTGGCTTGCTTCACAGCTCTCGATTTCGTTAATCTTGAATTTAGAACCATTCTTGTACCGTCATGGACCCCCAGCAGACACCTTCTGACCAGCCCGCCCCGACCCCACCGCCACAACATCCTGGTATGGGCACACAACCCATGGGCTATCCGCCTGGCTATCCCATGCAGCCCGGCATGATGCCTCCTCAGGGATATCAATCTGGTCCCATCGGTTATCCGCCTGGCTATCCAATGCAGCCCGGCATGATGCCGCCGCAAGGCTATCCCCAGCCGATGGGCTATCCCCCCGGTTATCCCCAGCCCATGGGCTATCCGCAAGGCTACCCCCAGGGTTATCCGCAACCCGGCTATCCTCAGCAAGGTTACCCGCAGGGCTATCCCATGCCCATGCAGCCCGGCATGATGCCGCCGCCACAAGGCATACCCATGCCCGAGCCAGCGCCTATTCCTGCGGCTGTGCCCATCGCAACACCATCAGCCATTCCTGCGCCCAGCACCGTCGTGCCACCGGCGCCAGCCATCAGTGCCGAGCCCGAGCCTGTGGTCCCAGCCGTCGTTGAAGCCGAGCATCATGAGGAAGGTCACGTCTTCCATCCGCCCGGCTTCGTGCCCACGGAGACGAAGAAGGTCAATCCCATCGTCCAGCTCTGGCGCAAGGTCGGTGGCGGCTCGCTCACACTCAGCATCGCCATCCATGCCGGCATCCTCATCATCGGCGGAGCCATCGTCGTCAGCTCGCAGATGATTCAGAAGCAGGTCGATTTCCTCCCTGGTGGTGGCAGCCAGCAGGGCGCTGCGGCCAGTGCAGAAATGAAGCACAAAGTGTCTCAGAAAAAGCGCACGTCTCTGAACAAGACGATGCCGATGAAGAAGATCGTCAGCACGAGCGCGAACTCCGCGATCACGCTGCCAGATGCTCCGCCGGACCTGCTGGACGTGCCGGATGTCAGTTCCATGATCGGTGGCGGTTCGATGGGGAGTGGAGGCTTTGGCAAAAGCGGAGCCGGTGGTGGCTTCGGCACTGGCATGGGCATGGGAGGCATGCAGGGCTTTGTGAGTCTGCCACCGTCCATGCGCAGTCGTTGCTCTCCCCAGGAACGCCTGAAGAAGCTCGCTGATAGTGGTGGCACCGCAGAGTGCGAACGCGCCGTTTCCAACTCCCTCGAATGGCTCAAGACCAAGCAGAACCCCGATGGCTCCTGGCCTGGTCCAAACAAGGCAGCCATGACCGGGCTCGCCCTTCTTTGCTACCTCGGCCGCTGCGAGACGCCAGATTCGCCCTTCTACGGCGACACCGTTTTGAAGGGTATCAACTACCTCATCGAACTCTCCAACAAGAACGAATACGGCTACATCGGCGAGGAAATCAAAAGCGGTGGCAGCACCTATGCGCACGGCATCGCCACCTATGCCTTGGGCGAGATGTACACCCTCGCCCGCCTCGGTAACAAAGAGCTGCCAGGCATGAAGGACGCCTTCGTGAAGGGCGTGAAGCTCATCATTGAAAACCAAAACAAGCGCGGCTCCTGGACTTATGGCGGCATCGAAGCTGGGAAGCCTTACGGCTATAACAAAGACAGCGGCGGCGAGGATCTGTCCGTCGCCGGCTGGCAGTTCCAGGCTCTCAAGGCCGCCAAGAACAGCAGCTTGAAAATCGATGGCCTGCACAGCGCCCTCGACAAAATGGTCGATTACGTCCTCACTAAACAAACTAAAGATGGCGGCTTCGGCGGTGCTGATCGTGACAAGCACTACAATCAGTGGAGCCTCACTGGTGCCGGATCTCTGGCATTGCAGACAGCCTCCAAAGGCAAAACTGCCGCCACCAAGAAAGCCATCGACTTCCTCCATCGCTTCCTTGAGGCCGAGCCGCTCGATTGGAACAAGAACTGCAACCCCTACTGCTGGTACTACTACACCCAGACCTTCTTCCAGGCCGGTGGCGAAGAGTGGAAATTCTACAACCAGCAATTCCTCCCACAGATCCTCGGCGCTCAGCAGCCCGATGGTAGCTTCAAAAAGGGCCGCCCCAACTGGCCCGGTGGAGATGCTCCTGATCCGGTTTATCGCCAGACGCTCTGCACACTGATGCTCGAGGTGTACTACCGCTATCTGAAGGTTGGAGATCGCGAGGAAGAGAGCTTCTTCGACCGCTGATCGCCCCATCAATCAAGTTCACTCAAGAGGCGCTCCCAGGAGCGCCTCTTTCGGTACATGAGCACGGCACTTCAGACCAATCTCCCCGTCACGTATTGTTCTGTGAGCTTCTGTCTCGGATTGCCGAAGATGGTCATGGTGTCGTCGCACTCGATGACTTTGCCTTTGTAGAAGAAGGCAGTCTTGTCCGCGATCCGCTTCGCCTGCTCCATGTTGTGCGTGACGATGACAAAGGTGAACTGCCCGCGAAGCTGCGCGATGAGGTCCTCAATTCGTGCGGTGGCGATCGGATCAAGCGCCGCGCAGGGCTCGTCCATGAGAAGGATGCGCGGCTGGAGGGCGACGGCGCGGGCGATGCAAAGACGCTGCTGCTGACCGCCGCTGAGGCCGGTGGCGGTCTCGTGGAGGCGGTCTTTGACCTCATCCCAGAGGGCGGCGAGACGAAGGCTGCGTTCGGCAGCTTCTTCGAGCTCTTTTTTGTCCTTCACACCGGCGACACGCAGACCATAGACAGCGTTTTCAAAGATGCTGCGGGGGAAGGGATTGTACTTCTGGAACACCATGCCGATGTTCCGCCGCAAGCTGATAACATCGACCTCGGGCGAGTAGATGTCCACGCCGTCGATCTTGATGTGGCCGCTGACCACTCTAGCGATGTCCACGAGGTCGTTGATGCGATTGATGGAGCGCAACAGCGTGCTTTTGCCGCATCCAGAAGGGCCGATAAGCGCGGTGATGTCCTGGCGGTGCATGTCGAGATCGACATCGAAGAGCACTTGGTGGTCGCCGTAGGCATAGTTGAACTTTTCCACTTGGATGAAGTGGCTGTCGGGCGTGGCTGGCGCGGCGGAAGACATGGAGATCAACTGAAGGTGCCGCGCAGGTAAGACTCGGTGAGCTTTTCTTTCGGGCGGTCGAAGATGCGCTCGGTCTCGCCGAACTCGATGAGTTTGCCGAGGTGCAGGAAGGCGGTGTAGTCGCTGACGCGGACAGCCTGCTGCATGTTGTGGGTGACGATGATGACGGTGTAGTCGTGAGCGAGCTGGTGGATGAGCTCCTCGATCTTCAGCGTGGCGATGGGGTCGAGCGCGGAGCAGGGCTCGTCCATGAGCAAGACATCCGGCTGCGTGGCGATGGCTCGGGCGATGCAGAGGCGCTGCTGCTGTCCGCCGCTCAAACCGAGTGCGTGGGCTTGCAGGCGGTCTTTGAGTTCGTCCCAGAGGGCGGCTTGTTTCAGGGCGCGCTGCACAGCTTCGTCGAGCACCTCGGGGTCTTTTTCGCCATGCACGCGGAGGCCGTAGGCCACGTTTTCGTAGATGGTTTTGGGGAAGGGATTGCTCTTCTGGAAGACCATACCTACCTGCTTGCGGAGCTGGGTGAGATCCACATCGTCATCATGGATGTTTTTCCCTTTGACGAGGATCTCGCCTTTGATGACGCGGGCGCTGGAGACGCGGTCGTTCATGCGGTTGATGCAGCGCAGCAGCGTGCTTTTGCCACAGCCGGAAGGTCCGATCAGGGCGGTGACGCGCTTGCGTTCGACGGCGAGGTTGATGCCATGCAGCGCGGTCTTGCTGCCATAGGCGAAGTCCATGTCTTTGACCTCGACGACGTGAGGTTGGGCTGGACTTGGGATCTGGGGCGACATCGGCAGGATTGAAAACTGAGAACTAAAAACTGAGAACTGAAAATAGCTTCAGTTCACCACTTGTACTTGCTGCGCAAACGGCGGCGCATCCAGATGGAAGTAGCGGCCAGGGAGGCGACGAGGACGAGGAAGACAAAGACGCTGCCGTATTGCGCACGCTCGGAGTATTCGTTGTGAGGGATGCGCGCTGCGAGTGTGTAGATGTGGTAGGGCAACGCCTGGACGGACTCGGTGAAGATGCCGAGGAAGCGTGAGACGCTCTGCTCCCACTGGGCGAAGATGCCCGCATCTGCAGGCAGAGGCGGCAGATCCTTCTGCCATGGCAGCTTGTCTTTAAAGGCGAGCGCGGCGGTGAACATGATAGGCGCGGTTTCACCCGCCGCACGGGCGATGCCGAGGATGCTGCTGGTGAGGATGCCCGGTGTGGCGAAGGGCAGCACGGCACGCCAGATGGTCTGCCAGCGGGTGGCTCCGAGTGCCATGGAGGTTTCGCGGAAGCCCTGCGGCACGGCTTGCAGGCACTGCTCGCTGGCCGTGATGATGACGGGCAGGATGACGAAAGCGAGGGTGAAGCCACCGCTGAGCACGCAGGTGTCCCAACCCTGAAAGCTGAGGTAGGTGAAGCCGAGCGGGATGGAGAAGATGCTGCGATCCAGTGGTGTGTCCGTGAGCACGGGCGCAGTCAAAACGAAGGCACCGAGACCGAACAGGCCGAACACGACCGAGGGCACGCCGGCGAGGTTGAGGATGGCGAGTCGGATCATCTCCACGCGCTTTCCTTTGCTGGCATACTCACTGAGGTAGATGGCGCTGGCCACACCGAGGAAGAGCGCGACAGCGACACTGACGATGACGAGCAAAGCTGTGCCGACGATGGGACCGAGGATGCCGCCGCCGGAGTAGGAGATGGTCTTTTCCTCGCGGAAGTTCGCGCCGAGCTGCTTCTTGATGGCATCGGCTCCGTTCACATCGGTCTCGGTAGCCTTACCCTGCTTATCGTAAATGACGTGCAAGGTGCCGGGCAGTTCCGTGAGGAACTTCATATTCACAAAGGGAAACTCGCTGCGGAAGGTGATGGGGGCTCCTTTGATGAAAATGTGCGCCACGATGGAAACCGTGACAGCGACGATGAGCAGCGTGCTCAGGCGCAATGACCAACGAACCGCTGTCTCGCGTCGCTGCACGGAGGTCTGATCTCCTGCGAAAGGATTGATGGTGTGTTCACTCATGCTTTCGGGAGTTCAAAGCGGCGGACGACGGCGCGGGCGCAGCCGTTCACGGCGAGGGAGATGACAAAGAGGACGATGCCGACCATGAACAGCGCCTGCCAGTGGGCGCTGCCGCGTGAGACTTCACCGAGTTCCTGGGCGATGATGCCGGTGAGAGTGTGAGCAGGCTGGAAGACCACGCCTGCACCGCTGCTGAAATCAGGAATGGCGATGCGGTTCCCGGCAACCAGAAGCACGACCATCGTCTCGCCAATCACACGTCCGAGGCCGAGCAACACGGCAGCAGCAATGCCTGACAAGGCGGCTGGAACGATGACGCGGAAGACGGTCTGGAGCTTCGTGGCACCGAGCGCATCGGAGGCGTCGATGTAGGACTGGGGGACATTGTTCAGCGCGTCTTCGGCGAGACTGAACATCGTGGGCACGGCCATGAGGGCGAGCAGGCAGCCGGCGTTAAACATATTCAGACGTTCCTGAATCGGGAAGCCGGGTAGCCAGCTCAGCCAGGGCACTTCACTCACTTCTTTGATCAGGTCTCCGACCAAGGAAATGCCGATGAAACCAAGCACAACCGATGGGATGGCCTGGATGAACTCGATGACAGGCTTGATGATTTCCTTCTCGCGATCCGAGGCGAACTGGTTGGTGTAGATGGCGGCGGCGACGCTCAACGGGGTGGCAAGGGTGATGGCGATGAGCGCAATGACCAGCGAGCCTGCGAGCAGGGGCACGAAACCGAAGAAGTCCTGCCAGGAGGAGTTGGTGAGCCAGTTCGTGCCGAAGAAGAAGGCTCCGATGACGGTGAAGATGGAGACGGGTTTGTCCTGCTTCCAGGATCTCAGGGAGTCCACACTGGCACGCATGGCTTTGGCGTGGATGGGGAGCTGCTTGCGCACTTCGTTCAGCAGTTTGGTGGCTTCAGACGTGCCACCTTCCTTTGGGAGATGCACGGCGGCTTCATCGGCCGCCGCCGCGTAGGCCACGACTTGCTTGATGAGTTCATCACGCCGTTCGAGCACGGGCTTGATGCTCTCGATGTAGTTGGGTTCCTTGGTTTCGGAGGCTTTGGCTTCTTCGAGCAACGCGGCTTTTTCGTCGGCGTCTTTGGCTTTGGCAGCAGCTTTGAGCAGCTTCTGGCGTCCTTCTTCGAGAGTGAAGTGCTCGCTGGCGGCTTCTTTGGTGACGAGGACTTCCTCCTTCAGTTCGTCGAGCACCTCGCGCAATGGCTCGGGAGCTTCTTCGAGTTCGTCGGAGGCATCGACGAGTGTACCGAACTTCTGCTTGGCCTCTTTATCCTTCGCCAGGAAAGCGGCGCTCAATTCGGTGAGCATGGGCGGGAGGTCGCTGACCTCGGGGGTGAGCTTGGCGAATTCGGCGCGCAGTCGCTTGGCTTCGTCTGCGGTGAAGAGGTCGGAGACTTTGGCCTCAGCAGCAGCTTTGGCCGTGGCGGTAGCGACTTGCTGGCGAAGGTGATCGAGTTCCGCAGGCAGAGCAGCGGGTTCCTTTTCCAAAGCAGCCTCCAGCGGCTCTCGGGCGAGCTTCGTCAGATCTTCGATCTCCCGCTTAAGCAGGAAGGCGGCGTCACGGCGGGCGCGGACGTTTTGAATGATGGGATCGACACTGGTGGTGACGGCACGGCGCAGCTTGCTGGAAAAGGCCTGCTGTTCGGAAAGCGGGATGTCCACGATGTCGCAGAACTCCAGCCCGGCACGGCGGTAGATCTCCAGCTCGTGCTTGTAGGTGCCGAGGAAGCCCGCGCCCTCCTTCAGCAGGAAGACCATGATCAGTCCGAGCACCACGATGGTGACACTGGCGTTCGCCGCGAAGAAGCTGCGGATGGCTCCCTGCGAGGCGATGCCGACAGAGGCACGCTTCCCCTTCCTGAGGAGCAGGCTGCGGAGCGGGGGGCGTTCAGTTGGAGCGGGAGTATCCACCAAGTGGGGAAGTCACGGGTGACGGAATAAAAACAAACATCCGGCGAAGGAGGCGCTCTCTTTCGCCGGATGGGATTCAGTGTCAAATCTCTCGTGCTTTACTTCGCCTGGGACTTCGGCACAAAGCCAACTTTGCCAACAATGCTGTCACCATTGGCGCTGAGGCAGTAGTCGATGAATTCCTTGGTCGTGCCGGTTGGCTCGCCGCTGGTGTAGAGGTAGGTGGGGCGGGAATAAGGATATTCTTTCACCGTGGCGACGCTGGGCATGGCTCCGCCGATGGTGACGATCTTCGTGCCCTTCGAGTTCGCATAGGCAAGGCCGACATAGCCGATACCGTTGGCGTTGGAGCCTACTTCGGACGCGATCTGCTCATTGCCGGCCATCTTCTGGCTGTTCTTGCCGTATTCGCGGCCCTTCATGGCGAGACCGATGAAGTCCTTATAAGTGCCGGAGGAGGTGTTACGAGTGTAAAGCGAGATGTGTCCAGGTGTGCCGCCCACTTCGCTCCAGTCGGTGATGTCACCGGCGAAGATCTGGAGCACCTGCTTTTTGCTGAGGTCGGAGACGGGGTTGTTCTTGTTCACCACGATGACGATCATGTCCCAGGCGACTTCAAACTCGGTCAAAGTGACGCCTTTGCTACGGCAGAGGGCGCGCTCGTCAGCCTTAACCTTGCGGGAAGACATGCCGATCTCAGCGGTGCCGGAGGCGAGATTGGTGAAAGCGGTGGAGGAGCCCTCAGCCGCGATGTCGAAGCTGACCTTGCCACCACTCTTTTTAAAGGCCTCAGCGAGCTGGGGGACGAGCTTGGCACCGAGGGTGTCTGAGCCACGGATGCGGAGGGTGGTCTGTGCCTGGAGACTGGCCGCAGCCGTCGCGAGGAGGACAAGAGAGAGGAGGGCGGATTTCATGAAGTCGTGTTGTGTGGTTGTTGGAGGTTGCGCCTATAAAAGAGGGAGCAGCGGGGTGGCAAAAGCTGACGTGTGACGAGTTCGTCACAAATGGCAAGATGTTGTCACACAAGATCTCCGTCAGTCATTTGTGACAGGGGCTGTCACAAAAAGGAATTGTTGATGATCAACGACTTGGATGCCTTTGATGTCAGCCTGGCTCACGATGTGACAAAGATGTAACATTGGAAATCTCGCCAACTATGTGTCGGATCCGCTACATGGCGGAACTGTCACCATCATTTCCATGAGGGTGACAGTGCCGTCAGCCCCCGAGGGCGGTTTTCACCATCACGCTCCTATTCATCCAATGCTACTCATCAATCCGACCCGCACTCGCTGGAGGCTTTTCAGCCTCTTCACTGCCGCCACGGTGGCCCTCACTCCAGCCTCCCCCATCCTCGCCAGTCAGGCGATGGAGCAGCTCTTCAGCATTATGAAAGTGAAGGGCAGTATCACCCAGGCCGAGCACGACATGCTCCTCGCCGCGATGCGTGCCGATGAAGCGAAGTCTGCCGCACCAGCTCCTGCCGCAGCACCTGCGGTTGCCAGTGCTCCAGTCAGCTCAAATGCCGCGCTCGAGCAACGCCTGGCTGCTCAAGATGCGCGCATCAAGCAGCTCGAGTCTGCTTTGAACGGCACGAAGACGAAGGTGGATCAAATCGCCGCCGCCAGCACACCGCCCGAATCTGGACTCGCCAGCAAAGTCGAGAAGCTCGAAAATGTGTTGATGGGCACCAAAGGGCAGGTCGAGGAGCTCTCGAAGATCACTGATAACACCTCCCCCTCTACCGTCACCAAGGCAGAGATCGACGATTTGCTCGCCGACAAATGGTATGAGCACCTCAAGCCGCGTGGTTACATCCAGTTCCGCGGCTATTCGATGTTTGAGGGTAATGGCCCTGATTATCACCAGCCCAATGACTCCAACATCGCCAATGACGACGCCCTCTTTGGCATCCGCCGTGGTCGTTTCATCTGGAGTGGTGACATTACCAGCCATCTTTATTACTATGCCCAGGCAGATTACATGGCTGGTCTCGGAGGCGCGAATGTCCTTCAGGCCCGCGACATGTACGCGGACATCTCCCTTGATCCCGCCCGCGAGTTCCGCGTCCGCTTCGGCCTCTCCAAGGTGCCCTACGGCTGGTCAAACCTCCAGTCCTCCCAGAACCGCCTCGCCCTGGAGCGTACGGATTCCATGAATTCCGCTGTCGAAGGCGAGCGTGACATCGGTGCCTACCTCATGTGGGCTCCGTACGAGATCCGCAACCGCTTCAAAGACCTCGTCAAAATGGGCCTGCGTGGCTCGGGTGACTACGGTTTGGTCGCCATCGGTGCCTACAACGGCCAAGGTATCAATAACAACGACAAGAACGGCCAGCCCCACTTCGTGGCCCGCGCCTCCTATCCGTTCGAACTGCCCAACGGACAGTTCATCGAGTTCGGCATCAACGGCTACACCGGCAACTATGTCCCCACCGCCGCGAAGATCGGCAAACTCGCGGCTCCCACCTTCAATGCCCGTGGCGTCAAAGATCAGCGCGTCGGCATCTCCGCCATCGTGTACCCACAGCCCTTCGGCCTCGAAGCCGAGTGGAACTGGGGCAATGGCCCCGTGCTCAGCGACGACATGAGCGCGATCGAGTCCGGCAAGCTCATGGGCGGCTACGTCCAGGCCAGCTACCGGCACATCTTCACCAATCAGGCCGAGCTCATCCCCTTCGTCCGCTACCAATACAACGACGGCGGCCGCAAGTTCGCCACCAATGCCCCACGCAGCAATGTGGACGAAGTCGCCATCGGCCTGCGCTACATCCCTTATCCTGAGCTGGAGCTGACGCTGCAATACAGCCGTGGCGAGCGTACCAACACCGCCGTGGCACCATACGATCAGACCGATGCGAACTACATCGGCCTCCAGGCGCAGATCAACTTCTGATCCGGCTGTCCAACCCTCCTCGATCCCCGCGCCCACCAGCGCGGGGATTTTTTTGGAATGCGGCTTCTTGCAAAATTGAGACGGGTAGTATTCAGCTTGCACCGGCCAAGCCAATTCTAGGATTGCCACCGTACAGCGAAATTGGTAATTCATTGATTTATGAGACTCCCGCTCATCCATCGTCGTGCATTTCTAGCCTCGGCACTCCCAGCGCTCGCCGGCTCTGTCTGGGGCGCTGCGGAACGCCCCGCCCCTCTCGGCGTCCCTCTCCATCAGGAACCTCTGAACTTCGACCTGAATGACTTGGAGCCCTACCTGGACTCCACCACGCTCAAGATCCACTACCACGAGCACCACGCTCGGCATGTCAATCAGCTCAGACATGCCCTGAATGAGGTGGAGCTTTCCGTCGGCAATGTCACCTCGCTCATGCCCTGCATCATGCGAATGAACCGTCCGCCCCGGGTTCGCCATTCCATCCTCACCCTGAGTATCGCTCAGACTAAGCCTGCGACGGGCGTGCAGTCACTGCTTCCCGAAGAAGCGCAGCAGGCCATTCGCGTCCATGGCGGGGCGCACGTCAATCACACCAGCTTCTGGCGCTTCCTGGCTCCGCCGGACAAGACGTCCCACGGTCCTGATGGCAAGGCGGCGCGGGCCATCGATGAGGAGTTCGGCACGCTCAGCCAGTTTAAAGAGGCCTTTACCGAGGCCGCCATGAATCACTCTGGCTCCGGCTGGGCCTGGCTCGTTTACCGCCCCGACCAGAAGCTCGTCATCACCACCACCAGAAACGAGGACAACCCCCTCATGAATGAGTTCGTGGACTGGCGGGAGCAAGGCCGCCCCATCCTCGCGCTCGATCTCTGGGAGCACGCCTACTACCTCAAGTACAAGAACAACCGCCGCGCCTACATCGACGCGTGGTGGCGTGTGGTGAACTGGAACTTCGTCAACAAAGCCCACGCCATCTGTCGCGGCGTTTACGGCCATTGAGGTCGCCCCCTCATTCTCTTTTGGCTGGCGCAACTAGCCCCCGCTGTGACACGTTTGGTCATCACCCCCCATGATGTCCAGCCTCCGCCTCCTCTGCCTCGCCATCGCCGCCAGCGCCTCCGCCCAGACTCCCGGTGACTGGGTCCACTCACGCGGCAGCGAGTCCATGACCGGCCTCTCCCCCGTCGAGCTCCGCTTCCCCCTCGACCTCGCCTGGCAGCACCCCATGATGGCCAAGCCCAAAGGCCAGGCCGAGATGCTCGTCAGCGGTGCCGTCGTCCGCGCGGGCAAAGTCTATGTCGGCTGCAAAGACGGCCAGTTCCGTTGTCTCGATCTCGCCAAGGGGGACAAGCTCTGGCAGGCTGATGGGAAGGGGGCCTTCGACGGTGCCGCCGCCTTTGCCGGGGACCTCGTCATCGCCGGGTGCCAGGACGGCTTCGTCTATGCCTGGAATGCCGACACCGGCAAGGAGGTCTGGAAGTTCGAGACCGACGCCGAGATCCACGCCGCCGCCAACGTCTGGACGGACCCCGCCACCCAGGTGCAAAAAGTCCTCATCGGCAGCTACGACTACAACGTTTACTGCATCGACGCCAAGACCGGCAAGAAGGACTGGGCCGCCGAGACCGGCTACTACATCAACGGAGGCTCCGCCGTCGGCGATGGCATGGTCGTCTTCGGTGGCTGCGACAGCGTCCTCCACGTCCATGATGTCAAAACCGGCAAAGAAGTCCGCCAGATCGAGGTCGGCTCCTACATCGGCAACAACGTCGCCATTGCCGATGGCGTCATCTACGTCTCCCACTACGGCAACCGCGTCGGTGCCTACAGCATGGCGGATGGCGCCAAGATCTGGGAATACGGCGAGCGCGAGTTCGAGTTCTACGCCGCCCCCGCCATCTGGGAAAAGACCGTCTTCTGCGGCGGTCGGGACAAGCGCTTCCACGCCATTGACCGCACCACCGGGGCCAAGCTCTGGGAATTCCGCAGCCGCGACCGCATCGACAGCAGCGCCGTCATCTGCGCGGGCAAAGCCGCCCTCTTCGGCAGTGACGACGGCTACCTCTACGCCCTCGATCTCAAAGAGGGCAAGGAGCTCTGGCAATACGAAGTCGGTGCCCCTATCAAGACCTCCCCCGCCATCGCTGGAGACTACATCATCATCGGCGCAGATGATGGGAACGTTTATTGCTTCAAGTCCGCTCCCGCAGCCCCCGCTGCCGCCCCTGCGGTCAAAAAGCCCTGAGCGGTTACCCCGAAAGCCCTGAGCGTTTCCTCCATTGCCATCCCCTCCCCACCACGCCTTGTTGCTCCCGCATGAAGACGCCCCCACTGCTCCCCACCCTCACGCTCCTCGCCCTCGGCGCTTCATTCGCCACCGCCGCAGACTGGCCCATCTGGCGCGGCCCCACCTATGACGGCATCTCCACCGAGACCGGGTGGAAGATCAGCGCCGAGCCCAAGACCCTCTGGGAAGCCGAAGTCGGACTCGGCTTCGCCTCCTTCGTCGTCGCCGGAGAGCGCGTCCTCACCTCCGGCCATGCCGATGGCAAAGACACCGTCTGGTGCCTCGACTCCGCCACCGGCAAAGTCCTCTGGAGCCACTCCTACCCCGCCGATCTCGGCGACAAATACTACGAGGGCGGCACCTCCAACACCCCCACCCTCGACGGCGACAAAGCCTACCACCTCTCCCGCTGGGGCGACCTCTTCTGCTTCGACGCCCCCACCGGCAAAGTCGTCTGGGAGAAGAACATCCAGAAAGAAACCGGGGCCAACCTCCCCGACTGGGGCTTTGCAGGCGCCCCCCTCGTCCAGGGCGACCTCCTCATCCTCAACGTCGGCAAAGCCGGCCTCGCCGTGGAAAAAGCCACCGGTAAGATCGCCTGGAAGAGCGAGACCGACAGCGCCGGCTACTCCACCCCCTACCCCATCACCCGCGATGGCAAAAAGCTCGTCGTCATCGGCTCCGGGGACGCCTACACCGCCGTCCAGGTCGCCGATGGCACCCCCGTCTGGTCCTACCGCTGGGCCACCCGCTACGGCGTCAATGCCACCGACCCCATCCTCAGCGGCGACACCCTCTTCATCTCCACCGGGTATAATAAAGGCTGCACCCTCCTCAAGCTCACCTCCAGCCAGCCCGAGAAGGTCTGGGAAAGCAAGGTCCTCAAGAACCAGTTCAACTCCTCCGTCCTCATCGGCGACCACCTCTACGGCATCGATGGCGACCAGAACAGCCGCTGCGCCCTCAAGTGCGTGAAGCTCGCCGATGGCAAAGTCGCGTGGGAAGAAAAGAGCATCGGCTTCGGCTCCCTCATGGCCGCCGATGGCCGACTCATCATCCTCACGGAGAAAGGCGAGCTCGTCATCGCCCGCATCACCCCCGAGAAATTCGACGAACAAACCCGGGCCCAAGTCCTCAGCGGCCGCTGCTGGAGCGCCCCCGTCCTGGCCAATGGCCGCCTCTATGTGCGGAACGCCCCCGGAAAGGTCCTCTGCCTAGAGGCCAAATAGGGCACGTAGCGCCGTCGGTGCCTCCGCCCCATAGCGTTCATGACCCCTTGGGTACGAGCGACGACCCCTCCGGGTACGAGTGACGACCCCTCCGGGGTCCAGAGCTGAAGAACCCTGTGTATCGCCTTCACTCACCCACTTGATGATTGCTCGCATCCCCTCCACCTAGCGCTAGCTTTTCCTCAAACCAGTTTCCACCCCGCATGTCCCTCCCGACCGTTCGCTTCAAGCACGCCCGTTTCTCCGCCCGTTTCCCCGAGACCTACCGCTACTCCCGCTCCCATTATTGGATGGCACCCGTGGAGGGCCAGGAGGGGCTCTGGCGCGTGGGCTTCACCAAATTCGCCACCCGCATGCTCGGGGAACTCGTGGACTCCGACTGGAAACCCAAAGCCGGTGAGCCCGTTGAGCCCGGCCAGACCATCGGCAGCGTCGAAGGCTTCAAGGCAGCGTCTGACGTCTATTGCGTCATGAAAGGCAGCTTTGTGGAGGGAAACCCCTACCTCAAGGAGGACGCCTGCGTCGTCCGCAGCGACCCCTATGAAGTCGGCTGGCTCTACTCCGTGAAAGGCGAGCCCGAAGACGAGCACCTCGACGTCCACGGCTACATCGCCCACCTCAGCACCATCATCCAGCGCATGGCCGAAGAAGGCCACGGCGAGGAAGGCGCTCCCGAAGACTGACTTTGCCCACCGTGGAGAGGCTTCTCCAGTCGATCATTGGTTCAGCACGACTTTGAGGTTGCCGTTGTGGATCTCAAAGGTCTGGATGCCTGCGAGGAAGCGCTGGAGAGCGGGATCGGACTCCAGGTTCTTGGCCACGAGGTCCTCGCCTTTGATGTCGCCCAGCCAGGCGTTTGGCATGGAGATGCCACCGACGCTGATGTCATCGAGCGCGAAGGAGAGCTTGTGTTCGGGGGTCAGCCCACTGCCGAAGGTGAGGCGGACTCGCACCTTTTGCCCGGCAAAGAGCGGGAAGTCCGGCGGAGCGATGATGATGAGCCCTGCGGCAATCTTCCCTTCGCTGAAACTAAGCTGCACATGCTCGCCGAGGTTCTGCTTGGCGAGGTAGGCGTTCACTTCACGCTCGGTGATGATGATGGTGCGGTTCTCGGCACCAGGCTCGATCTGCGGAACGGCCGGCGGTGGAGGCGGCTGCTGTGGTGCTGCGGACACATTGACGGTGACCGGAGCCATGGGGGGATCGCCGAAGAGAGCGAGTTTCGAATCGAAGTCGGTGCGCTCTTTTTCGGAGAGCACCACGGGCTTCATGGGGGCCGGATCGAAATTGTACTTCACCCACCAGATGGTGCCGCCGATGGCGAGTCCCGCCGTCAGAAGCACGGCACCGAGAATGATGAGAAGGATCTTCTTTGTCGAGAGACCGGGCTGGGCAGCCGGAGCGGATGAGGTGGGGATGGTTTCCATGTCGGTGGCTTGTAGATGCAAGCGGGGCGAGGCTATTCATTTTGCCTCGGAGCGTCGTGAGGAATTTTGGGGTGATTTTGGAGGCGGTGCAACGCCCGATCACTCACGCGCCGACTTCGGATCAAAGGCGTCACGCAGTCCATCTCCCAGGAGATTCAGGGCCAGGAGCGTGAGGGTAAAGAACACGCTGGGGCCGATGAGCATCCATGGGTGGACGGCCATGCTTGCTGCCCCTTCGCTGATCAAGACACCCCAGCTCGCATCCGGTGGCTGAATGCCGAGTCCGAGGAAGCTCAGCATGGCCTCCAGCAGCATGACGCCAGGAACGGTGAGGCTGGCGTAGATGATCACGGGCCCCATGACGTTCGGCAGCATGTGCTTGAAGAGGATGTGCCAGAACCCAGCTCCACTGGCCCGTGCCGCCAGGACGAATTCGAGGTCCTTCAAAGACAGAACCTGACCGCGCACGACACGCGCCATGGTGAGCCATTCCACCGCTCCAATGGCCACGAAGATGAGCACAAACTGCCTGCCGAAGATGACCACGAGCAGGATGACGAACGTGATGAAGGGGAAAGCATAGAGCACATCCACCAGACGCATCATCAGCGCATCTGTCCGGCGTCCGCTGAGCCCTGCAATGAGACCATAACCCACGCCAATGACTGCAGCGACGGCGGTGGCGAGGACACCGACGAGCAGGGACACGCGTCCCCCGAAAAGGATGCGGGTGGCGAGATCACGCCCGAGTGGATCAGTGCCGAGCCAGTGCTGGGCACTGGGTGCGGTCGCGCGTAGTTCGAGATCCTGATCACTCTCGCCATAGGGCGAAAACCACGGCCCCACGGCACAGATGAGGATCATGAAGGCCAGCGTCAGCATGGCCGCAATGGTGACAGGCGAACGAGTGAGCCGCTGCCAGGCCTGCTGAGTCGGAGACTGGGAGGTGGACTGGCTCATTCCTTGAATCCAATCCTGGGGTTCAACATGGCCTGCACGACATCCACGAGCAGATTGAAGGCGACGATCAGCAGCGCGTAGAAGGCAGCAGTGGCCATGGCGAGTTCGTAGTTACGATTCACCGCCGCTCCGACGAAGTGCTGACCAAGTCCGGGAAGCTGGAACACGCTTTCCGTGACGATAGAGCCGGTCATCAATCCTGCTGCCGTTGGCCCCAGGAAGTTCAGCACGGGCAGGCAGGCGAGTTTGAAGGCGTGTCGGAAGACAATAGCTGTCTCGGAGGCACCTTTGGCTCGTGCTGTGCGGATGAATTCCTGCGCGAGTGTTTCACGCAAGCCTCCGCGTGTGAGGCGTGCGATGTAGGCGCTGTAAATGATGCCCAGCGTCATGGCGGGCAGCACCCAGTCGTCGGCATCATACCAGCCGGAGGCATTGAACCAGCGCAGCTTCAGTCCGAAGATCAGCGCGATCAACGGCCCCAGCACCAAGCTCGGTGTGCAGATGCCGAGCGTGGCGGCCACCGTGCTGGCGCGATCTTCCAGCGTATTTGGTCTCAACGCGGCCAGCGCTCCCACCGGAATGCCGATGGCAAGCGCGATGCAAAGGGCGGCTAGCCCCACCTGCGCGGAGACGGGGAATCCCTGGGCGATGACTTCATCGACACCACGTCCCGGCATCATGGGCGAAGGGGGGAAATCAAAGGTGACGAAGCTGACGATGTGGTTCCAAAGCTGAACGGGCAGCGGCTTGTCGAAGCCGTAGCGCGCCGCCTGGGCCTGACGGATATGTTCTGCGACCACGCGCTCGCCCTGGAAAGGCCCGCCTGGAGCCATCCGCAGCAACAGGAAGGTAATGCAAAGCACGCCGAGGATGACGGCGATGCCCTGCAAGACGCGGCTGAGGAGGAAGCGAAGCATGTGAAGGATGCTATAAAGCCAGACTTGAGCGGAGAGCAATCAAAGCTGCGGCACATGCAGCCCGTCATTGTGGATCTGCACGACCTTCCAGTCCCACGGCCAGCGGCCCTTCTTATGCCAGTGGAAGAACCACGGTTGCTCGATGCTGTTCACCTGCGAGATCACCGCATCGCTGAAGCCCATGCCTTTGCCCTCAATGCGAATCTTGATCTTCACCATCCCGAGATCCGGCACAGCCTGCATTTGCACGACCTGAGACTTGATGGTGAGTGCAAAGAATCCGCCGAGCACCTGCCGTGCATCTTCGACAGCGCTATCTCGATCATGCCCATAGTCGTCCATGTAATCGTCGGTGAGCATGGCCTTCACGTCGTCCCAGTCACGTTCCTCTATGGCGAGGAGGAACGCAGTCTGGCGGGCCATGAGCTGGTCTTGAGGCGACCGCCCAAAAGCCCACCAGCCAAACCAGCCGAGGCCGATCAGGAGCAAGACGACGAAGAGGAAAACGAGATGGATGCGTCTCATGGATTACTGCATGCGGTAATAACCATCGGGATTGTAGAGCCAGTAGGCATCCAGCGGATTCAGGCGTGGCAGCAGGGAGATGGGTTTGCCGCGTTCATCGGTGGATTCGACAATGCCTGCCGAGGTCATCGGGTCACCCGAGATCCGAGTTGGTGTATTCGTTGGCTGCGGCTGAACGGTGTCAGGATGGCGAAGCAGCGCGGTTTCCTCGATCTCTTCGACGATCACGTCCACCCACTTCAGCTTCTGGGCATCATCGGCGAATTCGTTCCAGTCGCCCGTGGAGGCTTCCTTGTACATGCGGGCGATGAACTCCTCGCGCGAGATCCCCATCTTCTGCGCCACGGGGTCGGCGAGACGCTTCCACCATTCTTCGAGTTCCTTCACGTTCTCGCGATGTTGCGTGAGATTGCCCATCACGCCGACGCTGAGCTGATGGTGCAGGATGAGCGCATTGGGATAAGCATACGACTTCTTCGAAAGCGTGGTGATGCATGCCGCCATGCTCGCGGCGAAGGATTTCACCACGGTGTAAACCGGCGCTGTGGAGCCGTTCATGGCCTTCAATATCTTGTAGCCAGCCATCACGCTGCCGCCGGGGCAGTCATCGATCACGATGAAGATGGGAGCTTCGGCATCTCGGTTGTTATAGTAGGCGATGCGGTCCGCCACGCTGTCG
Source organism: Prosthecobacter sp. (assembly GCF_044378005.1). Taxonomy (GTDB): domain Bacteria; phylum Verrucomicrobiota; class Verrucomicrobiia; order Verrucomicrobiales; family Verrucomicrobiaceae; genus Prosthecobacter. Next base: position 43,000 of record NZ_JBILYB010000012.1, read on the forward strand.
GCGGTCTTCTGGGTGATCACGCCATTGAGCCCGATGGTGCGGTCGGAAAGCACGAGCTTCTTGCCCACGAGTGGATCTTTTGGATACGCGGGAGCCTTGCCCACGGCATAGCTGCGTGCGTCGGCTTCTTTTTGCTGAAGCTCCATCTGCAAGCTGAGCGCTGAGGTCTTGCTGCGAACGCTGTTCTCTTGCAGACGCATCTTGAAGCCGTCGATGTCTGCTTCGTTCTTGGCGATGCCATACTCCATGAGCAGCTTCTCATTCTTCCGGCGCAGTTCCACCAGGGTTGGGTCATCTTTGGCCCGGCGCTCGGCTTCAGCGAGGTCGAGCTGCATTTTCATCTCCTCCATCTGAATTTGGATCTCGGCCAGAGCACGCTTCCGAGGGGCCAGCTTTTCATCTAGTTTCGTCTGATCCAGAGCGATCTGCGCTGCGATCTTCTCCCGCTCCGCCACGAGCTTGGCCGTCTCGGCTTTGATGGCTTCGAGCGGGTCCGGCTTTGCCGCAGCCGCTTGTTCGGCGGGCTTTGCGGCTTCCGCCGGTTTGGGCTTCTGCTCCTCGGCAAAGGCGAGGGCGCTGATGGCTAGAGTGGAGAGGAGAAGGGTTCGACGCATGGCAGCGGAGAATACACCCGCCGCCACGCCTTCGTTCAAGATTGTTCTTCGGCAGTCTGCATCATTTCAAGGCGGCGCGAATGGCCTTCACCACCTCGGCGGCGAGGACTTCGGAGCCGGAGGGGACGAAGTGAACATTCGCTGGCTGGATCTGCAGTTCCTTCATGCGTGGCTTCACGAGTGTGTAGAGATCATTGATGGCAATGCCGTTGTCCTTCATCACTCGCAGTGCGGCTTCGTTGTAGCGAATGACATCGGCGTTGTTGCGATACACCTTCATCGGCTCATCGGGCACCGGCGTGGTGGTGGCGAAGACGAGCTTCGCGCCAGTGGCTTTGAGCTTGGCCAGGATCTCCCGCAGTTGCTTCTCATACACTTCCACGGTGGCCTGTGGAGGATCAATGGCGAGGTCGGAGGTCGTCTTGCCATCGGCCTTCATGTGCTTGAGGTCATGCAGGCCCCAGTTGAAATGGATGACATCCCATTTACCTCCGTCGATCTGGAGCCAGCGGTCGATGTTGGCCACGCCTGCGGTGGTTCCGCTGCAGTTCTCCATCTTCGTGCCGCGCATCGGGCGCAGGACGGTCATCTCATCCGCCAGCAGCTTCTGCACCACAGGCGTGTAGCCCATGGAGATGGAGTCACCGAGCAGGAGGACACGCTTTTTGGCCGGGGCATCGGCGGCAAAGGTGATGGTGGTGGCGAGACAGAGGAGGCTGGAAACAAAGGCGGTGCGCTTCATGGCCGCTGAGAACGGCTCTGTGTGCGCCGACTTTCAGGGCTTCGTGCTCAGCGTGACTCCTGCAGCCGTGACCGTGGCTTTCTTCACGAGCTTCAAAGCGCTGCCGATGGGCTCGATCTTTTGATAAGGTGCCAGCAGTGTCCAGGTGCCGATGCCAGCGATGAAACCTTCCGCGACGGTCTTGCCGGGCACTTTGACGTCCACGACCTTCGCATCCACGCCTGCCTGATGCACCATGACCTCGTAGGCGGCTTCGCCATTGAGGTAGCGCCTTTTGTCCTCCCAGAATTTGATGTGATTCATCGGCAGGCTCACTCGGGCGATCACGCGATTCTTCTCCGGTTCGGTGTGGTCAAAGCGCAGCATCTCGGTGTAAACGCCGTAGCCCGAGTCCGGGGCCAGCAGGAGCAGCCCGTTCAGTTCGGCAATGCTCAGCGTGATTTCCGTCGCAGAGCCTGCTTTCAAATCCGCGAGCTTCTTTTCCAAGGCAGACCTGGCTTCCGGGGTCAGTTCAATGGCGGCAAATTTCTGCGGCTGATCCTGCGCGAACTCGGCGATGGCCTTGTCCTGCTGAAACAGTGAGTAGGCGCTCCATCCAATGATGCCGCCAAAGGTGAGCGCGGCCATGAGCATGATGGCGCAGCCATAAAAGGGGCTGAAGGGAGCCGTGGGGACTTTTTCGACGCGGGCCATGAGAGATTAGGATTGCAGCACGATCTTGATTTTACCGGCGGTCTTGCCGGAGGCATTCAGGGCGTCGGCGAGAGTGGGGCCTGTGGTGATGCTCGGTGTGGCGGGAGCAGGTGCAGCAGAGCCCTGCTCAGCTTCGAGGGCGGCTTTGAGCGCGCCTTCCACCATCTGACCACAGTGGATTTTCATCGGAGGCAGGGCACCGAGCGGCGCGCTGAGTTCAGCGGCGCTCATTTGCAGGGCCTCCTCCTTGGTTTTGCCACGGATGAGTTCGGTGGCCAGACTGGCAACGGCGATGGCGGTTTGGCAGCCAAAGGACTGGAAGCTGGCTTTGTCGATCACCTTGCGACCATCCTGCTCTTTGTATTTCAGCCACATGCGGACCATGTCGCCACAGTCTGGCGATCCGACGGTGCCGACGGCGTCAGCGTCGGGCATTTCGCCGAGGTTCTGAGGATTGGAGAGGGCGGATTGGAGGGTGGCTTCGTCCATGGATGCAGACATGCGGAGAATACGCCCCGCCGCAAGGCCGGGCGTCTTTTCATCCGCGCTCAATCCAGCGATAGGCATCTCGCGAGTTCTTCCAAAAGTACTTCTCGCAGGCTTCGCTGCCTTTCGTGCTGAAGTAATCGCGCACGATGCCGAACACGACCTCGTAAGGGGCGGCGCGGTCACTGACCGGCCAGTTGCTGCCGTAGATGAGGCGATCCGGGCCGAAGCTCTCCCAGAGATGATCGAGGATGGGCAGGTAATAGCCGACATCGTGTGGAGCATTGCCTTCCGCGCCTTTCACCTGCTCGACGAGCGCGGAGACCTTCATCCAGACGTTCTTTTGCTTCGCGATGGTGGTGATGTTCTCTTTCCACTCTGGTTTGAGCGACTTCGGATCGCCGCTGCTGCCGAGATGATTGATGACGATGCGCAGATCGGGCATCTCGGCTGCAAGCTTCGCCGCGCGGGGCAGAGCATCGGGGCCACCATTGAGATCGAGTTCGAGCCCGTGATCGGCGAGCACGCGTGCTCCTTTCAGGGCGGCTTCGTGATGCGCATCCAGTTTTACCAGATCAGATCGCCAGCGGACTCCGCGAAAGATGGGATTGGCGGCGAAACGCTTCACGTTCGCCGCGAACTCGGGCGTGGTCGGATCAAGATTGCCGACAAAGCCGACGATGCATTTTTCATTCGCCGCGAGATCGAGAATCCACTGGTTGTCCTCCACCCACGGGCTGGCTTCGACGATGACCGTCTCCTTGATGCCATGTGGCTCTGCCAAAGCGCGCCAGTCGGCAGGCAGCACCTTGCGGTAGAGCTTCGTCCCTTTCCCCGGCCAGGGCACGCCTTGCGGACGCGTGGGGTCATAGAAATGCGTGTGCGTGTCGATGATGCGCGTGGCTGCCGGAGCCGCAGAGACAAAGGTAGGCACAGCAAGTGCGGCGCTGGACTGGAGGAAACGACGGCGATTCATGGAGGACATGCCCTCCCATTTATCCAATCTCGAAATTGATGTCGATACGGATTCGTCGGCTCTGGCCTGATTCGTGATTGCCAAGGGATGTCCTGCTCCCCATCATCCGCGCCTCATGTCTGAAGCCATCATCGCACCCGAAAAAATCTGGCAAGGAACCGCCGTCTCCACCGGCGTGGCCCATGCCGTGGTGCATGTCATGAAGGATCACTTCGATGAACCTGACGCCACGCCCATCGGCCCCGAAGAGGTCGAGAGCGATCTCGCCCGCTGGCACCGTGCCCTTGAGGTGACTCAGACAGAGATCGAGGCTCTGCAAACGGCGATGTCCGGTGAAGAGTGCAGCGCAGAGGCGGATATCTTTGAAGCCCATCTGCTCATCCTCAATGACAACTCCATCCGCAAGCAGGTGGAGAAGACCGTGCGCGAGCAGCTCATCTGCGTGGACGCCGTGTATTATCGGCTCATGTGCAAGCACATGGACGCCCTGCGCGGCCTCTCGGACTCCTATCTCCGCGAGCGCTTCCTCGACATCAAGGACGTGACCCATCGTGTGATGCGTCATCTGCGTGGTGAGATGCTGGATCACCCGATGTTTGATGATCCCGTCATCATCGTGGCACATGACCTCACGCCTTCGGACACCGTGCAGCTCGATCGCACGAAGGTACTCGGCTTTGCCATCGAGATGGGCAGTGCGAACTCGCACGCGGCCATCATCGCTCGCTCTCTCTCTCTGCCTGCCGTCGTGCGCATGCACAACATCTGCGAGGAACTGCACTCCGGTGACGCCGTGCTGCTCGATGGTGATGAAGGTCTGCTCATCCGCAATCCTTCCGCAGCCACGCTGGCAAAGTATCGCAGCCGTGAAGCTCAGACGGATGCTCGCGAAGATGCGCTGCACACCACGCGTCACCAGCCTGCCATCACTTCCGATGGCAGCACAGTGATGGTCAGCGCAAATGCCGAGTTCATCGAGGAAATGTCCGCCATCCGTGACAGTGGTGCCGAGCATGTGGGCCTCTTCCGCACCGAGTTTCTTCATCTCGAGGACCCCGAAGGCAGCGAAGACTGGCTGGCTGACTGCTACACCCGCGCCGTGCAGGCCATGACACCCGGAGAGGTCATCTTCCGCACGCTCGATCTCGGCGGGGACAAGATGGACCCACGAATGACCTTCGAGGCCGAGCCCAATCCTTTCCTCGGCTGGCGTGGCATCCGCGCCTCTCTTGGCAGGAAAGATCTCTTCCGCCGTCAGCTCCGCGCTCTTCTGCGTGCCTCCGCACATGGTCGCATCGGCATCATGTTCCCCATGGTCAGTTGTGTGGAGGAAGTGCGGGAAGCCCGCGCCCTGCTCGATGAATGCGCGCGCGATCTTCTCCACGCCAAAGTGCCCATCGGTGACGACATCGCCATCGGGGCCATGATCGAAATCCCCAGCGCTGCCGTGTCGGCTGATCTCATCGCCGGCGAGGTGGACTTTTTCAGCCTCGGCACCAACGACCTCATCCAGTACACCATCGCGGTGGATCGCCTGAACGAGCGCGTGGCTGGCCTTTACCAGCCCACGCATCCTGCCGTGCTGCGCCTCATCCGAATGACCGTCGATGCCGCACGCGTTGCTGGCATTCGCGTCTGCATCTGTGGTGAAATGGCTTCCGATGTCGAGCTCACGCCATTGCTCGTCGGCCTCGGGCTCGATGAACTCAGTGTCGCCACAAGTCAGGTCCCCCGCGTGAAGCACGCCATCCGCCAGCTCAATGCCGCCGACTGTCGTACACTGACCGAGGAAGTCATGAACCTCGGCTGCACGAGCACCGGTTTGGACAAATGCCGCGCCATGGCAAATGCGCGCTATCCCGAGTTGCTGGAATAGCTCAAGTTACTTCCCGACAGCGCGCTTCAACTCGTGCTGGGCTTTGTTGAACTCTGTCACTGCCTGTACTCGGCTTTGGCGCGCGCGGGTGAGCTCTTCGCGGGCTAGCAAGTACTCGAGCACGACGCCGAGCTGGCTTGCCTGACGTTCCTTGGCCAGCTTCACCATCTCTTCGGCTGCTGCCACAGCTTCGTCATTGATGGATATCTGATCATGCGCGCTTTGGGACTTCGCGGCGGCTTCGACGACCTCGCGGCCGATGGCGGCTTTGATCTGTTCGGTTTGCAGGTTCGTAGCTTCTTCGCGGGCGTTGGCGATGACCTTGCGCTGTTTATCAAAGAGCCCGCCAGGGCCGATCTTCCAGCCGAGGCCGATGTAGAAGTCCTGGGTGTCGTCGAAGTTGCCCGTGTTGTTGCCAAAACCACCGCCAAGGCCGCCTGCGCCGTAGCCTGCCTGCACATTCGGGATGATTGGGGCGATGCGGGCGCGGTCGCTCTCAAGCTGCGCAGCCGTGGTGGCAGCTCCGGCGGCTTTGAGTTCCGGGCGGTGCTGTGTGGCCTGCGTGAGCAGAGTGGCGACACCGGTTTTGCCATTGAGGCGCACGGGTACGAGATCGGCCTTCGCGGGGCGGAGTTCGGACTGGGCTGGCAGACGCAGCGTCTCAGCGAGTGCAGCAGCAGCGAGGTCGCGCTTCTCCTGCTCCTGACGAATGGCGAGCTTGGCGCGTGAGACCTGAGTTTTTACCCGTAGCAAATCCGCACGGAAGGCCGTGCCGGCGGTGACGGCTCCTTCGAGCTGCTTTTCATAATCCTGCGTCAGTTGCAAATCGTCCTCGATGATCGCGACGCTGGCCTCCGTGCTCAGCAAATCGAAGTAGCGCGCTGTGGCCTGAGTCACGATGTCGCGCCTCGATTTCTCGGCGAGTTGCTCGGCGGCGAGTGCCTTTTGTTTGGCCGCGAGCGCCGAGTAATAGAGATCGCCCGGCGACCAGTCGATCATGATGTTCGTGCCGACGGTGTATTGCTGCTTGTAAGCATTGAAGACCGCTCCCGCGACATCCTGGATGTTGCCATCATGCCGCTTGTAGCCCACGCCAAGGCTCAGAGACGGCCAGAAGCGCTGCCAGGCCTGCTTCGACTCCGCGATGGTCTCCGTGTGCTTCACTCGAGCGAGTTGGATCTCGTCGTTGTTCGCGCCAGCGAGTTTCATCACGGTCGGGAGATCGACGTGGACCGGATCGGCAGTGGAAACTGTGGCGGCGAGGAGGAAGAGGAACGTTTTCATCTGGCTGCGAATCAGGGTTTGGCGGTGACGGCCTGCTTGTCGGTCAGTGCAACGGTTCCGGGAACAAGAAGCACGTCCTCCGCTTTCAGCTCCGGCACTTCGACGTTCGTACCATCGTTGAAGCCGATCTTCACGGCGGTCTTCATCGCTTTGCCATCGGCGTGCTTAAAGACGAAGGCGTTGGTCTTTTCCATCACGAGCGCAGCGACGGGGATCAGCGTTGCGTTGTCATGCTTTTCGACGGCGATCTTGGTCATGGCATACATGCCGGGGCGGAGTTTGAGGTCGGGGTTTTTGAGGTCGGCCTCGGCGAGCATGGTGCGCGTGGCGGGATCGAGCGCGTAGGCGATGCGGCTGATGCTGGCCTCGATAGGCGTGGGGCCGGTTGCGTCGATTTGGGCTTTCACTGGCTTGCCGACGGTCACGAGGCCGGTTTCGAGTTCGGTGACGGGGATTTGCAGGCGCAGGGTGCTGAGGTCGGTGACTTCGAGAAGCTTCGTTGTGTTCGCGATGGCGAGGGAACCAACATCGGCATGACGGGCTGTGACGATGCCGTCGAAGGGTGCTTTGAGGGTGGCGAACTGGATCTGTGTTTCGCTGCGCTCCAGACCAGCTTGGGCGATGGCGAGCTTGGCCTCGGCGTCATCGATGGCTTGTGGCAAGATGAGATCAGGAGACTTCGCTCGTGCTGCGTGGAGGCGCTTCACTTCGATGCTGGCCGCTGTGACTTCGGCTTTCGATTTGGCGATGTCGGCCTGGAGTTCGGGCACTTCGAGCGTGGCGAGCACTTGGCCTGCTTTGACGGCATCGCCTTTATCGACGGTGAGCGTGGCGATGTAGCCGGTGACTTTGGCATGCAGCGTGGCCTGCTGCCATGGCGCGAGCGTGGAGGGCAGGGAAACCCAGCGGTGGATAAGACCGGTGGTGGGTTTCGTCGTCGGGAGCTCGAGGGCTCCGGCGAGGGTGGTGAGTGCGAGGAAGATCAGGGGGCGCATGGCGGTATTCAAAGTTAAACAAACTCAGTCCAGTCATCGAGGCCGACGATCTTCATGAAGTCGCCGATGTAATTGCCGACGTGCTCCGCTTCCTCGGCGTTCTCTTCATCAAACTGCTCCTGAAGCTCTTCGGCGGCGCGATAAAGAACGCGGTCGGTGGTGCTGCGAGAGAGCAGTGATTCGCACTTGTCTAAAAAGGCATTCACGCGTTTCTCACAGCGCAGACGTGTTTCTTCATCCGCAGCGCCGGGATAGTAGTCGGCTTCGAGGAACTTAGTTTCGAGCTTGAGTTGCTTGATCGCGGCTTGGAATTTGGGGGTGAGGTTCATTTCAGTCGTTGATGTGTAGATGGACCTAATCTGTAGCTTCAATAATGACTCGCGCACCATCAGGGAGGTCTTTGATCTGGCGATGAATCGATCCCCAGGCCCCAAAGTGTTCACGAATGGGAAAGCTGACGCGATTCTCAATCCCGTAAGAGCCACCCAAGACTGGCAAATGTCGATAGCTGAAACATCTGCCTGAATCCAAAACATGACCTTCATTTGTCATGTCATCGATGACAGGAATCGAGAACCAGTCCCGGGCTTGGTCTGGTTCATCTAGCTTCAAGTAAAAGTCTTCAGGGGAGTCTGCCACACGGTTCAATTCACCACCTCCAACTTCGAGCATCATAATTGAATCATCGGGCAGTTGGATGAACAAGTCACCAGCGCGTGTGAGTAGCCAAATGCTAAACTTATTCGGCAGGAGCCAATCCCACTCTTCCAACAGTTCGTTCCAATCGAGGCTGCTGTGATCGATCAAATAGTCGTGAGCGTTCATACCTCAGTCGATGGGCTCCAGTGAGGCGTTCTTCGCCGTCTTGCTCGCTAGCAGCGCATACACAGCGGGCAGCACGAGCAGTGTGGCGACGGTTGCCAAAGCGAGACCACCGATGGTGGCAATAGCCAGAGGAGATGTTTGTGATTTGGCGAGGGCCATGGGGATCATGCCGGCGATCATGGCGAGGCTGGTCATCAAAATGGGGCGCAGTCGGGTGGTGGCGGATTCGAGGGCAGCTTCGCGTTTGGTCATGCCGCCGAGCTGGGCGCGGTGGGCGAAGGTGACGAGCAGGATGGCGTTCGCGACGGCAACGCCGATGGCCATGATGGCGCCCATGAAGCTCTGGATATTGACCGTGTTGCCGGTGAGCTTCAAGGCGAGCACGACGCCGAGCAGTGCAGCGGGAATGGTGGTGAGCACGATCACGGCGAGGCGCAGGCTTTGGAAGTTGGCGACGAGGAGCAGGAAGATGGTGACGATGGCGATGAGGAGGCCGGTTTGCAGGCCGGTTTGCAGTTCCTTCATCGGCGGGACCTGGCCGCGCAGGGCGACATTGACGCCGGTGGGCGCGGGGTTGTCGGCGATGACTTTTTCGACCTGCTTGGCGATGCTGCCGAGCGGTTGATCGTGCAGGTTCGCGATGATCGAGACAGTGCGCGACATGTTGTAGCGGTCGTATTGGCCGATGGTGCTACCTTCGCTGATTTTGGCGATGTTGCGCAAGGGCACGGGCGCTTTGTCGGCGGCGCTGATGGGGAGGTTGCGCAGGTCTTCGAGGCTTTTCATCATCGTGGCTGGCACTTGTACCTGGAGGCTCATGCTTTGGCCGGTTTTGGGGTCGGCGTAGTAGTTCGGGACGGTGAAGCGGCTGCTGGCGGTGGCGGCGACGAGGCTGCGGGTGGCATCGCTCATCTTCACGCCGAGCAGGCCGGCGCGTTCGCGGTCGATGTTCACATCGACGCTGGGGTAGTCGAGGGTTTGGCTGAATTGCACGTCTCGCAGGTCCTTGAGGGCGGCGAGTTTGGTGCGCAGTGTTTCGGCATGCGCACGGCTGGCGGCGAAGTCTTTGCCGCTGACGGCGACTTCGATGGGCGTGGGAGATCCGAGTGCCATGACGCGCGAAACGATGTCGGCAGGCTCGAAAGAGAACAAAACGCCGGGAAACTCGACGGCAAGTCGGCCCCGGAGTTTTTCGCGCAGCTCGTCAATGGGCATCCGGCTGCCATCTTCTTTGAGCTGGATTTGCAGCGTGGCCTCCTCGGGGCCGCTGTTCCATTGGTGGATGAGGTTCACCGGGTAATTTGGCGCATGCACGCCGATGAGGCCCATGCTGGTGGCGATGGGGGCTTCTTCGCCAATGATGGCGAGCGTGCACGTGGCGATTTGTTCGGTGGTTTCGAGTCGCGTGGCGGTGGGGGCGCGGAGGCGGAGCTGGAGCTGGCCGGCGTCGATCTGCGGGAAGATCTCGGTGCCTAGGAAGGGAATGAACACCGTGATGGCGAAGATCGTGCCTGCGAGGTAGGCGGGGACGAGGATGTGGCGCGTGGAGATGCTGGGGAGGAAGAGCCAGCGCAAGGCAGTCGGACTCGTCGGACCTGTCTGACTCGTCGGACGAGGCTCCCGATGCCACCAGATGCTCAAAATGGGCACCAGCGTGCTGGAGAGCAGATACGACGCGATCATGGCAAAGCCGACCGCGAGGGACAACGGCAGGAACAAAGCCTTCGCAGCGCCAGTCATGAAGAAGTTGGGTACGAAGACGGCGAGAATGCAGAGCATCGAAAGCGAGCGCGGGCCGATGGTTTCTTCGGAGGCATCCAGGACGATGCGGCGCAGGCTGTTACCTCCGCCTTGCTTCATGCGGCGATGGATGTTCTCGATCTCGACGGTGGCTTCATCGACGAGGATGCCGACGGCGAGGGCGAGGCCGCCGAGGGTCATCAGATTGATCGTATAACCACCGATCCACAGCGCCAAAACGGCGGCGGCGATGGCGATGGGGATGTTCAGCACGACGATGAACACTCTGCGCAGATCACGCAGAAAAATGAGCACCATCAGGCCGGTGAGCGCGGCTCCGAGGATGCCTTCTTTGACGAGGTCGTCGATGGCGTGGATGATCCAGGGGCTTTGGTCGAACTCGAAGGTGACGTTGATGTCCTCGGGACAGGCGGCTTTGAATTTGCCGAGGTTCGCTTTCACCAGCTCGACGACGCTGAGCGTGGAAGCATCGCTGCGTTTCGTGACGGGCATGTACACAGTGCGCTTGCCGTTCACGATGGCGATGCTGGTCATGAGGTCGCTGCCGTCGCTGACCTCGCCGATGTCGCGCACATAGACCGCGCCTTTGTCGGTGACCTTCAGGGGCACGGCGGCGAGGTCCTGGATGTTCTTCACGAAGGCGTTTGTCGGCACGATGGGGAAGCTGTTTGGCAGGGCGAGATTGCCGCTGGGGCTCATCGTGTTCGCCTCGGTTATCGCTTTGACCACGTCGTCGGGGGACAAACCATAAGCGCGGAGGCGGTCGGGCTTCACGTTGATCAAAATGGTGCGGGCACTGCCGCCGAAGGGCGGTGGAGCGCTCACGCCCGGCAGCGTGGCAAAGAGCGGGCGCACCATGTTCAGCGCGGCGTCTTGCATCTGGCCGACGGTGCGCGTGGGGTTGTCGGTGGCGAAGACGAGATTGCCCACGGGCACGCTGCCGGCATCGAAGCGCGTCACGAAGGCCCCCGGCGTGCCGGGCGGCATGAAGCTGCGGCTGCGGTTCACATAGGCGATGGTTTCGGAAAGCGCAGCCGACATGTCCGTGCCGGGATGGAACTGGAGCTTCATGATGGAGGCTCCCTGGATGTTCTTCGATTCCACATGCTCGATGCCCGCGATGTAGAGGAAGTGGTACTCGTAGTAGTAGGTCAGGTAGCCTTCCATCTGTGCCGCATCCATGCCGCCATAAGGCTGCGCGACGTAGATGGTGGGAATGCCCAGCGGCGGGAAGACATCGCGCGCCATTTTTTCCTTCGCCTGCCAAGCGCCGAGGAGGATCGCCACGACGATGACGAGGATGGTCCAGGGATGGCGGAGGGCGAAGCGAGGCAGGGACATGCGGGAGTGACGAATAGCGACAAATGAAGAACGGGCGGCGATTACGGGCACCGTAAAACGTGGGAGCGCAAATATCTTTCCTCGAAGGACCGCTTTTTAGTGCTTCCCCACTTCGACGCCGAGCTCTTTGAGCTGCTTGCGGACGATCTTCAGCACCTCGCGGCCATCCTTGGTGATTTTGTAGCTGCGCGGGGCCTTGGGGCCACGGGTGGCGTCGGCGGTGGAGGTGAGCCAGCCGTTGGTCTCCATGCGTTTGAGCAAGGGATAAAGCGTACCTGGGCTGACGTCGTAGCCATGGTGCGCGAGTTCCTTCAGCATCCACTGGCCGATCACCTCACCCTCGGCGGCATGATGCAGCACATGCACCTTCCAGAAGGAGAGCAGGATTTCGCGGTTGATGAGCTTGAGGTCCACGGCGGCGGGAGCAAAGGTTTTACGATGCTTGAGACGAATCATGGGGCGGGTTCCCATGAATTCAATTTCGGGTTTGTGACGAAGGCCGAGTGGGCACCAAAGAGTGTGTCGCCGAAATGATGTCGTTTCGCGTGGAGTCCGATGGTGTGTCGTGGGTGGGAGAAACCCGCAGTCAGCCAGACAATCACATCATTGGGGTGATGCACCTCACCAGACCTGAAGGACCTACACCACAGAAGGTGAGCGCCCGCAATCTTTTGCAGGATGATCCTACTTGCGGGGGTGGCTCATGCGCCAGAAACTGCCTGCATGAGACATACTGAAAATCATCGGGCACATCGGATTGGCTGGCTGAGGGCTGCGGTGCTGGGAGCCAATGATGGCATTGTTTCCACGGCGAGTTTGATCGTGGGGGTGGCTGCGGCGGAGTCGAGTCCGGGGAATGTGCTGGTCGCGGGTATCGCGGGGCTGGTGGCCGGGGCGATGTCGATGGCGGCGGGGGAGTATGTGTCGGTGAGTTCCCAATCCGACACGGAGCAGGCGGACATGGAGCGCGAGCGCCAGGAGTTGGCGGCGGACCCTGTGCATGAGCACGCTGAGCTGGCGGGGATCTATGTGGGGCGTGGTCTCGATGTGGATCTGGCCGGGCGTGTGGCGACTCAACTGATGGCGAAAGATGCGCTGACGGCTCATGCTCGCGATGAACTGGGCATTTCTGAAACGCTGAGTGCGCGACCTGTGCAGGCGGCCTTTGCCTCGGCGGGCACTTTTGCCGTCGGTGCAGCGCTGCCGTTGTTGCTGGTTCTGGTGGTGCCTGCGTCGGCGCTGGTGTGGACGGTGTCGCTGAGTTCGCTGCTTTTCCTGGCGCTGCTGGGGGCGCTGGCAGCTCGTGCAGGTGGCTCGCCCGTTTTGAAATCAGCCCTGCGTGTGACTTTCTGGGGCGCTCTGGCGATGGGGCTGACGGCGGGAGTCGGCGCGTTGTTCGGGGCGGCGGTGTGAGGTGGCCCGGCTGATGGGCCTGTCTGTTTAAAACACGCTGTCGAGGCCCCAGGCGACGAAGAGGCCGGTGATGCCGACGAGGGTCTCGGTGACGGTCCAGGTCCGGAGGGTCTGGGAGACGGTCATGCCGAGGGTCTCTTTGACGATCCAGAAGCCGGCGTCGTTCAGGTGGGAGAGGAAGAGGGAGCCGCAGCCGATGCCGACGACGACGAGTTCGGGGTTCACTTCAGGATGCCCGAGCACGACGGGGGCGACGAGGCCGCAGGCGGTGGTGATGGCGACGGTGGCGGAGCCGGTGGCGACGCGGACGAGAGCGGCGCAGAGCCAGCCAAAGATCATGGGCGGGAGGTGGGCGGCGGTGGCCATGGCCCCGATGGCGGTGGCGGCACCGCTGGCCTCGAGGACGCCTTTGAACCCACCGCCACCCCCGACGACGAGGAGGGTCATGCCGACGGCGGCGATGGCTTTTTCGCCCATTTTCAGGGCCTCACTGCGGGAGAAGCGGAAGGCGATGCCGGCGAAGATGACGGAGATGCCGAGAGCCAACGTGGGATTGCCAATGACGGCGGTGATCTGGCGGACGGTGTGGGTTTTGTCAGCAAACATGAGCTCGGCGATGGTCTGGGTGAGCAGGAGGAGGATGGGGACGGTGAGGACAGCGATGGTGATGCCGAGGGAGGGTTTTGGCCGGGCGGCGATGGCGGGATCGACGGGCGGGGGCTCGGGGGCCTCGACCTTCACGCGCTTGATGACCCAGTTGGCAAAGATCGGGCCGGAGATGGCGGCGACGGGAACGGCGGCGAGCAGGCCCCAGAGGATGACTTTGCCGAGATCGGCATGGAGTGCCTGGAGGGCGACGACGGGGCCGGGATGCGGGGGCATGACGCCGTGCATGATGGAAAGGACGGCGAGAAGGGGGATGGCGAGCTTGAGGAAGGGCTCCTTGGTCTCGCGGGTGAGGGTGAGGAGGATGGGGACGAGCATCACCAACCCGACGGCGAACCAGGTGGTGAGGCCGATGAGGAGGCCGAGGATCATGAGGCACCAGTGGACGCGCTTCGGCCCGAAGACGCCGATGAGGGCCTTTGCCAAGACTTCCGCGCCTCCAGAAGCGGCGAGCAGCCCGCCGAGGATGGTGCCCAGACCGAGGATGCCAGCGATGCCACCGAGGGTGCCGCCCATGCCTTTTTCAAAGGCGGTCATCATGGCGATGGGGTCCATGCCGGAGCCGAGACCCATGACCATGGCGGCGAGCAGGAGGGCGAGGAAGGCATTCATGCGCACCCAGGCGATGAGCACGATGAGCACGGCCACAGAGGCGAGGGAAAGGAGGAGCAGGTTGGTTTGTTCGGGAGTCACGGGATGAGGAAAGACAGAAAGGTGGGAATGGGTCAAGAAGGGAATGTGGGCGGGGTCGTGCTCAGTGCTCAGTTGTGCGGGGTGGACTGAGCACTGCCTACTTCTCTTCTTCAGTCACGGGTCACGACGCGATCCAGATTCATGAGCACACCCGCCGTCGTGGTGTAGGCGGCGAGTTCGGCGGGGTCGAGTTTGGGATCGGGCTTGGAGGCACCTTGGGTGATGGCTTTCTGCGCATCTTCAGGGTGGGTGGCGAACCACTGGCGGCGTTCGTTCAGGCCTTTGGCGAGCAGCTTCACGGTGTCGGCATCGGCTACGCGGGCGGTGGCGCGTTGGTAGCCGTAGGCGATGCGTTGCTCGGGGGTGCTGCCGTTCTTCATCATGAGCTCGCCGAGGCCGCGCTGGGCTTCGACAAAGGTGACTTCGTTCAGCATGGCGAGCGCTTGCAGCGGGGTGTTGGTGCGGCTGCGCTTCACGGTGCAGATCTCACGCGTGGGGGCATCAAAGAGCAGCATGGTGGGCGGTGCGGCGGTGCGCTTCCAGATGGTGTAAAGGCTGCGGCGGTAGAGGCTTTCGCCGGTGTCGGCCTTGTAGCCGCGGAGGTCGCCGTATTTGCTGGTCTCATCCCAGACGCCCTCAGGCATGTAGGGGCGGACGCTGGGCCCGCCGATCTTTGGCACGAGCAGTCCGCCGATGGCGAGCGCCTGATCGCGGACGACTTCGCCACTCAGGCGGAAGCGCGGGCCACGGGCGAGCAGGCGGTTTTCGGGATCGCGCTCCAGCAGGGCGGGGGTGACTTTGCTGCTCTGGCGGTAGGCTTTGGACATGACCATGAGCTTCAGCATGTGCTTCATGTCCCAGCCGCTCTTCATGAACTCGGCGGCGAGCCAGTCGAGCAGTTCGGGGTGCACGGGATACTCGGCCTGGAAGCCGAAGTTCTCGGTGGTCTTGCAGAGGCCGACGCCGAAGAGGCGCTCCCACTGGCGATTCACCCAAACACGGGCCGTGAGGGGATTGTCGGCGCTGGCCAGCCATTTGGCTAGGCCGAGGCGGTTCATGGGGGCGTCCTTTGGCATGGGGTGCAGCCAGGAGGGGACGGCCATGGTGACTTTGCCGGCGGGTTTGTCGTATTCACCCCGGGTGAGGATGAAGGCATCGCGGGTGGTTTTGGCCTCCTTCATGACCATGGTGGTGGGCAGGCTGTTTTCAAAAGTCTCCAGCGCCTTCTTTTTCGTGGCGACGAGGTCGGCGGCCTGCTTCACGGGGCTGTTCACGGTGGCGAGGTAGTAGGCTTCAAGTTCCTTCTTCTGCGCAGGCGTGCGTTTGTCGGCAGCAGTGGCGAGCACGGCCTGGATTTTGGCGAGATCGGCATTGCCATCGAGCTTCACGCTGGCGGCAGGCAAAGCAGTGCTGGAGAGGCGGAAGCGGCCGATGTTATGCCCGCCGATGGCTTCGTGGCGGAGGCGGAGCAGGACCTGCGCGCCTTCGGTGTAGCTGACGGCGCGCTCCAGTAGGAACATGGCGCGGCGGTTTTCCTTCCGCGTGGGTCCGTCGATGGCCCAGCCTTTGCCACGATTGCGTTTGTTGAGGATGCTGGTGATCTCGTAGCCTTTTTGGCTGAAGTCGGCTTCGGCTTTGGAAAGCGTCTGTTTCTCAGGCTTGCCGCCGGGCTTCTGGATGAAGACATCGAAGTCGCTGAGCACGAAATTGCCGTTCGAGTAGCGTCCGAGACTGCCGCCGGGCAAAGAAGGATCGGTGAAGCATTCGAGCAGGAAGCCGGACACGCCGTCCTTCGGCATGGGGGCATCGTAAAGGTAGATGTCCTTGGTCGGATTCGGGCCGCTGGCGAGGTAGCTGGCATCGGGCTGGCGGGTGAGTTTGGCCCCTTGTTCTTTAAGCTTTGAGACGACCTGCGTGGGCTCCAGCAAGGTCCAGGCAGACTTCTGTTCGCTCAATTTGCCGGCGACATTCTTTTCCCATTCGGATAGCAGGGCAGGCAGGCCTTTCCGAGATTCAGCGGCGGCTTTTTCAGCGTCGGCGATCTCTGTTTTCATCGTGGTGATCTGCTTTTCTTGTTCGGCAGAGGTCACATTCATGATGGGCAGGGAATTGCCGCCGCTGCGGTTGCTGGCGCCCTGGATGCTGCCGCGCTCCTCGACGTTGTTGAAGAAGGCGAAGAGGGAATAGAAGTCCTTCTGCGTGATCGGGTCATACTTGTGATCATGGCAGCGGGCGCAGTTCATGGTCAGGCCGAGCCAGGTGAAGCTCGTCGTCTCCACGCGGTCGATGATGTTCTCGATGCGCCACTCTTCGTCGATGATGCCGCCTTCGCCGTTGATGCGGTGGTTGCGGTTGAAGCCGGTAGCGATGAACTGCGGCTGGGTGGCGTTTGGTAAAAGATCACCGGCGATCTGCTCGATGGTGAACTGGTCAAAGGGTTGGTTGCTATTGAAGGCGTTGATCACCCAATCCCGCCAAGGCCACATGCTGCGGGAGCTGTCGGTCTGGAAGCCATGGCTGTCGGCAAAGCGGGCGAAGTCGAGCCACTCGCGGGCCATGTGTTCGCCGTAGGCGGGGCTTTGGAGGAGCTGATCGACGATGCTCTCAAATGACGAATTCCGAATGACGAATGACGAAACGGCTTCTGGCGTCGGCGGCAGTCCGGTGAGGTCCAGCGTGGCACGGCGGATCAGCGTCTCTGCGTCTGCTTCGGGGGAAAAAGCCAGGCCTTCCTTCTTCAGGCGAGTCTCCAGCAGTTCGTCGATGCTCTTCGCCTTCTGGGGAGCCACGGGCTCAAAGGCCCAGTGGCCCTGATACTCGGCACCTTCGGCGATCCATTGTTTCAAGACAGCCGCTTCGGCGGGGGTGACTGCTTTGTGGAGCTTGCTCGGCGGCATGATGTCGTCCGCATTCGTGGCGAGCACGCGGGCCAGCAGCTCACTTTTTTCCGGTTTGCCTGGGACGATGGCGGCGGTGCCAGATTCGGCGGGCTTCAGGGCTTGATCCCGCAGATCGAGGCGGAGTTCGCCTTTGCGGTTCTTTTCATCGAAGCCGTGGCAGTGAAAGCATTTGTCCGAGAGGATGGGGCGGACATCGCGGTTGAAAACGATCGTCCCCGCCTGAGCGGCGGAGGTGAGAACGAAGAGGGCAAGCAGGGGGCGGAACATGCGCTGCATCATACGCGCAAGAGGCCTGCTTCTTCTCTATCTTTGACCGGCTCAGGCCTGCGCGAGCTGGGCTTTGACGAGTTCGCGGACGTATTTGCCGAGCATGTCGAACTCCACATTCAGGCGGTCGCCGATCTGTTTGGTGTGCAGATGGGTGATCTGATGGGTGTGCGGGATGATCCAGCAGACGACGCTGGTCGTTGTGACCTCGGCGGCGGTGAGGGAGATGCCGTCGAGACAGATGGAGCCTTTGGGGATCACGAGCCCGTGATGCTCGGCGGGGAATTCGACTTCGAGCCGGTGGTCTTGCCCGTGGAGACTCCAGTCGAGCACGCGCAGGGTGGCATCCACATGACCTTGGACGAGATGGCCGCCAAAGCGTGCGCCCATGGCCATGGCGCGCTCCAGATTGACGAGGCTGCCCGATTTCAGATCGCCCAGGCTGGTGACGCGGAGGGTCTGCATGAGCAGGTCAAAGCAGGCGGTTTGCTCGCTCGGGTCGAAGCTGGTGACAGTGAGGCAGCAACCATTGACGGCGACGCTTTCCCCCTGGGTAAGCTCTGCGGCCATGGGGCCGACATTCAGGGTCAGGCGGGCGCTTTCGCCGCGAGGTTCGAGGCTGAGGACGGTGCCGGTGGATTCGACGAGGCCGGTGAACATGGGCCGCTGTGTAGAGCCTCAGGTAGCTCCACGCAAGCTCTGCTGAGAATCCGCCCTTGATTCGCCTGCGGAAGGTGCCACTCTCCGGGCCGTTTTTCCCGTAACCACCAACTAGACCACCTACATGGGCCAGCAACTCAACAAGATCATCAAACGCCGCCGCCGCAAAGCTTACATCGCCCGTAAAAAGGCGCTCGTGAAAGCTGGAGTGAGCCGCAAAGCCCGTGCCGCCAAGAGCGAACCGAAGGCCGCCAAGAAAGCCCCAGCCAAAAAGGCTGCCACCAAGAAAGCCGCCAAGCCAGCCGCCGCTGTTGAAGCTGTCGTCGCCGCTCCTGTTGAGGCCGTTGCCGCAGTTGAAGCTCCTGCCGCTGAGTAATTTACTGGCAGACGAGTGGGGATTGTTATCAGCTCAGGTTTCGACCTTCTGATAGCCGTCCGAAAGCCAAGCGGGGAGAAACCCCAAAAAAACGCCTTGATTTCGGACTCTTCGCCCCCACTATCCGCCTCCCTCGAAAAAGTCCCACTTACTTAAATCATGGCCGTTGTTCTTCGTCTCCGTCAGGAAGGTGCCCACGGGCGCCACGTTTATCGCGTTGTAGCTGCTGACAAGCGCTTCAAGCGCGATGGTCGCTTCCTGGAAATCCTTGGCAGTTATAATCCTGCTCTTGAGAAGGGTAATGCCATTCTCGATCTCTCCAAAGTGGACGCCTGGATATCCAAGGGCGCACTGCCCAGCCCCACTGTGAAGAGCCTGATCAAAAACGCCCGCATCGCTGCGGCGAAGTAATCTGCTCTGTCAGAATTCTAACGCCGCCGGGTGACACAATCACCGGCGGCTTTTTTTTGGACACCGCAAAACGTATTCTCACTCATCATGGACGCCCCTGAAGCTCTCCGCGAATTCCTGGCCTACGTTGTCTCCAATCTGATCGACCACCCGCAGCAGGCGAGCATCGCTGTCGGGCGCAATGCCTCAGGGGCGGTCGTCTATCGCGTGGAGCTTGCTCCTCAGGACGTGCGGCATGTCATCGGCAAGAATGGCCTGACGGTGAGTTCCATCCGCTCGCTTTTAAACACCGCAGCGGAGAAGCACGGCATCAAAGTCAGTCTCCGCGTCGGTGTGGCTCGTGATCTCGAAGCCGAGGAAACCCCCGAGCAGGAGCAGGCCCGCGAAGCCCAGGCTGCCAAGGAGTAAAGATGGCCATGTCAAAGCCCGTGGTCACCATTCCCACGAAGCACATGGCCGTCTATGAGGCCCTGCGTGGGGAGATCGTCGGTGGCGCACTGAAACCCGGTGAAGTGCTCGTCATTGATGCCCTCGCCAAGCGTTTCCAGGTCAGCATCATCCCCGTGCGCGAGGCGCTGCGCCAGCTCCAGACCGAGCGGCTCGTGGAGATCCGTCCGCACACAGGCGTGCGTGTCACCCCGGTGGAGGTGTCGTCCCTCGGCGAGATCTTTGCCATGCTCGGAGCGCTGGAGGGACTCTCCGCAGTGCATGCCTTGCCCCATCTCACGGACGAGCACCTCGCTGAACTCGACAAGCTGCTGGAGCGTCTGGAAAGCACCGCTCGTCGTCGTGATCGCGCTGGTTTTGAAGCTGCGAATCGTGAGTTTCACCTTCTGCCTTGCCGCATCGCTGGCTTTACGCGGGCGGAGCAGACACTCCACTCATTGCTCACCGAATGGGAGCGCCTGCACCGCCTTGCTTTTCAGTGCACCCAGCCGCCGGACATGGTGACTGCTAATCAGGATCATCAGGCCATCGTGCGTGCTTTCCGCGACAAAGACGCAGTCCAGCTCGGCTCGCTGCTCGCCCGCCACAATCAAACGGCGGCCGATCATTATCGACAGTTCGTGCCGGCGGAGGAGTAGGTCAGCGGCGTTTGGATCACTTTCCCGGAATGTCGCTGGCATCGCTGTCGCATCTCGCTATCCCCCTGCGCGCATGGCCCCCACCCCTCCGCATGTGTTTGAGCAGCCCGCGCCCGCCTTTGACGTCGAGTCCGTCGAGACGCCTGCGTATGTCGTTGATCGTGGTCTTTTGAAAAAGAATCTGGAGAAGCTGGCTCTCGTGCAGCGTGACTCGGGCGCGCGCATCCTGCTGGCGCTGAAAGGCTTCTCGATGTTCGCCACCTTTGATCTGGTGCGTGAGTATCTGCACGGCTGCTGCTCCAGCGGACTGCATGAGGCGCTGCTCGGGCATGAGGAATTCCGCAAGGAACTGCATGTCTATGCGCCCGCTTTTAAACAGGCGGAGATGGAGACCATCATCCCGATCTCCCACCACATCAGTTTTAATTCCCTGACCCAATGGCGGAAGTGGAGGCCGCTGCTGGATGCCGCGCGCGCCGCTGGCAAGCCTGCGCCGAGCCCAGGCATCCGCGTGAACCCTGAGCACAGCGAGGTGGCGTGCAGTCTCTACGATCCGTGCTCGCCGAGCTGCCGTCTCGGCATCCGTGCTGAGACGCTGGAGGGCGAAGATCTCAGTGGCCTGGAAGGGCTGCACTTCCACGCCTTGTGTGAGCAGGACAGTGATGTCCTGGAGCGCACGCTGGCGGCGGTGGAGCGGCGTTTCCCCAAACTGCTGGCGCAGGTGCAGTGGGTGAACATGGGCGGCGGACACCACATCACTCGCAAGGACTATGATGTGGAGCGCCTCGTGCGCGTGCTCCGCAGCTTCAAGGAGCGCTGGGGCAAGGAAGTGTATCTGGAGCCCGGTGAGGCCGTGGCGCTGAACACCGGCTACCTGATCGCCAGTGTACTGGACATCGTGCCCACGGACATCCCGACGGCGATCCTCGACACCTCCGCCACCGCCCACATGCCGGACACCCTGGAGATGCCCTACCGCCCGCACATTCTCGGCACCGACAAACCCGGCGTGCTGCCCCATACCTATCGCCTTGGCGGCATGACCTGCCTCGCCGGTGATGTGATCAATGAATACAGCTTCCCCGAGCCGCTGAAGATCGGCCAGAAGCTCGTCTTCACCGACATGGCGCACTACACCATGGTGAAGACCAGCACCTTCAACGGCGTGCCGCATCCCGACATCGACCTCTACGATCCCGAAACCGGCGTGCTGCGTGTGGTGCGGCGGTTTGGCTATGAGGACTTCAAGACCAAGCTTTCCTGATGAGCAAGCGCACCCAATCTGGCGGCAGCGATGAAGAAGTCTCGAAGCCGCCTCGGACTTGGGTGCTTTATGTTCTGCGCTGTCGTGATGGCACACTCTACTGCGGTATCACCAATGATCTGACACGGCGGCTCGATCAGCACAATCGTGGCAAGGGCGCGCGCTACACGCGTGGGCGTGGTCCGGTGCTGCTGGTAAAATCATGGTCCGCCGTGAACCAGTCCGCTGCTTTAAAAGCCGAGCTGGCTTTCAAGTCGCTGAGCCGCGAGGCCAAGGAGAAGAAGCTGCGCAGCCGGGCGCGGAAGGATGCAGTGTCCTGCCTGCTGCGCGGGGAGGCATAAAAAAGCGCTCACCGTTTCCGGTGAGCGCCTGGAATTGAAAAGCTGTCAGGATTACTTGGCAGCCTTTTCGCTGACCTTGGTCAGGAGGCCGGCAAACTCAGCCGGGGCCACGCCACCGACTTGGTTTCCGAGATCTTTGCCGTCCTTGCCGAGGAACTGAATGTGCGGGATGCCCTGCACTTTGTATTGTTCGGCGATTTTGGCGTTCTTCTCATCATCGACGTCGAGGTATGCCCAGACGAATTTGTCGTGCAGGGGTTTCACGTCAGCGCTGGGATAGACGTTCTTCTTCATGCTCTGGCAGGGTGGGCACCATGCGGCGGAAAAGACGACGATCATGGGTTTGCCAGATTCTGCGGCGACCTTCTTGGCGGCTTCAAAGTCAGTGCCGAATTTCGGGCTGCCTTCAGGGAACTCGCTGGCGAATGCAGGAAGCATGAATGCAGCGAGGAGGAGGGTGAGGAGTTTCTTCATGGGGTGTGGTGGGTTTGTCAGAGACAGGGTTAAGACGGGATTCGTTGGTAATTATTCCAACTGCAAACGCGCCAGCGTGCCATAAAGGCTGCCGGACTTCGCCAAAAGTTCATCATGCGTGCCGCGCTCCACGATGGTGCCGCCGGAGAGGACGAGAATTTGATCACAGCGCCGCACTGTGGAGAGGCGGTGGGCGATGATGATGGAGGTGCGGTTCTCCATGAGCTTATCCAGCGCGTCCTGCACGAGACGCTCGCTCTCGGCATCGAGGCTGCTGGTGGCTTCATCGAGGATGAGGATGGCAGGGTCCGCCAAAATGGCGCGGGCGATGGCGATGCGCTGCCGCTGCCCGCCGGAAAGCTGGGTGCCACGTTCGCCGACCTGGGTCTCGTAGCCCTCGGGAAGTTTTTCGATGAAGAGATGTGCATTGGCCTGACGAGCAGCCTCCTGAATCTCGGCATCGCTGGCTCCCGGTTTGCCGTAGGCGATGTTTTCGCGGATCGAGCCGCCGAAGAGCAGCACTTCCTGAGGCACGAGGGCGAGATTTTTCCGCAGCAGGGTCAAAGGCATGTCCTTGGTCTCCTGTCCGTCGATGCGGATGCTGCCACTCGTCGGTTCATAGAAGCGGAAGAGCAGCGAAACCGTGGTTGTCTTGCCCGAGCCGCTCGGTCCCACGAGGGCGATGCGTTGCCCGGCCTCGGCTTTGAAGCCAAACTCGCGCAGCACCACCGCATCGGGGCGCGTGGGGTAGGCGAAGCTCACGTCCTGCACTTCGATCTCGCCCTTGAAGCGGCGCATCTGCACGGATTCATCCTGCGGCTCCATCGGCTCGCAGAGCAGTTCGCGCACACGATCCGTGGCACCGAGCGTGCGCTGTAGCTGGGTGATGAGTTCGGAGAACTGCGCAAACGACGCCGCGATCATCCCACTGAGGGCGGCGAAGCGGGACAGCGCTGGCGTCGCGATCTCTCCCTCCGCCAGCATGGTCAGTGCCGCCCAGACGACGACGATGAGCGCGATGCTGAAGGAAAAAATGATGAAGGCGATGAAGGCAGCGCGAGGTGTCGCCGCGCGCAGCGCCATGCTGAGGAACTCGTTGAGCTTGGCGTTGTAGCGGCCTGACTCGTGCGCCTCGTTGGAGAAGGCTTTCACGCTGACGATGCTTTGCAGGCCCTCTTCCACGATGACCTGCGTGGCGGCGAGATTGTCCTGGGACTTGCGGACCAGCTTGCGGATGCGAGCGCCGAAGAGCGCGATCATCACAATCGCCACCGGCACGGTGCCGACCATGATGAGGGCGAGCTTGATGGAGATCTGCGTCACCAGCACGAGGCAGCCGGTGAGCATGACGGTGTGGCGCAGCAGCATCGGGATCGTCATCACCAGCGTCTCGCGCATGGACTCCACGTCATTGGCGATGCGTGAGGCCAGTTCACCGACTCGGCGCTTGTTCAGCGTATCCATCGGCAGACGGATGATGCGGCTGAAGGTGTCCATCCGCAGTTGTGCCAGCGCACGTTCGGAGGCCTTGGCAAAGAGCATGATGCGGAAGAAGGCGATTACCGCCTGTGCGGACACGAGCCCGAGCATGGTCAGGAGTGTGGCATGAAGTTCAGCAGTCCACTCGGGGCCTTTGGCTCCGGCGAGCCCTTTGCCAGCAAGATCGGAAAGCAGGTAGATGAAAGCCACGGTCAGACCTGCCGTCAGTGCCAGCGCCACCATCGCGGGGATGAAGACATTGAAGTGCGGACGCAGGTAGCGGAGGAAGAACGCCGCATCTTTCCACGCGGCACGGTTCCAGAGTTTCTTTGAGTCAGGGGCTTCGGGCATTCAGTGAGTGGGTGCGGCGTTGGTGGGCGTGGATGCTAGGTCGTGTTTGCCCACTGGCAATGCCATTGCACTCAAATAGAACGTGCCCGCTGCTGCTCATCGAGCAAACAGCGGGCACGCACTCTCGTCGCTGGCCTTAGGGCACCACGACCTTGGCATTGGCTTGGATGCCGCCGCTGAAGGTCAGCAGCACGGTGAGCTGGCCGTCTTCAAGGAAGGCCCGGCGGCCCAGGGCTCCACCTGTGGTCGTGCCGTTGAGCAGGGCCGTGATCGCGGTCACGCTTCGGTTCGTTCCGCCCACGTTGATCACATCGCCTTCACGCACGGCGAGCTTCACTTCGCCAGCTTCGTTCACCACCCACAGGCCGGTGTCGTTCGCGGTGGTCACTCCGCCGGTTCCGGTTTTCATCGTGGCCTGGAAAATGGGCTGTGCAGTTCCGGGCAGCGCGATCTGGGTCAACCTCAAGAAGGTGCTGCCGCTGACTCCGGGTGCTTCGCTGCCTTCCCGCGCCACAAGCATGAGGCCACTGGTGGCGTGCTGCGCCCACAGGCCTTTGTCATTCACGTTGGTGACGACTCCGCTGCCTCGCACTTCGCCTTTGACGAGGAACTCGTAGTCCCCGCCGCCGAGCACGAGGTCGCTGAAGTCGCTGAACACGACTCCCGCCGTGGTGCCCGTGGCCACATCATTTTCACGCAGTTGCAGTGTCAGGACTCCGGGAGCGGTATCGACGAAGACGCCGACGTTGTTCGTGCTGCTGACTCCCGCCAGGGTGTTCGTGACCATCTGGCTGATGAAGCCGAAGTAGTTGCCCGTGTTGTCGAAGCCGGGGCTGCGGAAGCTGTTCCACTTCGCCAATGGGATGACAGCCGGAGCGGCATAAGTGTCCGCGAGCTGCTGGCTGGCTCCGTAGGTCACGTCGAAGCCGGTGTCACTGGTGCCATCGAAGCTGCCGACGACGACGCCAGAGCTGCCATTGGTAAAGGCGACACCCAGGGTGACGAGTGATTCACCGGTGGGGGCGACGCTGATCTCCCTACCATGGCCGGAGGAGGCGTTGCCGGTCTCAAGGATGCTGAAGCTCTTTACGGTCCTGGTGACGCCGTTGGCGTTGAGGCTTTGGCCGTTGCGCATGAGCGGGCGGAGACCGGTGCTGGCGTCCCAGCCGAAGAGCACGACGCGGTTGTCCACCAGGGTGCCGAGGAAGATCACCAGATCTCCGCCGATGGAGAAGTTGCCGATGGTCTTCAGATTGCTGCCAAGAGTGGTGGCCATGCCGACCTGGGCCGCGAGCTTGAGCACGCCGTCGCTGGTATTGCTAAACAGGCATCGGCTGTTGACGCCCTTGGTGATGCCCGCGCCGCGCACTTCACCGATGAAGGCGATCTGCCCGGCTTCATTGATGACGGGAGGTGAGAAGCTGAAATGAGTCACTCCGGGGAGGGAGGGAGCTGTTTGAGTGTCCGTGACGATGAGTGCCAGCGGCTGGCCGACCATCATGCCGGTGTGCAGGCTGGCATCAGCGTGGCGGATCTGCACGGCGCTGGCGAGTACGCCGCTGGAGTTGATCGCGGGAGAGCCGATGAGGTTGTAAAGCGTGGAGCCGACCGGACCGCCGAGCACCGTGCTGCCGGTGGATCCAGGAACGGCGACATCGCCGCCTACATTGACCACAGGAGCACTGCCGGGGGCCACGACGGAGCCGGTGACGGGGAAGTCAAAGGCGGCCTCATCCACGTCGTCGCTGTTGATGACGACATTGCCGGAGTAGGCGGCTGGAGTGGCGCTTTGCAGCGCGACCTGGAAGCCGTAGGAGGTGCCGGGAGCCAGCGTGGCCGGGACGCCATTGGTGACATAGCCGGAGGGTGCTATGATGCTGGAGATTTTCAGGTCCACCGCACTGGTATTGCGAATGAGGAAGCTGCGCACGCTGGCGGTATTCGGGGCCGTGCCGCCGAAATTCACCGCCGTGACCTGGCCGTCTGTCAGTTCCTGAGCCAGGGCATGACTGCCATCGTGGACGACGATTTCAGGGGCCACAAAGGTGTAAAGCCCCGCTCCCGTCCCCGTGCTGACAGGGGTGGTTACGGTGACATCCGCCAAACCAGAAGCATGGGACGGGGTCGTGGCGGTGATCTGAGTGGCGCTGTCCACGGTGTAGCTGGTGGCAGCCGTCCCGCCAAAGGTCACTGCGGTGACTCCGGCAAAGCTGGTGCCGGTGATCGTCACGCTGGTGCCGCCGGAGGTGCTGCCGATGGCGGGGGTGACGTTCGTTACCGTGGTTGGGTACAACTCGAAGACGGTGAGAGTCTGCGAGACTTCGGAGGCGACGAGCAGCAGCGGCTTGCCAGTGGGGCTATCAGCAGCCGAGACGACGACAAGGCCTTCGGGATTCAAGTCGCCAGCGCGGGCGAGGCCGCCTGTGAAGGTGACTGCGGCGGGATTCGTCACGTCAAAGACGAGCGCCATGTGTGAGCGCTCCAGGCCGACGAAGGCGTAGGTGCGGCTGCCGATGACTGACACGGTGACACCTTCGGGCTCAGGGCCTTTGTTGTCGCTGCGGCCATCATCAAAGTTCGCGGTGAACTGCGAGGCGATGATGTTTTCGATCATGTCGCCGCTGTCGAAGACGATGGCTCCGGTGGAGTCGAGGATGGAGAAGGATCGGCCGCCGTAGCTGAGGATCTCGTCGATGTCGCCATCGTTGTCGGTGTCACCGCGCAGGCCGGGAGCATTGGAGACGGTGAGGCGTCCGAGGCTGGCCTGATTCTTCAAAGCGGCTTCATTGGGGAAGACGGTATTGTCGAGGTCGTAACCTGCATTGCTCACGGTGGTGGATTCATCAGGCGTGAGGAAGTCGTTGCGATCGTCGCCCTCATTCGCGGTGACGTAGTAGGTTTGGCCGGAGGCGTTGTAGGCGGCGATAGCGTCCGGCATGTAGAGGCCATAGACTGGGCTGCCGGTGGTGGGATTGATCAGATTTGTTGCGCCAGCACCATCGCGGTCGCTGAAGTCGTGACGACCTGTGGCGAAGTTCTTTTTACCCAGCGGCGTCACGGAGGTGAAGGTGGCGGTGGCGATGTCGAGCACGGCCACAGCGTTGGCTTCCTGGAGTGTCACCATCGCCTTCGTTCCATCAGGAGAGATGGCGAAGTACTCCGGCTCGAAGTCAGTCGAAGGCTTGCCGCCCTGGAAGATGCGCACACCCGCATTGATGAGCATGGTGATGGTGGCAGGCGCGTCATAAGAGATGAAGTCCGCCGTGCTGATTGTCCCTGCGGCACCGGCGGCATCCACCGGGATGATGCTGACCGTGCCGAGGGTCGTGTCAGCGGAAATCACCACCGCCGTGCCGTCGATTTCACCTTCGTTGGCGACGAGCAGCTTCGTGCCATCGGGGGTAAAGGCGATGTGATCGGGGACGGCTCCGACCTGGGCGGAACCCAGCAGCGCTCCAGTCGCGGCATTCAGGAAGACGACATAGCCAGGAGTGGATTTCGGCGCGGAGATGATGGCGGCGGCGAGCACACTTGGGTTGGCTCCAGCACCTTTACGGACCGCCACGGAGGACACGTCATTGCTGGTCAGGCCGCTAACGCCGAGTGTGGCTGGAGCGATGGTGCTGATGAAGGCAGGCGCGGCGGGGTTGGTAAGGTCGATGACCTGAATGCCGCTGTTGGACGAGGTGAAGGCGCGCCTCGAGATTGGATCGAAGGCTGGAATCTCCGCGCCGCCGGTCAGTGGTGTCGCGTCGAGGTCGATGCTGCCTTTGATGGTCGAAGTCAGGTGCCCCGAGGCAGGGAAGCTCACCGGCACCGTGTCATCATTGGTGATGGTGCCGGAGGCTGCTGCGGTGCCGAGCGTTGTGGTGCCATTGGAATTCACGATGCCTGAGAGTGTCACGGTGATGGTTTCATTGCTCTCAATGGCCGTGTCGCCATTCACCGTGATGGCGATGTCCTGAGTGGCAGCACCATTGAAGGCGAAGCTCAGCGTGCCCGAGGAGAGCGTGACGTAATCTGTGCCTGCGGTGGCCGTGCCACCCGTGACAGCGTAGTTGACGGTAAAGACAGAGGCCGTGTTCGTGCGTGTCACCGGCAGGTTCAGGATGGTGGTGCTGGTGTTGCCTTCGGAGATCGAGGCAGCGGCGATGCTGACGGAGGAGGCTCCGATCGGAGCTGAGACCGTGGCGCCGGGCGAGCCGACTTCGGTGGCTGAATTCACCGCGACGAAGGCTCCGTTGACGCCTGTTGTGCTCAAGGTGGTGATGGCCGCGACATTGGCTCCCGCAGCGTTGTCAAAGGTGCGGAACGGGGCGGCGGAAGGTGCGAGACCGAAGGACACATTCGCCACACGGACATTGTTCGTGTCGTAGAGGTTCACGGCGTCGCCGCCGGTGCTGAGGCCGATGCCGCCGCCCGTGTAGCCGCCTACTTGGAGTGTCGCGGGAGGATTTGCGCCGAACCAGTTGGAGAGGAAAGCGGCCTTCGTGGTCGGAAGCGTCGCGGTTTCGATGAAGACGACGGATTCACCTGGAGCGATGCTGGTGATGCCGGTGAGCGGCAGCGCTGCGGCGGGTGATTCAGAGCTGTCATCCACCTTCCAGCCGGTGATGTCGACGCTGCGCGCGCCGATGTTGGTCACTTCAAACCAATCGGCAGCCACAGGGCTGTTGCCGCTGCTCCAGGGAGCCGTTTCGGTGACGCGAAGCACGCCAGGAGCGGAGTAACCGGGCGAGCCGATTTCAACTGCGCTGGTGGCGGCGACGAAGGCTCCATTCACACCCGTGCTGCTCAGCAGGGAGATGGCTGTGTCATTGGCAGAGGCCGTGTTGTCGAAGGTCTGGAAAGGAGAGGTGGCGTCCGCAGCGCCGAAGCTGACGCCGGAGTGCCGTGTGCCGCCTGTGGTGAAAAGATTCACCGCGTCACCGCCGGTGCTGAGGCCGATGCCGGAGCCTTGATAGGTGCCGACTTGAAGGCCGACAGGCGGGCTGGCGCTGAACCACACGGTTTTGAAGGTGTTAACGATGGTGGCCTGATTGAGCGCGGTGCTTTCGATAAAGATCACTGATTCGCCGGGCGCGATGCTGGTGATGCCGGTCAGGGCGATGGCCGTGGCAAAGGCGTTGGAGCTGTCGTCCACTTTCCAGCCCGTGATGTCCACCGTGTTCGCGCTGACATTCGTCACTTCAAACCAATCTCCTCCAACAGCGCCGTTGCTGCTGGCCCAAGGAGCCACTTCGGTGATGATGAGAGCAGGAGGCGCAGGTGTCTCGACGGCCTGATCCGTCACGCTCAGGGTGTAGTTGACCGTGGCGTCTGGCGTAGCGCCGACGGTGATGTCATCCGCGTTGATGGTGACGGCATAGCTGGTCTTGGTCTCGAAGTCGAGTACGACACCGGACTTCAGATACAAGGAGCTGCCGGTGATCTGGAAGGAGGCCGCATCCGCTCCGGTGAGGCTCAGCGTGTTCGTGCCGAGGCCGTCGTCGGTGACGACGATGTCAGCGACCTTGATCGGCGAGGCGGTGCTGGTGTTTTCCTGAAGGGAATTGACTGCATTGTTCACCACCACGGCTGTCGGAGCCGCATTCGGTACCGTGGAAGGCGCATAGACCCAAAGCTGAGGGAACTCGATGCTGCCGCCGCCGTTTTCATTGACGACGTAGATGTTACCTGCGCGATCCATCGTGATGCCTTCATGCTGCTGATCGGCGGCGCTCAAAGGATTGCCGATATCGGAGGTGATGTTCAGTGTGCTCAAGATAGTTCCAGAGCGGTCCACATTCACAATTCGTGCGTTCTCCTGGCCGATGATGAGCAGATTGTCTGCCTGCGGCTGGCCGGTCATGGAAGGGATGTTCGAGAAGGCAAACACGTCTGCCACATCGCTCATGCCGAGCAGTGTGGTGTCGAAGAGGTTCGTCGAGTTCGTCGTAGTGGGCGAGCCATTCGTCGCTGTGCCTGCGGCGAAGTCCACACCGGTCTGGAAGACACCAATCGGAGTCTTTTCCTTCAGGACAATGAAGCCGCTGGTCTGCGGATCATACGAAAGACCTTCCGTGCCGGTGTTGTCGTCAAAGGTGCCGAGATCTACCGTCTGCGCCGCGGCACGCGTGAGTGTGGTGCCTGCGGCATAGGTGAACTTCACGAGACGTCGCTCGCGCTCCTCACTGAAGACGAACTGGCCACCACCGATGTAGGTGATGCCTTCGGGATCGTAGAACTCGGTGCCTTGCGGGTTTCCTGCATTAAG
>NZ_JBILYB010000246.1:0-5225 GCF_044378005.1 Prosthecobacter sp.
GCGAGAGAGCGGAGCAGAAGCTGCGCACCGGTCGCCTCACCGATCCTTCGTTGGAAGAGATCGCCCGCTCGATGGGCATGTCCTACAGCGCCTTTCGCAAACGCTTCGTGCAAATGACCGGCAAAAGCCCCGGCGAATTCCGCGCCGACGAAATCGTGCTCCGCGCCTGCTCCCAGCTTCTCGAAACCAACCACAACCTCGCCACCATCGCCGCCGACCTCGGCTTCCACGACGCCTTCCATCTTTCGAAGCGCTTCAAACAAGTCGTCGGCATGTCCCCGCAGGATTTCCGAAGGCAGAACCGGGGGAGGTGAGAAGATAGATCTGTCTCGTGCTGCCAAGCTGTGGGTCAGCGGCACGAGCAGCAGGGCGGTGACGATCGTAAAGTTCGTTTCATGGTTCGCCAAATCACTTCACTTTCCAAATCTTCACGTCGTCGATCCACACTGTATTCGGCATGAGAAAACTGAACCAGCGCTTCATCGGATGGGCGAAGCCTTCGGAGTGGTGGTAGGCGAGGAGTTTGCCGTCGATGCTGAGGCGCAACTCGTCGCCTTCGGTCACGAGCACGAGTTCGTGCCAGTCGGTATCGGCTTTCCACGGGACGGTGATCTGCTTCGTCTTCAACAAGGCTTCGAGATCGGCGGGCAGTTTCTCCTTTCGGTCCAGATATTCTTGTCTGCGCTTGCGGATCTCCAGATTCATCACACCGGTCTTCCAATCCATGAGCGCGATGTTGCTCTGCGAAAGGACGCCATAGCAGAGGTGGCCCGCATGGATGCCCTTGGTCTCGCGGTCCACGAAGCCGACCGTGAGTGCTTCATCTTTGTTCAGGCCGGGAAACTTGAAGCGCACGACAGCACCGCCATCGGCGAAGCCGGCATCGTGATGGATGTGCGCGGCGTGTCCGGCTTCTTTCGTGGCGCTGGCGAGCTTGAGGATGCCGCCGTCGAGATCGGCCTGTTTGATTTGCGGCACCCGTTCTGCCGTGGCGCTCTCCCAACCGTTACCGATGGCCTTCATGCCATTGCCGGTTTCCTCACGCTCAAAGGCGTCGTGAAAGAGGAGCGTGCCATTTTCGCGAAGCCACCCGGCGTCATCGCGCGACGGAGTTGTTGGCTGGGGATCAGCAGCAAGCGGTGCCAGCAGCCGGTCAGCACGCAGTTCCCCGCGGCTCATAACACCTAACGGCAGGGCTATCGATGTTCCATAGGTCGGGTTCTTGTTGGCGTGCCCGTCCCAGCCGATGCACTCCCACACCTTGCCCTGCTGCTCACGCAGGTGGCCGAGCCAATGCCGCTTAACGGTCTGCGCCAACTCCGGATGCTCCGGCTGCAGGATGGTCAGCAGCCAGCCGACCGGGATGTGCCAGTAGGCACCGTTCTCATACCTGTTTTTCGGGGGTCTAGCTTTCTCCCACATCGTAGTCGGCGACGCGTCGCCGCTCAGCGGGACGTGGCGCAGGGCACCCTCGAACTCGATCTCTCCGGGCTTGGCCAACGCCGCCGTAATCGTCCTGAGCAAAGCCGCGCGGGCCTCACCCTCAACCGCGCCGATATAGATCGCGTAGATGCTGCCCCACACATCCGACTGCCCGGAGATGCCGTTGGAGGCTTTGAGCCAGCCGCCGTGGGTGCCGTCGGTGTCGCCAAAGACCGGCAGGATATGCGAGCGGATCTGTTGGGCGACGTCGGCATAATGTTTGGCGTCTTCCGGTTGATCCATCTTGGTGGCGAGCCAGGCGAGGTGCATGGCCGCGCGGTAGCGGATCAGCGAGGCCATCAGGAGGTCGCCCGTCATCTCGATGGCATCATAGAAAATGAATCCGACCGCCCGCCGCGCCGCCGTGGTTCGCACCAATTGTGTGGCCGGATCGATCTCCGGCACGGCAAACGCCAGCTTCAGTCGCTCATACACGGTGCGGCCACCCACCTCGCGGCTCAGCAGCGCTTTGGCATCACCACTGCGAGCGAGCATGTGGGCGAGCCAGATGACATCAAACTGGTTGTTGCTGGGCGGGCGAAATCCCCAGTCGCCATTCATGTGGGCCAATGGATCGTAGGTGCCGGGAAAGAACACCGGTGCGCCGTCCACATTGATATGATCGGGGATGGCATGGGCGGGTATGACCACCTGCCGGCCCAGATCCTTGGGCTCCGCACCGTTTTGCTTTTCCAGAATCAGTTGGAAGTGCCGGAGACCGTCCTCGCGCGAAATCAAGCCGCTGGAAAAATTCATGGTGAAGTCCTGGATCCAGATCGCCGGATAACCACCCGGCGTGATGGCCAGGAACCCCAAAGTGTTGGTTTTGCCGTGCGCGATGCCCCCCGGAGCCACCCCGCAGCTTTCGAGGGTAGCCGTCGCCAACTCGCGGACCAACGCCAGTTCGTCCGGCAGCAAAATCTCGGTCGGGGCCGCCCCATTGGCAATGGCATCGGCAGCAGGTAGAACATCGGCCAGCGATGCGAGCATCAAAGCGGTGAGAAGTTTAAAGGTGCGTTTCATGCGATGAGATCCTTGATCACCGTGCCGCCAAACTGGCTGAGCTGCTTGAAGCGGCCGGCGTGGTAGTAGGTGAGTTTGTTGTCGTCCAGGCCGAGAAGGCGCAAGAGGGTGACGTGGAAATCGCGGACGTGGGCTTTGCCTTCGACGGCGGCCATGCCGAGGTCGTCGGTAGCACCGATGGTGTGACCGGCGTTGCAGCCGCCACCGGCGAGCCAAATCGTCATGGCGTTTGGATTATGGTCGCGACCGTAGGCGGTGCCGCCGCGCACGCCGTTGTCGGGTGTGCGACCAAACTCGCCGCACCAGACGATGAGCGTGCTCTCGAGGAGACCGCGCTGTTTGAGGTCGGTGATGAGGGCGGCGATGGGCTGGTCCACGCCGCGCACGAGATTGCCGTGGGCCCGCTCGATGTAGTCGTGGCTGTCCCAGGAGCCGTTGTAGAGCTGAACGAAGCGCACGCCTTTTTCGATGAGCTTGCGGGCTAACAAGCATTTGCGACCAAAGGAATCGGTGGCGTCGTTGCCGATGCCGTAGAGTTCCTTGGTCTTGGCGTCTTCCTTGGAGAGGTCGAGCGTCTCGGGCACCTGCATCTGCATGCGGAAGGCGAGTTCGTAGTTGTCCATGCGCGCGGTGAGTTCGTCGTGGCCGGGATGTTGCGCGGCGTGCGCGGTGTTGAGCTTGGCGATGAGGTCGAGGTTCTTGCGCTGACGTGCTTCGCTGACACCAGGAGGCGGCGTGAGATCGAGAATGGGCGAGCCTTTCGCGCGCAGCGGCGTGCCTTGGAAGCTCGCGGGCAGGTAGCCGTTGCTCCAGTTCGCCGCACCTCCTTGCGGATAGCTTACCTCGGGCAGCACGATGAAGCCGGGCAGGTCCCGATTGAGCGAACCGAGGCCGTAGTTCACCCACGCGCCGATACCGGGATCGCCTCCGAAGCGGTTGCCGCAGTTCATCTGATACATCGCGGTCGGATGGTTCACGCTGTCCACGGTGCAACCACGGAAGAAGCAAAGATCATCCGCGACCTTGGCGAGGTGCGACCAGTTTTCCGCCATGTCCGCGCCGCTCTGACCGGCTTTGATGAACTTAAACGGGCTTTGCACGTAGTAGCGCTTGCCGCCCTGCATGGCGGAGGCCTGCTTGTCTTGGCGAGTGAACTCCTTGAGGTGCAGTTTCGCCAGCGTGGGCTTGGGGTCGAAGGTGTCGATGTGCGAGGGGCCGCCTTCCATCATGAGGAAGATGACGTTCTTCGCCTTCGCCTCCGGGAAGTGGCCTGACTTCGGTGCGAGCGGATTCTTCTTTGCTTCCTCGGCGAGCAAGGAACTGAAGGCGACACTGCCGAGGCTGGTGCCCATGCTGTAGATGAACTCGCGGCGCGTTGGCGCGTGCAAAGCGCGGGCTCCGGCGCAGGGGAAGAAGGGTTTAATAGACATAAGCGAACTCGTTGGAGTTTAGAAGGACGAGGCACACATCGGCGAGAGCGCGGGTGCGGGCCTCCACGTCGGAGGGTTGCAAGTCGGGCACGAACTCGGCATTGGCATGCAGCTTCTCGTTGAAGGAAAACTTCTCGCCGGTGTTCTCTTCCACGGCATCGCGGCGGACTTCGAGCGGTGGCTTTTGAGTCGTCGGCTTTTCGCTGCCAAGCAGGGCTTCGATGTCGCGCCAATGAGCGAGGCAGCTTTGCGTTTCTCCGGCATTCGGTGGACGGGAGAACGTGAGCGCGAAGATCCGTGCAATGGCTTCTTTATCAGTGCGCGTTTCCTTCACAGCGCGATGGGCGAGAGCGAGAGCGCGGGATTGCGTGCTCTGACCATTGAACAAGCTGAAGACTTGCGGCGTGACGGTGCTGGCCTCGCGGCGCTCGCAGGAGAAGTCCGGCGCGGGCGCATTGAAGACCTCCAGCATCGGGTCGGTGAGGCCGCGCAGTTTCAGGGCGTAGAGTGAGCGGCGATGGCGCTGCTCAGGCTTGGGATTGGGCACCCAGGCGGAGGCAAAGGTGCCCATGACTTGGCGCGGTTGCAGGGCGGCTTCCAGATTGATCTCAGGCCGGTTCGGAATGCCACCGAGGGTGCGGTTCAGCTCGCCCGTGGCCGCGAGCATGGCATCCCGCAACTCTTCCGCGCTAAGGCGGCGCGGCTGAAAGACGACGTAGCTGGTGCCGAGGGCGTCTTTCTCCCGCAGTGCCTTCAAATCAGGATGCGTGGCGCTGCGGCGATAGGCCTCCGAGGTCATGATGAGGCGGTGCAGTGCCTTGAAGCTCCAGCCGCTCTCCACAAACTGCGCCGCGAGCCAGTCCAGCAATTCGGGGTGGGTGGGCTTTTTGCCGGTGCTGCCGAAGTTGTTCGGATTCCCCGCGAGCGGCTGGCCGAAGTGCCACATCCACACGCGATTCACGATGGCCCTTGAGGTCAGCGGATTGTCCGAGCTGGCGACCCATTCGGCGAAGGCTTTGCGACGGCCTTCGATGGTGTCGGGGATGGGCGTCTTTTGCACAGAGCCAAGCACGCTGAGGACGCCGGGCTTGACCTTGGTGCCGGAGGCAAAGGGATCGCCACCGGTGAGGATGCAGGTCTCTTCCAGCTCGCCCGCGCTCATCCTGTCGGCGGGCATCCGCAGCGGAGCGAAGACGGTTTTATATTGCCGGGTGCGACCGCCATAGACCGCGAGAGCATAGGGTTCATAGCGATACAGTTACCATCGGAGTCGCTCCAAGACATTTAGTG
>NZ_JBILYB010000115.1:0-19293 GCF_044378005.1 Prosthecobacter sp.
CGTCGATCTTATCTAGGCCGATGCCGTATTTGCTGATGACCTTCAGGCGAGGCAGGGCTTTGTCCAAAACAGCCTTGGTGATCTCGTCGTCACCGCAGAGGAAGGCGTCAAAGTCACCGGCCAGCTCCAACATGCGGCTTTCTGGCAGAGGGCCGCGCTCGCGGTGGATGTCGAAACCCTGGGATTCGAGCAGGGCGTGGTGGTCGCCGGGAGTGTCTTGGTAGCTGGTGGTGGTGAGCAGGACGCGCATGGGAGTGCGAGGATGGACGGGAGGGACGGAGCGGCAAGGGAAAGTCTTCCTTTGCTCTCCCTCCTTGCCTCCCCTGCCCTCCTGCTCTTTCATGGCGGCCCCTTTCCAGCCATGTCTCACGCAGCTCCACAGCGCATCGTCCTCAAATTCGGTTCCGGCATCTTGACCAAGCTCAACACGCCCGAGCCTGATCCGGTGCAACTGCGCAAGCTCGTGGAGGCCGTGGCTTTGATGAAACAGGCCGGACACAGCGTCGTGGTCGTCAGCAGCGGTGCCGTGGCCTCCGGGCTGAAGCCTCTGGAGATGTCCACCCGCCCCAGCGACATGACCACGCTCCAGGCGCTGGCTGCCGTGGGGCAAACCCACCTCATGCACGCGTATGAAAACCTGCTGCGCGACCACGGCCTGCACGTGGCACAGCTCCTCGTCACGCACGAAGACCTCGCCCAGGAAGAGCGCGCCCAGCGCGTAAAGGCCACCCTTGAGCGCCTGCTGGAGTTCCCCCAGATCGTGCCCGTGATCAATGAGAACGACAGCGTCGCCATCGAGGAACTGCGCTTTGGTGACAACGACAAGCTCTCCTCCCGCATCGCCTGCCTTTGGAAAGCCGACACTCTCATCCTACTCACCAGCGCACCCGGCTTGCTGCGTGACATGAAGCATCCCGAAGAGGGGCCCATCCCCGTCGTCGATGACGTGGACGCCGTCATCCATCATGCCCAGGAAGAAAAAACCGCCCTCGGCACCGGCGGCATGATCTCGAAGCTCCGCGCCGTGCAGGATGCCGTGAATAGTGGCGTGCAATGCATCATCGCCAGCGGTCGCAAAGCCGAGCAACTGCCCGCCGTGGTGGAAGGCGGAGGTATCTGCACACGATTCACCGCCCGCCGCTCATGAAACATCTCCTCGCCTTCTTCCTCCTCGCCCTGCCTGCGCTCGCCGCAGAAACGCTGCACATCTTCACTTGGGCGGATTACATCAGCCCGGCAGCCATCGAGACATTTGAGGCGAAGCATTCCTGCCGCGTCGTCATCGACACCTTTGACTCGAACGAGTCCATGTATGCCAAGCTCAAAGCCGGCGCGAAAGGCTACGACCTCATCTTTCCCACCAGCTACATGATCCAGCTCATGGTAAGCGAGGGCATCAGCAGCGAGCTGGACCACGCCAAGCTGCCGAACCTGCCAAACATTGACCCCGCCGTGCTCGACAAGGTCTCCGACAAAACCATGCGCCACAGCGTGCCCTACACGCTGGCCTACACCATCCTCGCCTGCCGGAAGGACAAAGTGCCCAACCCCGAGTCGTCCTGGGCCATCTTCCAGCGTCCCGACATCGCCAAAAGGATGACCTTGCTCGACGACATGCGCGAGACCATCGGCGCAGCCTTAAAATCCCTCGGCCACAGCATCAATACCCGCGATGAAGCCCAGCTCGCCGCCGCGCAGGCAGTACTGCTGAAGTGGAAGGCCCAGGCCGCCAAGTTTGACAACGAAGGCTACAAAGCCGGGCTCGACTCCGGGGAGTTCACCCTCGTGCAAGGTTACAGCGGCGATCTCTGGCAGGTCGCGCAGGAGAATGAAAAGATCACCCTGATCATCCCGCAGGAGGGTCTGGTCATGGGTTGTGATGAAATGGTGATCCCCAAGTCCGCCCCGCAGGCAGCACTGGCCCATGCCTTTATCAATCACCTGCTCGATGCCGACACCGCCGCCGAAAACATGCAGTGGACCGGCTACCTCTGCCCAAACACCGCCGCGCTGAAGAAAGTCAGCTCAGAGTTCCTCAGCAATCCCGCCGTCATCATCCCCGAAGCCGTGCGTGCGAAGAGCGAGGTGATCCAGGACCTCGGTCCCGACCTCGCCAAATACACCAAGGTCTGGGACGCGGTGAAGCGATAGCGCCTACTCGTCATGCACGATCACATGCGTGCGCATCACCTCACCCGAAGCTGGATCGCGCACGATGAACTCATGACGCCCAGCACGAAGCAAGACATAGGCTTGGCCGCCATCACGCTGCACTGGCAGGGATTCACAACGCCACTCCACAGACACCTGCGGCTCAGTTTCCAAAAGCAGCCGCTTGCCACCTCCAGGCAGATCCGCATCAAGCTGGATGACCGTGCCAGGAATGGGATGAGCAATGCGCCAGGGACGTGAAGAGCCTTCTTTGTCAGCACAGACAACCAGGTCGCCGAACCAGTTGTCCGAACTGCGAACCCACTTGGCGAACTCGGGCGGTAGGAGCGCCCGCCCCCGCTCATCGTAGTCACCTCGCGTGGCTGCTGGCGGCAGCGAGCCAGCGATGAAAAGCTCCTCCCGACTCAGCCGCGATGGCGGTGACTGCGCGGTCAGTTGTCTGCCGGTGCGAGGATCAATGCGGGCGCGCACGATCTCCTTGGGTTCGTCATACCAAGTGGCCGGACTCGACTCATGCAGGTGCAGCAGGATGTCCCGCCAGATGGGCGCTGCCCCGGTCACGCCCGAGACTTCCTGCATGGGCGTGTTGTCAAAATTCCCCGCCCAGACACCGACGGTGTATTCCGGCGTGAAGCCGAGCGTCCAGTTGTCCCGATACGACTGGCTCGTGCCCGTCTTCACCGCTGCGCGGAATGGCAGCCGCAGCGGCGAATGCGTGCCAAAGGTCATGCTGCGCGCCTGATTATCACTGAGAATGTCGGCGATCAGATAGCAGGCTTCATGCTTCAAAACAGCTCGGCCTGACATCGCCGCATCAGACATCACCAGCCGCCATTCCTTCCACTCGCCAAGTCTCGCGAGACAGGCATAGGCATTCGCCAACTCGATCAGCCGCACGGGCGCATTGCCGATAGTTAGGCCGAGTCCGTAATGCTCTGCCGGCTCGGTGAGCGTACTCAAACCAAGCGCTTGCACACGCGCCAGCAGTGTCTCCGCTCCGCCGAGACTGGCCAACAGCTTCACCGTGGCGATGTTCAGGCTGTTGCCCAAAGCATCCCGACAAGTCACCGGACCATAGATACGGTGCGCATAGTTCTCGGGACGATAGACACCTGTCGGGGTCGGATACTCCACCGGCAGATCTGCCAGCACACTCGCCGGAGTGAACCCACGCTCAAAGGCGAGCTGATAGGTGAAGGGTTTCATCACCGACCCCGGCGAATGCGGAACCCAGGCTCCATTGATCTGGCCACCGTCTGGCGCAAAGAAGTCACGCGAACCCGCCATCGCTAGCACCTCGCCCGTGGCATTGTCTATCACCACCGCCGCCGCCTGCGTCACATGCCGTTCCTTTAAAGTGGCGAGACGCGCAGCGATGATCTTTTCCACCTGCCGCTGAAGCGCTGCATCAATCGTGGTCCGCACTCGCCCATCCGCCACTTTTGCCTGCCCCCGCAGCATCTCCACGGCATGAGGCGCGGCAAAGCCACCCGTGTAACGTTGCAGCACCAGCGGCTCAGCCAAAGCCACACGCCACTGCTCATCCGTAATCATCCCCTGCTCTCGCATGGCCTGCAAAATCCGCTCCTGACGTGGTCGGATCGCCTCGCGATTACGAAACGGATTCAGCAGCGTCGGCGACTGTGGGATAGCCGCGAGAAAGGCGCACTCGGCCAGGGTCAGATCACGCAGAGGTTTGTTAAAGTAACCCGAAGCCGCCGCCGTGCAGCCCGTGAGCAGATTGCCATAGTGGATGCGATTCAGATACTCGGTCAGCACTCGTTCACGCGACCAGGACATCGCCAGCCGTCGCGCTTGCAGAGCTTCGATGACCTTCACTCCGAGCGTGCGCTTTTGCAGCCGACCTGCGGCTACTTTCGCGAGCTGCTGATGAATCGTCGAAGCACCTGACACCACACGTCCCGCCGAAGCATTGTCCCGCACCGCCCGCGCCACCGCGAGCAGGTCCACCCCGCCATGATTCCAAAAGCGCCGATCCTCAGCCGCGAGCGTGGCTTGGATCAAGAAGCCGGGCAGTTCCTCAAACCGCGCTCCCGAACTGACACGATCTCCCTCCGCCGTGAGTAGTTGCCTCAGTGCTGATCCATCGCGAGCAAGATACTGCACCGAAACCGCCCTCTCCTGATCAAGTGACTGTGGCAGCGCCACCAGCCATGGCAGCACCCACCAGCCAAGCGCCAGGCCCAGCAAAAGCAGGGTGGCAGGCAGGAGCCAACGACGGAGTTTTTTCATGAATTCGTGACGTGGAGACGGTGCAATCAACGCCGGGAAACCGAGCCTGAGAACTGAAATTCACAGCAGTTCCGCTATCACGAAAAGTTTATCCTTCCAAAAGGACGCTCGTTTCACCTAGATTACCAACATGTCCAACCGCACCTGGCATCTCATCAAAGCCTCCACCAACGAGGAATACGGCCCGCTTGACCAAGACACGCTGCTGCAATTTGCCTCGGAGGCCAAGATCGCCCCGATGGACAAGCTCTCCGACGATGGTCGCCAGAGCTGGCGGCGTGCCCCGATGATCCGTGAGCTTCAGATGGACTGGCTCATCCAGATGCCAGACCAGTATCTCTACGGCCCCACGAACGTCGCCACCATCCAGGAGTTCCTCGCCACCGGCCAGATCGACGAAAACGTCATCCTCATCGACTGCACCGACGCCTCGGAGTCCCGCCTCGGCGAACTCGATTTCTTCCAGGCCAGCCCTCATCACGTCCGCAGCGCCCACACCACACTCGTCGGTGCGCAGTGGCCCGATCTCGAAAAAGGCAGCGGCGATGCCCTGCTGCATCAGCGTGTGCAAATCCTGGAGCGACAACTCATGGAAGCCCAGCACGCCCTGGATGAAAAGGAACGTGCTTGTCAGATCCTCCGTCAGCAGTTTCTCGAAGCGACGGGGAGAGAATCTCTCTAAAGATGAGCCCTCAGGATGGATCATCCCGATCAATATCTAGCTTCAGTTTGATGTAAAAAGCCACGATGGCGAGCCCGATAAGAATCCCCGTGAGCCCAATCACAGAGGCCGTATCCGCATCAGCTCCAGAGGAAAGACCTGAACCATAGCGTCCACTCCCTCCGACACCTCCAGTGATCACAATTGGAACTTTGCGGTAGATCATGGCACCACCGATGATGATGAAGAGAGTGGCAATAATGAGCAGTTCCCAGGGATTGTTGGACGGCTTTTTCATGGCAGCTCATAAACCGCCGCCAGTTCCCGCAGCAGCACCTCGATCTCGCGGTAATAGACAACCTCCTCCATCTCAGCTCGCTTGGCCTTCAGAGCCTCCAGCTTTCGTTCCAGTTCATCGCGCTTGGATCGCTGAGCGTCTGTGAGCTTCATTTCTTCTTCGCTCAAAACGAGCGCCACCTGGCCTGCCCGAGCGCCGTCTTTGATGTCCTTGGACTCCTTGCTCAAAACTTCTGACCGCGTGCCTACACCATCGCCATTGTCTTCGATCAATGCGTGCTCGGTGGAGATGCGCTCTTCCTTCTCGTAAAACTCGGACGCCAATTTGCTGGCATGACGAAAGGCTTCGAGGATCGACACCTGCTTGTCTTGATCCATATCGGCCGCCAGATCACCCGCGATGGAAGGCGCGAAGAATTCTCCGAAGCGCGTGTAGTAGATTTCGTCCGCGCTCTTCGTGCCCGTGATGATGATTCGATTCTTCCCCGCCAACGGCTGGAGGAAGCCTGCGCTCGATGAACCTCCGTCGATGAAGATCAACTCACGTTTGATTGGCTGACACCAAGCAGCGAGCTGCCTTGCCGTCACATCCGGCCCACGCAGATTAAACTTCACCTCGCGGTTATCAAAAGTCCCATGCCCGATCAGCACGAGCCAAAACTGGCCGGTGATCTTCGTGGCTGCCTTTCTCAAAGCCGCCTCCAGAGCCTCTGCATCGTGTTCATCCTTGCCGATGACCTGGACCGCGATGCCTGACTTCTCACAAGCCGCTTTCCAAGTCTCCACCTGCTTCTCGAAACGCTCGGCATACTCTTTCTCACCCGGAGCTCCCGTGACGATGAGGACTTCAACATCACGCTGTGCCGCAATGGCAAAGCAGGCACCGAAAAGATAAAGACTCAGCAGCCAACAATAAGCCATCCAGCCTCTGGCTTTGAGCTTCGTCATTCTTTCGTCATTCGGATTTCGGGTTTCGGATTTCACTTTATGCCATGCCTCCTTTCCTTCTCAAATACCACTCCACACCCAGCAGTCCGAGCACCACCGCAAACACCCACGGCGCGTGCCAAAACGGTGTCGTGATCGTCTCCTCCACGGGCACTCGAATGTCCTTCAAAATCTCCGGCAGGTTCGGCAAGTCAGCCAGGCTCAGCACGCGACCGCCCGATTCCTTCGCCACCCGCTCCGCCCATTCACGCCCCGGCTTCAGTGAAGCAAACTCCACCGTCAATGGATCATGCACCCAGCCCGTGGCCTTCGTTTCAACCTTTGCGATCTCTGCGTTCTCTGCTGCTAAAGTAACCGTCGTCACTGAACGATAGGCCCCCGTCTCGCGCGAGTAGAACTCCGCTTCAAACAGCCCAGCTTCCTTCAAGCTCGGCTCGGCAAACAACTCGCTCTTCTTCCCACCGGGCCCCGTGACCTCGATCTTCACCACGGCATCGTCCTGCGCTCGGAAAGACGAATTGCGCACCCGCACTTCCAGCTTCATCCGCTCGGCATCCGGCACTGCCGTGAACTGAATCTTATCCGGAACATCGACGACGAGCCAGCGCATGAGCTGACGCCATGCCTTGTCGAGATCCTTGCGTGCATCTTCATCGCGCATCCCCCAGCGCCAGAGATCGCCGATCATCACGGAAGCCACACGCCCTTCGCCAAAACGCTGCGCCGCGAGAGCTGGAAACGTGGTAGCCTCTTCGCCCGCCTTAATCGTCGCCAGCACGCTCGCGCCCGGCTTGATCGAGAAGGTCTGATTCACGGAAAAGAAGCCCGGCATCTCGGCCAAACGCTTCTCGTCCTCTTCACGG
Source organism: Prosthecobacter sp. (assembly GCF_044378005.1). Lineage (GTDB taxonomy): Bacteria > Verrucomicrobiota > Verrucomicrobiia > Verrucomicrobiales > Verrucomicrobiaceae > Prosthecobacter. The sequence goes on from NZ_JBILYB010000115.1 coordinate 7,195, forward strand.
CCGGCTCGCACTCGCGTCCATGGCTCCAGCCAGCCTTCGCGAGTCAGATCAAAGCGCCCATTCTCGATGGCTGGTGACTGCGAAATGCGATCCAGATACACCGGCAGCATCCGCCCCACAGGCGTGTGATCATAGCCGCCTTGCTGATAGCTCTCCTGCCCGCCGAGCATGAGCAAAGAACCGCCGCGCTCGCTGACAAACCGCTCCATCAGATTCATCTGCTCCTGCGTAAAGAACGCCGCCTCGATGTCATCCAGAATGATCGCTCGATACTCCCCCATCAGCTCCTCCGCTGTTTTTGGAAAGCCTGTGCTGAGTTCCTTCGCGTCCTTCGTGCCCAGCCTCGTGAGTACCGGCTGATCATAGCGCTGCGCCACACCTTGATCGCCAAAACCACGGAAGAGCGGGTTGCTCGTTTCCCCCGTCCGCCCACGCCATTCAAACTTCGGCTCCCGTTTGGCGATGCGGATCAGCGAAGGAATCTGCACCTCAGTGTCACCGGCCAGCGCGCGTCGCATGAACTTGTATTCCCAGTTTGGCCTCCCCGAGACATACAGCACCCGATACGGCCCCGCCCCACGATCCACGGCGATGTGGCGTTCGTTGTTAGCGAGCGTGGCCTCTTTGGAAAGCGCCTTCCAATCATCCTTCTCGATCTGCTTCAGCCGCGCTGCATCGAGTGTCACCAATCGGAAGAACGAGATGCCCGGCTTCACCGCTGGCACCTTCAGTCGCAATGTCTGCGCCTCGCCATCCTTCGCGAGTTCGAGTTTCTCCGTGACGACAACCTTCCCAGCTGCATCGAGCACGACCGCCGCTACTTGCTTGCCAACAAAGCCAGTTCCCGCGATGCGTGCCGTGATCGTCACCGGCGTGTCTTCAAACGAAGTCTGTGTCACTGAATGCTCCACGATGCGCAGGTCAGGCGTGGGTTCGTCTTTGCCGACGAGGACGGGGAACACGGGCACCGTAGAAGATGACGTGAGTCTTCCTTCTGCAGTCTCGAGTGCTTTCGAGGCCTGCGGAATGCTCACGCCTTCCGCTACATCCGTCGGATTGCCATCCGTGATCAAGACCACTGCCGCAGTTCGGCTTCCCTGGCCTCCGCCACGCAGGGTTTTCAGCGCTCGCTCCTGCTCCGACTTTGTACCGCTGAAGTCCAGCTTCGTGAAGTCGGCCACGTTTTGCAGTCGCTCGTCCACAATCTGAGTCTTCACACGGAACATGCGCCCGAGTTCATCCAGCCAGGATGGTGGTGACTCGGCATCCTTGCCGAGTGCCTCACGCATGGATTCGCTGCGCGTGATGCCGCCGGAGGTTTCAGCCACCTGTAAAGACGCGCTGTTGTCCGCCACGATCACGACTTCGTTCTCGCCTGTCTTTGGCTGCTTGCGTGACCACACCGGGTCCGTGAGGCAGAAGACCAGCAGGCCCCATGCGCCTAGTTTGCAAGCCATCGCCGCCCATTTCGTGACACCCTGCAGCGGTGATTTCCGATACCCCAATACCAACACCAGCGCTGCCACCGCGAGGATCGCAGCGACGAGCCAGAGGCGCTCAGGATGTTGGAGGGTGAGGGTCATTAATGATTAAGATTTCATACAAGCTCCAACACATAAGCCACAACCACCAGCAATCCTGCTGCAAAACACAGCCTTGACCAGTATGCCGCAGGCACAAAAAGAAATCCATGCGCTGACCTCCATGATGAAAGGTCCGATGTTTTTGGCATCCACAAAAGGGATCGTTTTTGTATGAGATAACAAAGAATCTCCAGACAACACCCCGTCAGAAAGGAGCTAGAAGCAGCAGCGAAAACTAACTGCTTGTCTGAAGTGTCATCTCCCCCGCCACCGACCATCATTAAGCCTAAAGCGAAGCTCAGACACCACACGATTGGAACTACTAAACCTATGCCGCTGATAAGATTCATGACTCAATTCCCATTCCCGAGCTCCTGATAGTAGCGTTTCACCAGCTCGCGGAAGGCAGGCGGCACGGGGTCGCGGTCCACGGGGACCATGGGGTTCTTCGTGTCTCGTTTGGCAAGTTCTTCTGCCACGCGATCACGCAGCTCGACGAGCGGATTCAGGATTCGCATCTGGAGATGATCGACCTGTGGGGCTGCATCGTTGCGTTCGTGGTCGATGCGCATCGCGCGGGCGTTGTCGAGCACCTTGGCGGCTTCGTTGCGAAGTTCGGGTTGGTTCAAAAGCTCCTCCACATTGCGCAGGCGATCTGTCCAGCGGTCATAGCCTTCGCCGGTTAAGGGTCGGTCATTGGCGACTTCCGCGCCTTGGTCGAAGAAGAAGGCTCCGCCTTCATTGCCACCACCACCGCCGCCTCCAGCCGTGTTGCGTTCACGACCACCGGGCTGCTGTTGCGAACGATTGGCTGAGAGCTGCTGCTGTGCGCCCTTTTGCTGCGGTTCGGCTGAACTCTCGGGAGAGGGCTGACCACCTTGGCCTCCCTGGCCGGCTTCACCAGGCTTCCCACCCGTGCCTTTTTTGCCTCCGGCACCTTCCTTGCCCTCGCCCTGCGCCATCTGAGGAGGCTCTCCGGGCTGTGAATCTTTCGGCTCACCCGGTTGCGTGCCTTCTCCAGGCTTCTGACCTTGTTGACCCTTTTGGCCACCTTGACCTTGCTGACCTGAAGGTGCATTCGCTTGCTGTTCACTGGGCGCTTTCCCCTGCCCAGGAGCTTGTCCGGGCTGTTCACCACCCTTGGGTTGTCCGGGTTCATTGCCCGCCATCTGTCCAGGCTCTTTGCCCTCGCCTTTAGCATCGCCTTTCTGGCCTTGCTTCGAAGGCTGGCCTGAAGGTGAAGCTTTCTCTCCGGGTTCCTTCCCTGCCGTTTCAGAAGGCTTGTCTCCTGGCTGCTTGCCAGCGCCTTTTGCTTCACCTTTGGGATCATCCGAAGGCTTGCTACCGGCTTTGGGTGAGGTTGCAGATGCCTGTGCTTTCTCGGCGTCTTGACCCGGTTGACTGGATTGACCTTCCTGACCGGCTTCCTTGATCAACTTGTCCAATTCCGTCCGCGCCATCCGCAGCGCTTCCGTCTCGCTGCCGAGCACACTTTCCGCAGCCTTCTCCACACCTTGCTGGAGCTGATCCACGAGCGTGTTGGCTTTGCGTTCGGCGTCTTGGGCTTCGGCGCGTTGGCCGTAACGGGACTGCATCCGCGCTTCGTCGAGGTGTTCTTCAAGCCTACCCGTCTTGGCTTCGCGCACAGCTTCGTAAAGACGACGATGCAGCAGCGGGTTATTGCCCTCGGCCTGCTCGCTCACACGTTTCATGTCTTCGAGCAGCTTCGTCACCTTTTCCTGCTGATCTTGAATCTGGCGTGAGGCCTCGCCGCCCTTGAGCATCTTGTCGAGATCGGCGCTGGTATCTCCACTGGGCTCGCCGGTTTTCTGGTTCTCCAGCGACTCGCTGATCTGCTTTTGCTTCTCAGCCACTTCACGTGCCTGCTGGCGCATCTGTTTCATCTCATCGCCGAAGCGTTTGGCAGTCTTCTCTTTAAAGTCCTCCTGCATCTTCTCCAGCTCACGTTGCGCGCGAGTGGCGGAGTTCGCGGCTTCGGCGAGCTGTTGTTCTTTGAGCTTCTCGGCAGCGTCATTGACCTGCTCGCGGGTTTGTTCGAGCTGCTCTTTGGCCTCGGCCATGTTGGCGGCGTTCTCGGGCTTCTCCATGCGCTCCTTGAGATCATCGAGATCGTTCACGAGCTGCTTCTGTTCTTCTTCGAGACGCTTGAGCTGGTTTTGCAGTTCTTCCTTCTCCTGCTCCGTCTTGGCCTGATCGAGCTGCTTTTGCAATTCCTTCATTTTCTCGGCCAGCGCTTCCTGACGGCGGGCGAGTTCCTTCAGCCGGTTCAGCACTTGCAAATTCTCCTGCTGCTCGGCGGTTTGTTCTTCTGTGGCCTGCTTCTCTTCTTCGTAGCGCTGTTCGTCCTGCTTCATCTCCAGTTCCATGAGCTGATTCTGCATCTGCTTTTGTTTGCCGCTGGCGCTCTTCGATGACTTCGAGCGCATGATCATGTGCTCGCGACTCTGCGCCTGATGCAGCCACTCCAGCGCGCTTTGCTCAAAGGTCAGCGCTTGATTCAGAGAGGCGCGCTTCTTCTCCTCCGCAGCCATGCCGAGCGGATCGAGCGCGTCCTTCATGCTCTTCCAGGCTTCGGTGAGAGCGGTTTTGATCTGGGCATCTTCGGCTTTTTCCATTGCCTCTTTGGTTTGCTCTAAAGCCATTGCCTGGGACTCCTGCACGACACCTGCATCGGGTGCAGCGGCTTCCATGGTCTTGCCTGCATTCGTATCACGCACGAGCCGCCAGGTGGCGTTCACGATCTGCTTCTCCAGCTCGACGAGCTTGTCTGCGTCGCCCTTCTTCTGCGGTTCCTTGCCCTCGCTAGGAGGCGACTCGCCTTCGCGGAAGATGTCTTCAAAATGCCGCACCTCGGCGAAGAACATGTCGCTCATCGCGCGGCGCACTTCGCCCTGCGGGCCAGTGTCCTCAGCCCAGAAGTGATAGCTCACGAGCTGGCGCGGTGAGGTGTTCTCACTTTCCAGAGCGAGCAATTCCTTCACGTCATGTTTCTTCGAGGGCTCGGTGACGCCATGCTTGAAAATAACGTCCTTCGTCTTGCCCGCGATGCTGAAACTCGCGCCACTCTTCGTCACACCGAGATCATCCCAAACCTTCGCCTCAACCGATAGTTCCTGAATCTGCGACACCTGCACATCGCGCTTCGGGAAGACGACCTCGATCTTCGCGAGTTGGTTCGACTGCACGGTCACGCTGATCCAAGGCGGATTCTTGTTCGCGCGCTCCTTGTCATCGACGAGATGCACGCGCCACTTCTGCGTCTTCTCCGCCTTCATCGTCGCCACGAGGATCGTCGGATCTTTGGCCGATGGCACGAGCTTGATCGCCGTCTTATCTTCACCAAACAACTCCGCCTCTTTGACCGGCTTGTTCACCTTCAGACTGAAATCGATCGAGCTACCTTCCATCGCCGAGATCTTCATCGTGTTCTTGATCTCCTTCGGCGGCAGCTTCGTGTAGGCTGGCGGTGTGATCTTCACATCCACCTGTTCCAACTTCGGATACACAAAAGTCGTGATCGTGTGCTGCTTCGATTTGCCATCGCCGAACTCGACATGGTAGCGCGCGTCCTTGTCCACTTTGGCGATCATTCCGCCAAAGACCTGCTCATCCACCGTCAGCCGCATGGGGATGCGATCGCGCTCCTTGCCATCAAGTTCGGAGATGATGAGCGCTGCGTCAGCAGGCACATCTTTGGCAAAGGTGGCCTCGACGACAAGTCGTGATCCGCGCTCAATCTCGGTGTCTCCAGGGGTGAGCGTGGCGGAGAGTTCGGGGGCTGGGGTCGCGGGCTCTATAGCGGCTTTTTGAGCAACCTGTTTTGGACGATGATCGTGCTGCCAGATGGCTCGATTCGAAAGGACGATGCAGGTGACGAGCAGGATGGCCGTCGCAATCATGCTGCGTGATCCCCACAGCGCTCCACGCCAGCCAATGAGCTGTTTCGACCAATCCTGCGTGGCGGCATGATCCGTGAACTGAGAGATGACCCGACACTCCAAAAAGCTGGGCTCAGGCTTCTGCAAAAGTTCCGCCGCCGTGATGGCGAGGCCATTCAGTTTCGGGTCTTTTTCTTCCAGCTTGCGAGCGATCTCCAAAGGAGAGATCCGGCTACGATATCGCCACCACGCCAACAGTCCACCGATGACGAGCGGCAGTGTCAGACCTTGTAAAAACCTCACACGCCATGCCTTCGGCAACCACTCGGGGTGACTGATGACGACGAGCAGCAAAGCGCACATCGCGAGATAGATCAGGATGACCAGACGCTGGCGCTTCAGCGTGCGCATCTTGTCGATGACCACGCGGAACTTCTCTTTGAGGATTTCAGCTTCGATCATGGTGATGAATACGCGGGTTGAAGTGTTCCCTGTCTAATTCTTCCAGCCAGCCAAGTTTCCCAGGCGAGGATGGCGAGCAGGCTGCCGAGCAGCCAGATCCAGGCACGCTGCCGCGCCTCCTGCTCGGTGACGGCGAGGCGCTCTTTATCCTCGGCTTTGGCGCTGGCGGTGGCATCCATATCTCCTTCTTCGACTCGCACGCCGAGTTCACGGAGCTTGGCGAGGTCCATCGGGGTGATGCGACCTTCTTCGGGCGCGATGTTGACGGCGATGAGGCGATCTTTGCCCAAGGTGTAAATGCCCGGGACCTCAGCGCGAATAGTGTCGCCGGGTTTGGGGGTGAGCGTCTGGCCGTCGGGTGTCATGATCGAGGTGGCTGCCTCCAGAGGAAGCACATCTCCAACCAACAACGACACAGCTTGTTCGTTGCGGAATCCGGCTGCTTCCAGCCAGCCGTAGAGCAGCGGGACAAACTTGGTGCTGAGAGCAAGCTGGCTATCTGCCGGATGCCAGCCGCTGGTGAGCAAGACAAGACGGCCTTTGCCAAGCGACCGCGCGAGGATGGCAGGATCACCTTGGTCAAAGCGTGCGAGCACTTCGAGTGGCGCATCTTTTGGGAGCGTGAGTTGGCGGTGTTTCCAAAAGCGAAGCTTCGTGAAGTCACGCAAGCGCTCATCAGCAAAGGGGCGGAGGAGTGGGTGGGTGGTCTGCACCTCGGCGAGCATCTGGTATTCGTCAGTCGAGTCAGACTTATCCGAAACGTCTGACTGAATGCCGCTAATGCCCGTGAGTGCTTCTAGGTCCTGCGCCTTCATCTCTGGCGTGACTACTGCGATGACCAAGCCACCCTTCTCCGCCAATGCGCGCACGCTTTGCATGAGAGGCGCATTCAGTCGTGCGCCTGAAATGAAGACAAGCTCCGTGCCCACCGGAATGCTCGTTGCGCTCTCCGGCACGATGGAAAGCTCGGGGCGCAAACTCGGAGTCTGCTGCAAGGCACGGCTCAAGTAGAAGAGAGGTGAGGCGGCTTCGCTGCGCGTCTTTTCATCGCCGATGAAGACAATCTTCACCGCCTTTGGCTGAGAGGGCGCGATGTAGATGCGGTTGTCGAAATCCCAGGCATCGCCGGTGAGCGTGAGTGTACCAGCAGTGCCTGGAAGGCTGAGCACGCGACTCGCACCTGGAGGAAGATAGCCGGTAGTGGGTGGCTCGGTGCCCTTGTCCCAGGAGAGCTTGAAGTCGCTGGCTTTCGAATCGCGGGTGTTGCTGAGGCGGACACGGGTCGTGGGCGCATCGCTTTGGCCAGGGAGGCTTTCCTCAGTGCTCGCCGCGAGGCTCAGCGTGAAGTTATCGGAGTTCGGGGCGTCCACGCGCAGCACCTCGACGGCGATATTTTCCGGCCAGACCATACCACGCAGGGCATCGAGACGTGCGCCTTCCTGGAAGTCGGTGATGATGACGAGGCGCTTCTTCAATCCGCTCAAACCTTGCGCGCTGCCAAACCAACTTGCGGCATCCACAAGCGCCTGACCGAGATCGGTCGAAGCCCAGCCGGGCTTCAGCGCCGCGAGTTGTGGCTTCAAAGCAGCGAGGCGGGTGCTGGCGGAGGTCTTGTCTTGATCGAAGGACCAGAGCACCTTCGTCTCGCGATCCAAGGTCGCCACGGCGAGCCGATCCGTGATGGCGATCTTCTCCAGTCGTTGTGTCGCGGCAGTGATGGCTTGTTTCCAAAGGTCCCCGCGCTGCATCGACGCGCTGCGATCCAGCAGCAGAACGGTGGCTTGATTCTGCGAGACAGCGTCTTCATTCTCCGAGCGCCAAAGAGGCCGCGCAAACATCAGCGCGAGCAGCAGTAGCGCGAGACAGCGCAGCAACAGCAGCAGCCAGTTTTCGAGGCGACGCTTGCTCACCGGCATGGGCGTCTGCGCATCGAGAAACATCAGCGAGCTGAACTCCACCCTATCCTGCGGCGGTTTGCGACGCAGATGCATCAGGATCGGCCCGATGATCGCAGCACCACCGAGCAGATAGAGTGGGAAGAGCCAGGTCATGAGAGGGAATGACGAAATCCGAATGACGAATGACGAAGGAATGACAAAATCCGAATGACGAATGCAGAACGGATTGCCAGACGTGCAAAGCGGATCGGACTCTGTGAAGGCCAAAGGCCTTCCGCATCATAGCGAAGGGTTGGCGCAGCAGCGCCTACCCTGGAAATGGCGGACACGAAAACGCCATCTGGGCCGAACCCCAACGGGGTTCCGTATCGGCGGAGGTAGTGGGAGGTAATTGGCGCTAACGATGCGGAACCCCGTTGGGGTTCGGAGTGAAGGTCAGATGTGGGCGTTGGAGAACCAGGGTAGGCCCTCGAACGGGCCAACCCTTCGCTGTGATGCGCAAGCCCGTTGGGCTTGGGAGAAAGGGAGAGCAAGGTCATCGGCGGGCGACGCCTCCTTTCTTTCTCAGGCGGGCGGAGAGGAAGTCGAAGAGGACGTGCTCGATGGGGGTGTCGGTCGGGGTCCAGTGATACTCGATGCCTTGGCGCTCGCAGGCGCGGCGGATGAAGTCGCGGTGGACGTTCAGTCGGTTCAAATAGATCTCGCGGGCGGAGGCGGGATCGATGAAGCGCTCGGCACCGGTTTCGGCATCGCGGAAGTGCGCGGCCTTATCAAAACTGAAGTCGATCTCGGCGCGATCCATGACGTGGAAGAGCACGACATCATGGCCCATGGCACCGAGCAGGCCGAGCTGGCGCTCCAGCTTCTCGACAGGTGCGAGCAGATCCGACACGAGACAAATCAGGCCGCGCTTGCGGACGAGATCAGCGAGCTGGCTGACACTGAGATCGAGCGATGTGGCACCCGCAGGCGCGGGCTTTTCCAGCTCCAGCATGAGCCGCCGCAGATGACCGGGGCGATTCCGCGCTGGGATGTGTTCCTGCAAGGTCTGACCAAAGGTCGTCACGCCCACGGCATCGCCCTGCTGCATGAGAAAGAGGGCCATGGTGGCGGCGAGCGTGGCCGCGTAATCCGCCTTCGTCATCGGCCCCGAGCCGAAGCTCATCGAGCGGCTGTGATCCACGACGAGTTGGCAACGCAGGTTCGTCTCGTCCTCGAATTTCTTGATGAAGGTGCGGTCACTGCGCGCCAACACCTTCCAGTCAATGTAGCGCGGATCATCGCCCTGGACGTAAGCCCGGTATTCGGAGAACTCGACCGAGAAGCCGTGGTAAGGGCTGCGGTGCATGCCTTTCCAGAGTCCTTCGACGATGACCTTCGCGCGCAATTCGAGAGAGCGAATGCGCGCGAGGGCAGAGGTGTCGAGGTGGGAGGGCATGGAGGGTCAGAATGACGAATGAGTAAGCACGAATGACGAAATAATGACGAAGATGAGCAGGCTATTCGGGGCGTTTGCGGAGGATGGCGGCGAAGATGAGGTGGAGTTCTTTGGCTTCTTGCCAGATGAGTTTGGCTTTCTCGCGCAACTCTGGAACAGCACGAACGATCATGCGGCACCAGTGTTTGGTTTCGCGGGCCTCTTTCTTGCAGGTAGCGATCTTGTTTCTGAAATCCTTGTTCGAGACTGCATCATCAGCCTCGACATAATTGGCTCCAACACTGGTCCCTGATCTGACGATCTGACTGATGAGCGGCCTGGTGATTTCATTTTTCGGCACCTCTTTGGCGAAGTCGATGACCTTCTCCCCAAAGACGGCAGTCCGCTCTTCGAGATCATAAGGCTTGTCATTGTCAGCACTCATCCAGGTTCAGAGTTCGTCATTCGGCCTTCGTCTTTATTTCGTCATTGGTGCTTACTCATTCGTCATTTCCCTCCAAGGTTCTCAATCAGCCTCCCGATCACCTTCGCCACCGTCACTCCTTCCGCCTCAGCGCGGTAATTGATGAGGATACGATGTCGGAGCACCGGCAGCGCCAAAGCGCGGATGTCATCAAGGGTGACGTGGGCGCGGCCTTGGATGAGGGCTCGAGTTTTGGCGCCGAGGACGAGGTTTTGGCTGGCGCGTGTTCCGGCTCCCCAGCTGACCCATTCATTGACGAAGTCGGGGGTGCCGGGGCGGTTGGGGCGGGAACTGGCGGCGAGTTTCACGGCGTAGCGGGCGACGTCTTCGGCGATGGGCACCTTCTTCACGACCTGCTGGAAGGCCTGGAGTTGCTCACCAGTGAAGAGGCGATGGACGGCCTCCTTTTTGCCACTCGTGGTGCGGGTGACGACGGCGACTTCTTCGTCCTCGCTAAGATAGTCGATGACGATGTTCAGCATGAAGCGGTCGAGCTGTGCCTCGGGCAGCGGGTAGGTGCCTTCCATCTCGATGGGGTTCTGCGTGGCGAGCACGAAGAAGGGCTCAGGGAGATGCATCGTGTTTCCTGCGACGGTGACCTGGTGCTCCTGCATGGCCTCCAGCAGCGAGGCCTGGGTCTTCGGCGGCGTGCGGTTGATTTCATCCGCGAGGATCATGTGGGCAAAGATGGGGCCTTTGTTGAAGACCATGCGACGGCCCTGCTCGGTGTCTTCGAGGATCTCCGTGCCGGTGATGTCGGAGGGCATGAGATCGGGCGTGAACTGGATGCGGTTGAAGCTGAGATCGAAGACATCGGCCACGGTTTTCACCAGCAGTGTCTTCGCCAAACCGGGCGCGCCGGTGATGAGGCAATGCCCGCCTGCCATGAGGGCGATGAGCATCTGATCAATGACCTCATGCTGACCGACGATGACCTTGCCGACCTCGCTCATCATCTTCTCGCGTATCCCGGCCACCATCTCGACGACCTCCTTGTCTGACAATGCTGCGGCGGGAGGTGGGGTGTCGGTGGAGTCGGACATAGGCGCTGTCTATCAAACAGCGCAAGCCGTGCCAAGCTATCATCGGGATGATGCGCGCAAAATCGGTGCGATGAGTCTGGTGCATGTCCCTTTCGACTCGAAGCTTGTGATCTGAACGGAGGTCGCTTACTAAACTTCTGCATGCGTATTCTACCCTTTCTCGTCGTCACCTTTTTATCTGCAGCGCTCCACGCTCAGGTGACCACTCGGACGCTTGGCTTTGATCCGCCGCACGTTGAATCGAATGGCCGAGGCACGGGCTTCCGCCCGAGTGTCAGAGAGCAGGGCTTCGTCCTCACCAGGCCTGTGGCGGATTATTATGGCGGCATGTATGTGCAGCCACACCTCTACCTGAGTTCACCTGCGAACGGCACAAACTACGCCCGCTTTATCTCCGGAGATCAAAACTTCACTTTGCGTCATGAGCAAAATCTAGCCTTTACCGCCGTCAGTCTGGACATTGCCGGGGCATCTGGCGGAGCGCCCGCAAGTCTGCGGATTCAGGGCACCAAGGTCGGAGGTGTGCTGGTCAATACGACGGTGCCCATGCCACCGCTCGGTGATGGCGCAGGCCCTCTGGCAGACTTCGCCACAGTCACCCTCCCAGCCAGCTTTGCGGACATCACCGAGCTGAAGATCTTGGATTCATACTACTACTTGGACAATCTGGTGGTCATCCCGCCTGTGGGAGAAAGCTTGGCCACGCCACTCAGTCTGCCAGACGTCTATGACATCACCTGGGAAGGTGAGCCGCACACGGTGGGACAGATAACCGCGACTGGCGGTGGGCGCTCACCCAGCAATGTGAACTTCGGCTACCCCAAGGTGCGCAACGGCATCGGTGCCATGACGGGGCGCGCCCTCGAATTGGTATCCACTGCTGGCTATGGCCAGATCGAGATGTCACTGGGCCTGTGGGCCACACGGTATGTGCTGGACTTTGATTTCTGCCACCTCAGCGGCGGCAGCATGGCTCTCTTCCTGGATAGCACGAAGGGTTTTTTGCGGACCGATTTGAGCGGCGGCAGCGTGTCTTATTACAATGGCAGTGACGGAGTGCTGACGGGCAGCCCCAGTTCTGGCGCTGCGTACACAGCAAATGCAGTGACTCATGGCCGGATGGAATGGGACAGCGCCGCTGGCACGGTGAGGCTGCTGATCAATAACACGCTCAAAGCCACCTGGAGCATGACGCCCGGCACCGAGATCGATCTGAGTGGCATCCGCTTCAGCACAGCTAGCACGTCTGTCACGGGGCTGGATAACGTGAAGATTCAGGCATTCGGCGGTCCTGCCATCCGAGTCGTGCCGGG
>NZ_JBILYB010000116.1:0-19062 GCF_044378005.1 Prosthecobacter sp.
TCGTCCTCGATGTAAGACCACACTCCGCGCGTGATGTGGAAGTCACTCCCGGCGGCGAGCATCTGCTCCGCTGTAAGGCCTTTTTGATCGAGCCTGAAGAGCCTCATGCAGACATCGCTGAGCTTCGGCATCTCCGGCGTGAACCCAGAGGGCTGCGCGATCTGGCTGAACGTGGCGTCCAGGGCCACGCGCGGCGTGGTTGGCCCGGCAGCGTGCAGCGATGCCAGCGGCGCGAGCAGGAGGGTGGTAAAGAGCGTGAGTTTCATGAAATTGCTTCCGGAAGTGGGATTGGGCTGGTGATCGCGTCACGCCAGCACTGCCTGCACGACTTTCCCGTGCACGTCGGTGAGGCGGAAGTCGCGGCCGTTGAAGCGGTAGGTGAGTTTCTCGTGGTCCACTCCGAGGAGGTGCAGCCAGGTGGCGTGCAGGTCGTGGATGTGGACTTTGTCCACGGCGGCTTTGTGGCCGAACTCGTCGGTGGCTCCGTAGGCGACGCCGGGCTTCACACCGGCCCCGGCCATCCAGAGGGTGAAGCCGTGCGGGTTGTGGTCGCGGCCAGGCTGGGCGTCTTTTTGCGCGGTGGGCAGGCGGCCAAACTCACCGCCCCAGATGACGAGCGTGCTCTCCAGCAGACCGCGCTGTTCGAGGTCGCGCAGCAGGGCGGCGATGGGCTGGTCCACCTCGGCGGCGAAGGAGCCGTGATTGCCTTTCAGGTTTGCGTGGCAGTCCCAGCTCTGCTGGTTTTCCGAGCCGCCGGAATAGAGCTGCACAAAGCGCACGCCGCGCTCCACGAGTCGCCGGGCGATGATGCATTGGCGGGCAAAATGGCCGCAATGGGGTGCGTCGAGGCCGTAGGCTTTGCGCACGGAATCGGGTTCGCCTGCGAGGTCGAAAACCTCCGGTGCCTGCGTCTGCATGCGGAAGGCGAGTTCAAAGCTGGCGATGCGGGCATCCAGGTCGCTTTCGGCGGGATGCGCCTCAAGGTGGGGACGGTTCAAAGCGGCGAGCAGGTCGAGGTCGGCACGCTGCTCAGCGCGGGTGCTCTCGCTGCTGCCGGAGGGAGGTGCGAGATTGGCGATGGGCTCGCCCTTCGGCTGGAGGAAGGTGCCCTGGTAGCGGCTGGGCAGAAAGCCGGAGCCCCAGTTGTTGCCCTTGCCACGCGGCAGGCCGCGATTGCGCGGGTCCGCCATGACGACAAAGGCAGGCAGGTTGCTGTTTTCGCTGCCCAGGCCGTAGCTGCTCCATGAACCGAAGGACGGTTTGCCCATGCGTGGCGTGCCGGTGTTCATCATGTAGAGCGCCGGGCTGTGGTTGTTGCTGTCCGTGTGGCAGGAGTGGATGAAAGCCATCTTGTCCACCTGGGTGGCCATGTGCGGGAACAACTCGCTCACCCAGCGCCCGCTTTGGCCGTGCTGGCGGAACTTCCACGGCGAGGCCATGAGGTTGCCGGCTTTGTGCGAATCAAAAGCCGTGTTGATGTCGAAGCCCGGCAGCGGCTTGTCATTCCACTCGGCCAGCGCGGGCTTGTAGTCAAAGGTGTCCACCTGGCTGGGGCCACCATTCATGAACAGCCAGATGACGGACTTGGCCTTGGCCGGGCGCGTGCGCCAGCGGCTGTCGGGTGACGTTGGGGAGGCGGCGAAACCCGACTCGGCCAGCAACGTGGCGAGTGCGGAGAACCCGAAGCCCGCACCGGCGCGGCGCAGCATTTCACGGCGGGTGAAGAGTGAAGAGGAGACGTTCATGGTGCGGATTCGTTCAGTTGAGATAAATCAGTTCATTCAGGCAGAGCAGCACATGGGCGAGGCGTTTGAGGCCATCGGGATGGGCTTGCAGAAAGCTCTTAGCCGTCTGCTGCTCGGTGGCAGTGGGCGGACGCGAGAGCACCGTTCGATAAGCGTGCTCGATGAGCTTGGCGTGGTCACTCGTCCCACTTTCGGCTTCGAGACGCCGCGCCAAATCCTCCGCGCAACGGTCCATGAACGCGCTGTTCATCATGAGCAAGGCCTGCGGAGAGACGGTGGAGACGGGGCGCTGTCCCACGCTTTCGATGGGCTCTGGCGCATCGAAGGCGGCCAGCAGTGGATGCGGCTCGCTGCGCTTCACCCGCGTGTAGAGGGAGCGGCGATTGTGCAGCGGGTCCGACTCCGCCTCGCCACCGGCGCGGAGGTCGAGTCGGCCCGAGACGCTGAGCAGGGTGTCGCGCACGGCCTCGGCGGTGAGGCGCTGTGGACGCCATCGCCAGAGCAGCTTGTTCTCCGGGTCCTTGGCGGAGCGGGCGGCATCCCATGCGGCGCTCTGCCGCCAGGTGGCGCTGTTCAGGATGAGTCGGTGGATGTGGCGCAAATCCCAGCCGCTGCGCACCAGTTCACCCGCGAGCCATTCGAGCAGCTCGGGGTGCGTGGGCGGCTCGCCTTGCAAGCCGAAGTCGCTCGGCGTGCCAACGATGCCCCGGCCAAAATGCCAGTTCCAGAGCCGGTTCACGATGACGCGGGCGGCCAGTGGTCCGGCCCCCTTTTCCACATCCGTGAGCCACAGGGCGAGCGTGGCGCGGTCGCTGCCAAAATCGCGTGCTGCTGGTTTCGCATCGGGCTGAAGCGGGTCGCCGGGCAGCTTTAGATGGCGGGAAAACTTCTCCGAATGGGGACCTGGGGAGCTGACCAGCACATCCTGCGGATACGCTGGCACCGGGGGCGTCTGCGCACGCCAATCGTCGGCGCTTGAGCCGGGCGTCATGAGGACTTGGAGCAGTCCCGGCGTGGCTTCGCGCTGCTTTTGCTTCGGGTCTCCGCGGTTGAGCTGAAAACTGATGCGGAAATAGTTCGGCCCCTGCATGTGGCGCCTCAAGTGTTCATTCAATCCGCCGAACTCCTCGGTCAGTGTCAACAGCAGCGGTGGAGAAGCGGGTTTGCTTTTGAGGTGCGCCTGCATCCTCTGCCACACGGCCTCGTAGTCGGGAGAAGTCCAGCGGGCGAACTGCGCCTGCATCGACCTCTGGTATCCCACGCCCACCTGCTCCATCAGGAAGCCGCCGCGCACTTGGTCGTAAAGGTCCGCCAGACCGGTCTCACCGACCTCGCGCAATCTGGCACTGAAGGCGGGGGCAAGTTTCGCATCGTTCACTGAGGCACGGAGTTTCTCGGTCGCCTTGGCCTTGGCCTCGGCTGACGTGAGTTCGGCCGTAATCGTGGACTCCTGTTTCGACCACTCGCGCGCCGCCGCCAGCTCCGCCTGTGAACGCGGCTGGATGTCACGCAGGCCGCGCGTCGTCGTGGTGAAGCAGGCTGCCAGCGAATAGTAATCGGCGGCAGGCAGCGGGTCGTATTTGTGGTCGTGACAGCGGGCGCAGCCAATGGTCAGACCCAGCATCCCGGTGCCGATGGTCTGGAGAAAATCATCCAGTTCATCGTAACGCGCCTGCTCCAGCTCGCTCACCGTCACCGGCGATTGATAGGGGCCGAGCGCGAGGAAACCGGTGGCGATGGACGCCTCGGGCCGCTGTGGAGCCAGCCGGTCGCCCGCAATCTGCCAGCGCAAGAACTCATCAAAGCGCTGATTCGTCTGCAAGGCCTGCACCACAAAGTCGCGATAGCGCCATGCCTCGGGCAGGGCCGAGTCATCCTGGAAACCCGCCGATTCCGCATAGCGAGACAGGTCCAGCCAGCGCCGCGCCCAAGTCTCGGCGAACGCGGGCGACTTCAGCAGCGTCTCCGTCAACCCATCAAACTCCGTGTCGGAGGTAGGAAGCGTCGCCTTGCCCTCAGGCGGCAGTCCCGCCACATCCAGCGAGATCCGCCGCCGCAGCGTGAGCGGCTCGGCGCGTGGATTTGGATGGATGCCCGCCGCCTCCAGTTTCGCGAGGATGAAGCGGTCCACGTCATTCCTCACCCAGCCTTGCTTGTCCTTCGGCTGCGGAGGTTTCACCGGCGACAAGCGACGAAAGGCCCAGTAGTCACGATCCGCATCCGTGACCACGCCATGAGTGGCGACTGCCGCTTTGCCCTCCACGAGCGGCTTGTCATAAGGCGCGCCCTGTTCCAGCCAGCTCGCAATCGCTGCGATGTCTTCCTCGGCGAGCTTCGGTTTGCGCTTCGGCATCACGGGGTCTTCCTCATGGCGGATGAGCTTCAGCAGCCCGCTCTCGCCCGGATGCGCCAGGTCCACGGATTCGGATTCCAATAGCTTCTCACGGCTGCCGAGATCGAACTCGCCCTTCACCTGCTTGCCACCGTGGCATTCCAGGCAGCTCTCCCGCAAGACGGGGCCGACCCGGTCGCGAAACAGCGCCAGCCCGGCCTTCATCTTTTCCGCATGATCGGGAGGAACCGCTGCGGATATCGGTGAGACGACAGCGAACTGCGTGAGGAGAATGAAGAAGGAAAGGATTCGGGGGTGATTCATGCCTGAAAGTGATGCGGGACGGGACAGATCGAGGGATCTCACGGCAGCGCTTGGGTTGAATGATCGGGCACTGCTTTGCGAATGGTGACGGAGGCGCGCACATCATCCACGAAGTGCCCGGCGAAGGTCACGTGGTCCGGCAGTGGTGACTGGCTCTCACTGCTCGCAGGCATGGGGCTGAAGGAGGCCTTCAACAGCACCATCTCCGTCCCCGGCGGCAGCAGCAGCCGGGTGGAAGCACTTTGCCAAGTGGCCGAATCGCGGTCCAGTGGACGACAGAAGCCGACGCTATGGGCCAGCGCGTCGTCCATCAGATTTTCTTCCGTGGGAAACTGCGAGCCAAGTGCCCAAAGGGTGACCGCTCCGTCATAGTGCTCCGCTTCCGGGAAAGGCGCGGCATTGAAGAGAGCCGACAGCGTGATCACCACCTCGCCGCCGTTGGCCTCGCGCAAAAAAGGCCGCACATCGACGACACGCATCAGATCGCCCTGAAGGCTCGGCTTTGAAGACGCCTTGCCTTCAAAATCGGAACGCAGCACGCGGGCCATCTTCGTTCCGTCCTTGGGCTTCACTCCCTCATACTTCTCCACGATCTCCGAGTAATCCCCACTCCACAGGTTCACCTCTTGTGGCATGCCCTTCACCAACGGCGCAGGTCCGCTCTCAAAGCTCTCCTGCAAGAGCGACACCACCTTTTCCAACGAACGCACGCCAAAACCAAACACCATCGACGCGCTGAACAACCCAATCACCAGCCCCGCCGCCGCTGCGGTGAGCGGACGCCAGGCGAACCAGCGCGGGCTCGTGCGCAGCGCTGTCTCCACCGCCGGAGCAGGCTCCAGCAGGGCCACGATGCTGTCATCGCGCAAACGACTGGTCAGCGCCTGCTCATCCACCATGAGCCGTGCCATGGTCGAGCGCGCATCCGCGTTCTCGCGCAGCAGCGTGTTCAGTTCAGCTCGCGCGGAGGTGTCACGCGTATCGCGCACGGCTTGCAGCAGATGCAGCAGGCGTTGCTCCAGTGAGCGATGCGATGAAGAAGAGTCGTCGGGGTTCATGAGGAAGGATGGAGTTGACGTTGAATGCACTCGCTGAGTTGTTCGCGCAGACGCAGCAGAGTCATCTTTACTGCGCTCTCAGTGCGTTGCGTGGCAGTGGCGATCTCGCGCACGGTGCGGCCAGCGAGGTAATGCGCGTGCAGGATGCCGCGTTGCTCGGCCTTGAGCTTTCGCATGCAGTTCCCCAAAGCCTCGCGCCGCTCCTCAAACTCTGCTGCGGCGGACTCCGTCTCCTGCGCCATGGCCAGCACCACATCCTCATCAAAGACCAGCCGGTCGCGCATCCGGTCGCGGATGTGCGAGAGCACCGTGAACCGAGCCACCGCAAACGCCCAAGGCAGAAACTCTGTCGCCGCATCCCAGTCCGCCGCCTTCTCCCAGAGCTTCACACACGTCGCCTGCAAAGCCTCCTGTGCATCCTGCCGGTTCGCCAACTGCGCATGACAAAACGCTTCCAACGCCGGTTGGTGCCGGGTCAGCGCCGCAATGAATCGCGCTTGGTCAAAGTCAGGTTTTGCCATGTCATGAGGTAAATTCCACGAGTGGTCAGGACGGTCACATTTTTCTTCTCAAGCGAGTAAAAGAGGCGCGAAAAGCAGGGCGGGTGAGGAGCCTTTAGGCGCGTGTCATGAAGTCCCTTTCGGAAGAGTGATTCTGCTGATGATAGCGTCACGCCAGCCCGACATGTTTCAGGGCCTCTGGCGGTGGGCCGTCGAAGGTGCCGGAGGGAGCGTTGCCGACGTAGCCGATGGCTTTCATGCCTTCGGGGGTGGTGCACCAGGCTCCGAAGGCAAGATCACGGAAGCGCTTGAAGAAGGCGGCGGCTTTGGCGTGGATGGCTTTGGCTTTCGCGGCATCAGCGAAGGTCTCACAGATGACTGTCTGCTGCGCGGCGCTCAGGTCGGCGAAGGCGGTTTGATGGCGGCGCTGCGATTCCTCTTCGATCCAGCGCAGGCCATCGAGCAGCAGCGGGCGATCTTTGGCCTGATCGGGATACGGGGCGCTGATCCATTCATCCATGAACTCCGGCACGCCGACAGCGGAGGCACTGGGCGAGGTTTCGTCCGCAGGGATGATGACATCGCACAAGGCGCGCGTGGTGCGGCGCTGCGATTCGGTGAACGTGAGCGGCCACACGTCGCCGGGCTTGTAGATTTTCACCATGCTGGGGTCGAGACCGTAGCCTTTGGCGGTGATGGGCGCGGCGGGGTCATCGGCGGCGAGCAATGCGGCATCGCGCGTGGCGATGGCGGCGGCAGCGCCGAGCATCCACTGGATGGCGACGCGGCGGTCAATGCGGGGAAGTGAATCAGAGTCGGACATGATCAGAGGTTTCCTTTTTTGAGTTCGTCCATGAGGCGATCCGCCATGCGCCACGCGAGGGCCATGATGGTGAGCGTGGGGTTCTTGTCGGCGGTGCTGGCAAAGGGTGCGCCGTCGGCGAGGAAGACGTTCTTCACGTCCCAAGTTTGGCTCCATTGATTCGTCACTGACGTCGCTGCGTCTGCGCCCATGATCGCGCCGCCGACTTCGTGAATCACGGAGCCGCCTGGCTTCATGGACTTGAGCACATCGGCTTCGGCGAAGGGCTTCACCTTGCCACCCATCGCCTCCAGCAGCTCGCGGATGTGCTTTTGCTGATGGCGCACCTGATTGAGTTCAAAGTCGGTCCACTTCCAATGAAAGCGCAGCACGGGGATGCCCCATTGGTCTTTCAGTTCGGGATCGAGTTCGCAGAAGGAGCCGTCATTCGGCAGCATCGTGCCCTGTGCACCGAAGCCGAGCTGGCAGCCGTGAAAGCGTCGCGCGTCCTCCTTGAGACGCGAGCCAAAGAGCGTCGTGGCGCTGCCCGAGCGGCTGTCGATGCCGTTGAAGGTCGTGAGCGTGGGCATCTGCCGACCGCTCGTGAATTCCAGATGATAACCGCCGGGGAAGCCCAGCTCGCCATTACGATTCTGCGCGTGCCCGGTCCACGGCACATAGGCATGAGGGCCGCCCGCGCCGTCCTCATTATGCACAGGCATACCCTCAAACGCCGGGATGTGCGCACCGAGGCTGCTGCTCACGGAGTCGGTGATGCCTTTGCCCACCTGTCCGCTGGAGTTCGCGAGGCCCTGCGGGAAGAGATTCGATTTGGAGTTCAGCAGGAGGCGCACGGACTCCATGGAACTCGCCGCCAGCACCACGACGCGCCCTTTGGCGTGGCTTTCGCGGCCCGTGGTCTTGTCGATGAACATGATACCTGTGGCCTTGCCTTCTTTGTTGATCGTGACCTCGCGCGCCATCGCATTCGGCAGGATGTCGAGATTCCCCGTGGCCAGCGCGGGCCGCAGATGCACGGTTTGCGAATCGTAGTTCGCGCGGATGGAGCAGCCGCGATGGCAATCCGTGGCCCAGAAACAGGGCGAGCGAGTGCGCATGGCATCGGCAAGAATGCTCTGTGCCTTCGCATTGCCGGGATGCAGCTTCGCCGGCAGCGTCTCCGCATCTTGAGGTCGCGTGAGCACCGCGCGATGAATCGATGCGATGTGCGCGCCGACTTTCCGGCCATGCTTCTGCGCATAGAGTTCGCCCACGCGCAGCTTTGGCGCTGGCTGCAGCACGCCCGGCGATGAGTCCGGCGAATTCTCCAATCCTTCATTCGTGCCGAAGACACCAATGAGCATCTCCACTTTGTCATACCAAGGCGCGAGATCGTCATAGTTGATCGGCCAATCCACGCCCGCACCCCAGCGCGAGCGCGGCTTGAAATCATAGGGACCATTGCGCAGCGAGATGCGTCCCCAGTGATTCGTGCGCCCGCCCATCATGCGCTGCCGCCACCAGCGGAACTGATTCTCGGGCTCCTTGCCCGCCTGGGTGTAGGGCTCGCCCGGAATGTCCCAGCCGCTGTTGATCGAGCAATCGTGAAAGCCGTATTGCTTGTCCGGCGTCGCCACACCGCGCAGCGGTGCCTGGCTTGGAAGCTGGAACATGGCGACCTCGGCCTGCACATCAAAGGAGCGTCCGGCCTCGAGCACGAGCACCTTCACGCCTTCCATCGTCAGTGTGTAAGCGGTCTGTCCGCCGCCCGCGCCGGAGCCGACGATGACGACGTCATAGGAGTCTTGGAGTTTGTCTGCGGTGATGAGGGGCATGGATTTGAGTGTTGAGGATTGTTTCGAGAGGTGTGAGGACGAATGATCTTCCCGCCTTCATGATTGCTTCACCCGACGGTGAAGGGAGCCGGACAGGCTGTAGCTTTAGCCCGCCTCGATTCCGTCACTGAGAAGAGGCGAGACGTAGGGTTCACGATCGGGTTTGGTAACGTCTGCGGCGGCTGGCCGTCCGCGGCGACGGAGAAGTCCGCGCCGCGCACGACGAGGTGAACCTTGTGCCATTGCTTCATGGGGAAATTGCAGACGGGTTATCGTTCCTGCACCAGGCGCAAGTCGTTGCCGTTCAGGAGCACCTCAGCGGGAGGAGTCTGTTCGAGCTGAAGGAACTGACGCACCGGTCCTAACGGGCGACTGTTGGCAATATTGGCACGACGAACATTGACGAGGCGCGCCAGAGATTCGGCTTCATTTTGAGCAGAGGCGCGGAAGTTTTGCAGCTCCAAGTCTTCGACATCATCGCAGACCAGCCCGAGCGAAGCTCGGGGGTGGCAAAGTCAAAGTGCACATTATGCAAACTTAGCCCGCGGACATGCCGTGCATAGAGACCATACGCCGACAGGATGCCGAACATGTAGGACGCGGGGTATTGGCGTTCCAGTTCGGGGATGTCGCGACGAGCCGCCTCTTCGGCCGTCCCACCACCAGGGAATGTGACATGCACGTTGCTGAACATCACATTTTCAATGGTCGTTCCGGGAGTCCCCATGAGTTGGATACAGGACCGCTTCATCCCCAACAACTTTGGCACGTTGCGCCAAGCGGCTTCATACGGGGTGCCCTGCATGGAGACTGCCGGGACCGTTGCCCGAATGTTCTGGAACTGCACATTTCGCAGCACCCCTTTCTCCCATCCGGAGTCGCCCATCGTAGGCGCCTGCGTAACGTCCTTCTTCGCATCTGTTTCCCATCCTCCAAGACGAAGCGTGATGGGAGCAACCACGTTTTCCATGATGATGTTGGAGAACGACAAGTCCTGCATGATTCCGCCCTGACACATCTGCAGGCAGATCCCGGAGTGGCCCACATTTCGAAACACACAGTTACTCACGACAATTCGCTCCAAACCCTTGACCGAAAACGGACCGATTCGGACTGCCTGACAGAGGGTGCTCAGCTGGCAATTCACGATCGTTATGTCCGTGCATGGGCGGTGCTCCGAGTAAATCGCGATGCAATCGTCGCCGCTGAAAATGGAGCAATTCGAGATGAAGACCTTTTCACAATCCCAGATGTCGATGCCGTCGTTGATGGACTGTGCGTGGCAGTCAATGACAAGACGATCAATGTCGACGTGGCGGCAGCCAATCAAATGGATGCCGAAGGACGGGTAGTCACGCAATTTGAAGCCGTCCAAACGAACATGCTCGGAGTCGATAAGGCGCACCACTGCTGGTCGCGGCGTGGTGCGATGGAGCTTTCCGTTCTTCAGACGTTCACCTTCAAAAACTTCTCCGTTGCACTCAATCTCACCAGCGCCAGTAATTCCGATGTTGTTTGCTTTCTCCGCTACGATGAGCGCCCAAGCGATATTTGGAAGTGCCGGAAACGGCGTCGAGCGATAGTCGCCGATGCGCGGGCTACCCAGAAGTTTCGCGCCACTTTCGATATTCAAGGTGACGTTGCTTTTCAGTAAAATCGTCCCAGTGAAGAACACGCCTCCGCGCAACGTCACGGTTCCGCCACCCGCCGCGGCACAGGCATCAATGGCCTTTTGTATGGCTACCGTGTCGAGCGTGTGCCCATCCGCCACCGCGCCCTGGTCGCGCGGATCAAATACGGTCGTGTGCGCTGCGGGGTTCGCAGCCTCGGCAGTCGGAACCCACGCCGTAGTTGTGAGCACGGTCGCGGCAATCACAAATGCGTGCCGCAGCAAAACACGGCGAAAAGTAGTAGCGATATTGGATTTCATATTATGTCCTCGTTCTTTTTGTTAACTCTTAATTTGTTGAATTCGCGCTGTAAAAGCGCGCCTGGAACCAGGAGCTGCGGATTATCGGTAAGAAGCTGCTTTTGCTTCCTTCTCCGCAGCTCGCACGGTTTTGTTGCGGGGCGCGCTAACGAACAGCCGGGCGCATCACACCGCTTCCAATCCCTTCATCGTTCCCGTGCTGCTGGCGAACTTGTCGGTCTTGATCCCTTGACGCTGGAGCATTGAGACGAAGAGGTTGGGCAACGGGTAATTGTTCTTCTTGTCGAAGGCGAGGTGCTGGCCGTGTTTCCAGCCTCCGCCGGCGAGGAGGATGGGGAGGTTCTTGTTGTCGTGGTTGTTGCCGTTGCTGAGGTTGCTGCCGTAGAGGACTTGCGTGTGATCGAGCAGCGTGCCGCCGCCTTCCTTCGATGTGCGCAGCTTGGCGAGGAGTTTGTTGAGTTCACGAAACTCGGCCAGCTCGAGGTTTTGCAGCTCGCGCAGCTTGTCCTCGCGGCCAGCGTGGTGGGAAAGGTTGTGGGTCTCGCTGCTGACGCCGGGAATGTTTTCGCTGAAGAACTGGAGCTGAATCATGAGCGTGATGAGGCGCGTGCTGTCAGTGGCGAACGCGAGGTGCGCCAGGTCATACATGGCGCCGAGTTTTTCGAGCAGATACTCGCCGTCCTTCGGCGGAGGCACATCGATCTTCGGCCTGGGCTTGCGTTCCCATTCCTGCGATATGAGAAGCCGCTTCTCGACCTCGCGCACGGAGGTGAAATACTGATCGAGTCGGTCCTTGTCCGCGCTGCCCAGTTTTTTCTGCAATGCGACGGCACGGTCCGCGACGGCGTCGAGGATGCTGCGGCCAACGCGGAGGTTGGCGACCTGTCTTTCCACTTCCTGCGCGTCCCCGGCAACGAAGAGCGCCTTGAAAACCTGCGCGGGGCTGCGCTCTGCGGGCAGCATCACGCCGCTGGATGTGAAGGAGAGCGACTGGTTGCCGCTTTTTGACACTACGAGCGGCAGCGCAGACACGCGCGTGAGATGACCGATTCTCTCGGCAGCGAATTGATCGAGCGAGATGCTGTTGCGGAACGATGCGGTGCCGGGCTGCGGCGCGGCGCTGAGATAGGACACCTCTGCGGAGTGGCCGCCGGTGACGTCGGGGTGCGACGTGCCGGAAAAGACGGTGAACTGATCGCGGTGATCCTTGAGCGCCTCCAAGTAGGGCGTGAGCGCGTAATCGCGGCCCGCCTGCTCCGGAAAAAAGTGGCGTTCGAGCACGCCGAGATTGGTGCAGATGGCGAGGATGCGGCGCGGTGTGGCGGGTTCCTTGCCGAAGACTTCGAGGAACGGCAGGGCCATCATTGCGCCGGAAGCGCGAAGAAAAGTGCGGCGGGTAGGGTTCATGGGAATTTTGGCTCTCGGTTTTGGATCATTCATTTCGCGAAGAGTGGACTCGCGACGATCTGCTCGATGATCGTGCGCAGTCCGTGTTGCGAGGGTTTGGTTTTGGAAAGGATCGCCTCGATTTCATCGCGATCGACGAATCGCGGGGCGCGCCCGGTGGCGTAGGTTAGGAACTGGCGGACGACGTTTCGGCCGAGGGCGTCTTCATCCTTCAGCAGCAGGGCGCGCAGTTCGTTGATGTCCTTGAACGTGCTGCCACCGGTGAGTTCGCCGCTGGCATCGACCTGCGGGCCAAACCGCATCTTCACGCGATTCCTGAGGGCCGCGCTTTCGCTCACGATCTCCAGGGTCGGCTCCTCGACTGTCTTGGCTTCCTTGCCTTGACCCACACGAATCATCTTCGGCTTCCCCGCGAGGCGATAGTGATCTCTCCACCCGCCGATGGCGTCGAAGTTTTCCAGTGCGAACCCCGGCGGATCCATCCTGGCGTGGCAGGAAGCACACGCGGCATCGGCACGGTGCTTCTCAATCATCTGTCGGATGGTGACAGCGCCAGTGGCATCGGGCTCGATGGCAGGGATGTTCGGCGGCGGGGGCTGACGCGGGATTCCGAGGATGCGTTCCATGACCCACACACCGCGCTGCACGGGCGAAGTCGCGGTGCCATTGGCGGTGACCTTCAAGACGGAGGCCTGGGTGAGCAGCCCGCCGCGAGGAGAGCCGGGCGGGAGCTTCACCTCCCGAAACTCGCTGCCGGTCACGCCGCGCAGCCCGTAGAGTTCCGCGAGGCGTTGACTGACGAGGACTGTCTCGCCCTGGATGAGGGCGCGCACGCCGAGGTCATGGTCAAGCATCCGGCGGAAATCGCCACGTGTCTCGGCCAGCATCGAATCGTGCAGCCATGCATCGTATTCGGGATAAAGCGCTACGTCGGGCGTGGTGAAGTCGATCTTCTTCAGCTCGATCCACTCATCGAGGAAATGCTCAATGAATCGCTTCGAACGGGCATCGGCGAGCATGCGCCGCACCTGCTTTTTCCGGATCTCAGGTTTCGAGAGTTCACCCTGTGCAGCGAGCCGGAGCAGTTCGTCATCGGGCGGCGCATTCCAAAGGAAATACCACAGTCGCGAGGCGAGCGCGTAGTCGCCAGGCTCGAGCCCCAGCACGAGGAAATCCGGCGAGCAGAGAATCGACTTGTAACCCGCAAGCATCGCAGACTCGAAGCTGGCACCACCCTTCAACTGGCTCTCGGCGATGACGGCATAACTCTCAATGTCCGCCACGGTGGCAGGGCGCCGGAAGGCCTGCGTCGCAAAGTTCGCGAGCAGCGGCCTGGGATCGGCACCAGCAGGGGTGACGCCGAACAACTGCCGATGGCTCGCCGG
This sequence comes from Prosthecobacter sp., assembly GCF_044378005.1. Taxonomy (GTDB): domain Bacteria; phylum Verrucomicrobiota; class Verrucomicrobiia; order Verrucomicrobiales; family Verrucomicrobiaceae; genus Prosthecobacter. The sequence goes on from NZ_JBILYB010000116.1 coordinate 13,319, forward strand.
TGGCCATTCATCCACGAGCGGGCCTTCCACTTCGAACCAATCGAATGCCACAGCCGGGCCTTCGTAGGCACGAATGCCCTCGCTCGTGCCGGAGTTCCTCGCGCCAACCGCAGGCAGCCCCATGGCATGAAAGGAAACTCTCTCGTCCGGATTCAACCACACTTTGAACTCGTGGACCTTCGGTTTGAGAGACGGAACATCGAAGTAGCCGATTGGTTCGCCGTTGAGCGAAGCGCGCACGACCTGAGCCGCCTCCGCATTTCCGTAGAGCTCGACATTCTCCATCCATTCCCGCTCTGGCGTTTCCTCGGCGAGACGAGTGTATTCCCATTCGCCGCTGGCATTCTTGAAATATGGCTTGTCGAAGGTGTTGAACTGGCGCACGAGACCGCGCTTCGACGCCTCGGCATGCGTGCGCATCCAGCGCAGGCTCCACGCGGAAAATCTCACGCGATACCAGCCGCTCACCGGCGGCTTGAAACGATCTGGCTGGAGCCCCTGTGGCTGAACCCTCCCGATGACGCTGGTGAGCAACGCCACGGAGTCTGCCTCACCTTCGAATCGCGCCCAGCGGACGACGTTGCGGATGTCGGTCTCGGGATTGCCCGTGATGGATGTCGTGAGTCCGGACGCAAGTTCGCGGCCCTTCAGCGGCACCGCGCAGTGCACCCGGATGGCTCCTAGCACGGTGCGCTGCTTCACCGCGGGCTCGCGCCAGACCTTGGTTGCCGGCTTTTTGCCGTCCTTCACCAGGGCTAGGTTCAGCGCGACATCCGCAGCCTCCAAGTATTTGCCAACGAGCACCGGCGAGAAGTCGAGCGCACCGCCCACCTTGTCGAAACCGGCCAGCTGCCCATCCTCGGGCAGCAATTCCTTCACCCGCAACAGCGGCAGATGGAGCAGATCGCGCAAGGTGCTCTCATACTCGACGCGGTTCATGCGCCGCACCGCTTCGAGCGGCTGCTTCGACTCCGCCTCCATCAACGAGGTGCGCAGTTCATCCAAGAAAGCCACACGCTCAGCGGTCTCAGGCTGGTCCGCCTTCTTCGGCGGCATTTCGCCTTTAACAACTCGATCAAACAACAACACGAGGCGATTCAATTGATCGCGGTCTGGCTTCGCGACGGAAAGCTGATCCACGCGCAGGTTGCCCTTCTGCACATCTGCGTCGTGGCACTCCGCGCAGCGTTGATCGAGGAACTTGCGTGCGGCGGGAGTGAAGTCAGCGGCCTGGAGCGAGGCCTGCGGCACCACGAACAGGGTGGCGAGGAGGAGCACGAGAAGGGTTTTCATATTGACTGGTGATGGATCAAATTGAGCGGGTAGCCGAGGCACTGCGACATGCTCATGACGCGAGAACTCGGGCGGAGAAGAATCGGAGGTTGTTCACGGTGGGCCTGTTTATGCGTTCACCTCGGTCAGCAAGTTCTCGATGTGGGTGCGCGACTGGCTGATCGCGGTAGTAATCTCCGATGCCGTGGGCAGGATGGGCACGCCGCGCGGTGTCGGGTGCATAAAGATTTCCGCCCAGCCGTGGAATCCGACATCGCGCAGGGCTCGCAGGATGGGCCGGTAATCGAGCGTCCCTCTGCCGGGGAGTTGCTGGAGTTCGACTTCCTTGGTGACCTTCTGTTTGGAGCCGATGCCATACTCCTGAAAGTAGATGAAGGGCAGATTGGCAGCGCCGAGGTCGCGGATGAGTTTCGGCATTTCGTCCACATGCTCATGCAGGTGATGCGGGGCGAACGCCATCCCAAGCGCGGGATGTTTGTTCAGCTCTGCCCAGCAGCGAATCGAATCGGGCGTGTGCAGCAGCGAGCCCGCGTGGTTCTCGATGGCGATGGTGATGCCGTGCTCCGCTGCGGCATCGGCGTGCGGTTTCATCTGTTCGAGAAAAGCGCTGATGCCGGCACGCGCCTCCGCACCGACGACGTTCTTCGGCCCCTTCGCGGCCGTCACCATCAGTGCGCTGCCAAGTTGCTTGAGCACGGGAAGCTCTTTCCCGAGAGCAAAGGGACCGAGCGGATACTGCGTGAAGCAAACCGGTTTCACGGAGTGCTTTTTCAGCAAGTCGGCAAAGGCGTCGATCCCCATCGCCTCCGCCTGCTCGCGCTGCGTGCCGTGAGGCTTGCACCATAGATCCAGCCCTGTGCAACCCGTTGCGGCGAGTTCTCGCAAGACAATGTCCAGCCCCATGTTGCCGTAGAGCGCGGAGGCGAGCAGATACTTGAGCTTCAATGGCGGTGTGGCGGCTCGCAAAGGCAGGGCACTGGCGAGGCTGGTGGCGGCCAAAGTTTGCAGGAAATGACGGCGTGTGTGCATGGTGTGTCCTCGGAAAGGTCTTCGTTATTTGGTGCCCAAAGCGGCCTCGATCATCTTGATCCAAGGCCCAACAAAGTGACCGCTGTCGTGATAAGTGCGGCCACTAACCATGTGCTGGTCAATCACGCAGGGCTCGTTCACATAGATGCCACCGCAGACTTCGAGATCGAACTTGCACTTCGCCACCGTCGCCATGCGCAGGCCCTTAACGATGCCGGCACGCGCGGGAATCTCGACGCCGTGGCACACGCTGGCCATCGGCTTTTTGTTTTCCCAAAACCAGCGCGTGACGCGCAGAAGGTCCTCGTCCTCGCGGATGTATTCCGGCGCACGCCCGCCGCTGAAGAAGATGGCGGCATAGTCCTCGGGCTTGATGTCCTTGAACGCGATGTCCGCATCAATCGTGTAGCCCTCCCATTCCTTCGTGATGGTCCAGCCGGGTTTATTTTCGTGCATCACCATCTGGTATTTGCGCTTCTCCGGCGCGGCCACGACGGGCTGGAAGCCGGCTTCAATGATGCGGTAGAAAGGATAAAGCGTGTCCACGGTTTCTGTGGCATCGCCGATGACGACAAGGACTTTAGGTTTGTTCATGACTGAGTTTGCAGACTGCGTTTGAGGTGAAGGTTGCGCAGCGCGGAGACAGACCGTTCCCGCAGCGGCGAGGCTGGTGTTAGTGATGAAATGGCGGCGATTCATTTCCGCCACTGTGCCCGATGTGGCCTTGCCGACAATGCGGGTATGGTGCATAGAAACTCAGGTTTTTAGTCACTTCCGTTTTCACCCATGAGCGCCCGTAAACGCCGCCGAATCCCCCGTGTCGCCCTCCTCGTTGAGACGACGCGCACCTACACGCGCGAACTTCTCTCCGGCGTGCGACGCTACATCGCCGCGCACGGCCCCTGGTCCACCTTCCTCGAACTTCGCTCCCTGGACTCCTCGCCGCCCGCATGGCTGCGACACTGGGATGGCGACGGCATTCTCACGCGAACCTTCACGCAGGAGATGGCCGACTTGATCGCCGCCTCCGGCCTGCCAGCCGTGGAACTCCGCGCCACCAATCTCGCAGGCGGACGCCCCTTCGTCGGCATGGACAACGCTCACATCGGGCGTGCCGTCGCCGAGCATTTCTTTGAACGCGGCTACCGCCAGTTCGCCGCTTACAGCCTCCACACTGAACGCTTCTTTATCGAGAGAGTGCGGAATTTTGTCAGCACCGTCGCAGCCTTCGGCTGCCAGTGCTCGGAGCTTCCCGAGACCTCTTCGGACAGCGTGACCGACTGGGAGCAAAGCCAAGCCCGCCTCGCCGCCTGGCTCGGGCAGCTGCCCAAGCCCGTAGGCATCTTCGCGGCGAATGACCAACTCGGAGTGCGCCTCCTCGAAGCGTGCCAGCGCGCCGGAGTGGCCGTGCCCGAGGAAGTCGCCGTCGTGGGAGCCGAGAACGAGGAAACGCTCTGCGCCTTCGCCACACCGCCACTGACCAGCGTGCGCTTCGATGGCCAGACCGTTGGCTACGCCGCCGCCGAGCTGTTGGACCGTCTGATGCAAGGCAAGTCATCCCGCCGCCGCGAGATTCTCATCCCGCCCAAAGGCATCATCGTGCGCGAATCCCCAGATGAACTGGTCATCAACGATCCACTCGTGGCTCAGGCCGCACGCATGATCCGCGAGAACGCCATGACAGGCATCAATGTGGACGACCTCTGCCGCAAACTGAATGCCTCCCGCAGCACGCTAGATCGCCGCATGAGAGCCGCGCTGAAACGTTCACCTAAGGAAGAGATCACCCGCATCCGCTTCCGCGAAGTCGAACGCCTCCTCCGCGAGACCGACCTCACCATCGAAGTCATCGCCGAACAAACCGGCTTCGCCCACAGCCACTATCTCCAAGCCGTCTTCAAACAAACCTACGGCCAGACACCGGGCCAGTTTCGCCGTGCCCAAGGGTGATTGTGGGCAGGCTCAGCAGGGCGAGCAGCCAGCAGGGCGAACCGGAGGGCAGCGGAGATAGCCGAAGGCAAATAGCCGGCGATGCTGATTTTAAAAAAATGGAGGCAACGATGAGGGTGTGTTTCATCTCATCAGTCTTTCAACGGGATGCCGCGCAGGATGAGAGGATCGAAGCGGTAGGGTGATTCGCAGGCGGCCCAGGCGATGCCACGCAGCAGGATGGTGCGGAAGAAGGGGTCGTCGAAGGTCCAGTCGAAGTGCCCCAGGGTGGAGGCCACGACGCGGCCTTTTCCGTGCTCGTGAGCCCAGATGATGGGTTCGGAGCTGACCTTGTCGCCCACGGTTTCATCGGAGGTGGCGAGCGCGGTCACCTTGCTGCGGTCGCCTTGCAGGTTCCAGAAGCATTCGTCGGCGAGGGTGAAGGTATCGGGCAATCCGAGCATGATGGGATGACGCGACTCCGGCAGTTTCAGGGTGATGACCTTGTGCTTGTATTTGCTGTCTTTTCCTTTGGCGAGGCCCAACAGTTCCGCCAGCGCTGGCGAAGCATTCCAGAGCACATAATGCGACAGCACGAGACCGCCGCCACGGTTCAGGAACGCCTCGATCTGTGGCAAGTGACTCGCGTCTTTCCAGCACTGCGGACTTTGATATAGCATAATGACATCCGCCGTGGCGAACTGCTCCTCCGTGGGCCATTCCAAGGTGCTCAGGGTTTTGACGTGCGGTGAGCCTGCGGTGATCAAGGCGCGGTCCGCCTCCACCTGGGGGCGATACATGTTCGACACCGTCTCATCACCTGGACCTGCGCCACCAAGCAGCACTTTCCAGCGTTTCGGCAGCACATCGTGAGAATGGGACCTCGGCGGGTGATCCTTGGCACCGCCAGCGAAGAGAATGGTGAGCGGTCGCAGGCTCGCGTCTGCGGCGGGCTTCGGTGCTTTGCCGAGAACGGCATTAACCTCCGCGCGGCTGCGCAGTTCTGGCGTCTGGACGCCATAGGTGTTCTCGGGTTCCGCCTGGGCGTGTGCCAACAAACCGGTGGAGGCAGCGAGCGCTCCCGCCGAGCGATGGATAAAGGTGCGACGAGTCATGTCGGTAGGGAGTGTGTGGGTGAGTTTCATGGTGTGGGTTGAAGGCAGTTGCAGGGGTGTTGGATCATTACTTCTCCAGCGGTTTGAGGTAGATATTGCGGAACTGGATCGGGCTGCCCTCGCTTTGCAGGCAGATCGCTCCGCTGGACGGTTTGGCGCCGATGCCCTTGTTCTGCAGCACGCCGTTGATGGTCAGTTGGATCGAGTCGCCATCGCAGACGATGTCGTAGCTGTTCCACTCGCCCGGGGGGTTCTCGTTCGACATCTCCTGTTTCTTGGCTCTCAGGTATGGTTTTACAACCGGGCCGAGCTGCTTGCCATTGACGGTCAAGGACGAGAGGTTGATCAAATAGAAGTCACCTGCGTTCTCATGCATGA
>NZ_JBILYB010000117.1:0-19052 GCF_044378005.1 Prosthecobacter sp.
TTGATCATCGAGGCTGGTGGAAGTCAGATTTGCACGTACCGCAGCGAGCGACTGGCCGAGTTCGTCGTGCAACTCGTGGGAGAAGCGGCGCGCGGTTTCCTCCTGCGTTTGCAGCATGTGCCAGGACACGCGGTTGATCTCATCCGTCTGCCACTCGATACGGCGGATGCTGTGCCGCACGAAGAGGATAGTGCCGATGGCGCATAGCCCGGCCAGAATCAGCGAAGAGCCGAGTAGCAGGGCGGATTCGTCGGCGAGATCGCGCGACTGCCTCTCGATCTGCTCGTCGGCGAGACGCAGGTGTTCGGCGCTGTCACGCAACAGGTCGTGGATCAGTCCGACGACCTCATCATGCCGGATGAAGAGACTGGCAATGACCGCCTCAGAGATCGGGTCATCCTGATCGAGCGCAGCGCGTGCTTCTGTGGAAAAGGTTCGCACGCTTTGTTCGAGCTGCTGCCAGACCTTGGCCTTCGGAGTCGAGGCGGCATCGATGGCAAGACGAGCGACCGATTGATCCGCCTCCACCAGTTCCCGTAGCAGCGCGGAGCGGTCGAGAGTTTGCGGTGTGCGAGTGAGGCGGTGCAGCACTTCGGTGAGGGTGTTTTCCTCCACCTGTACTTCATTCAAAAGCCGCGCGATGAGCAACTGCTCCTGCACGAGGCCACCAGCGCTGCGGCGGATGGCACGACTGTCACGCACCGCCACGAGCCCTGCGATGCCGAGCAGCACGAGCACCATGGCGAAGCCACCGCTGAGCCCCCACATCACCGTCCGCTGGGTGATGCGGCGCGTGAAAGGAGCGAATCTCTTTTTCATGCGCATGGCGGGTCAGTCGATCAATCCATTCCGAACAGCGAATCGGACCAGCTCGCCGATGCTGTGCATGTTCAGCTTCTCCATGATGCGCCCGCGATGTGCCTCGACGGTGTAAACACTCAGATTCAGCGCATTGGCGATGTCTTTATTCGTCTTGCTCTCGGCGATGAGCTGCAGGACTTCACGCTCGCGGGTGGAAAGCAGGTCGATGGGATTCGTGACATGCTTGCGGTAGTCATCGAGCACCGCATCACTGACTTCGGGGCTGAGGTAGCCCTGACCGACGGCAACGGCGCGCACGGCTTTGAGAAAGTCAGCCTCGCTGCTGTCCTTCAAAAGATAGCCCTTGGCTCCAGCGCGGAGGATCTCGCGCACATAGACGGAGTCCTTGTGCATGGACAAGGCGAGCACGCGCGTCTTCGGCGAGACCTTGAGCAAGCGCCGCGTGGCCTCGATGCCATTGAGCTCGGGCATGGTGACATCCATCACACACACATCAGGCTGGAGTTCCTCCGCCTTCTCCACGGCTTCACGTCCATTGGAGACTTCGGCGAGCACCTGCATGTCCCACTGCGCGGCGAGGATCATGCTGAAGCCGCGCCGGACGACGGCGTGATCATCGGCGATCAGGATGGTGGTGAGCTTGGCGGCCATGACAGGTCATCATTTTGTGGGGGCGACATCACTCGCCACGCGGAAGCCACGGGCGAGAGTCGTCTCGCTGGCGGACTCGGTGAAGAAGCGAGTCGTGAGCAGGTCGTCGCTATTCTTCAGCGCGAAATGACCGCCGCGAACGACGGGGATGCGTAGGTCGGGGAAGTCGGGATGGGCGGGCCAGGATTCCCCTCGAAATTCGCTGGCGGTCCATTCGCTGACGTTCCCGGCCATGTCGTGGATGCCATACGGGCTGACATCTGCGCAGGCGCGGTCGCCGGGGGCGAAGAGGTTGTAGCCATCGGTCTTGCCGCCTTTTTTGCCATTGGCGTCGTAGTCATCACCGAGGTTGGCTTTCTCCTTGGTGGGCTTTTCTCCCCAGGGGAACAGCAAACCCTTCTCACCACGTGCGGCCTTCTCCCATTCCTCTTCGGTGGGAAGTCTCTTGCCGCTCCATTTGGCAAAGGCATACGCGTCCCACCAATCGACCTGCGTGACCGGTGTGTTCAGGCTGATGGGCTGGCCGTTGAAGGTGGCACCGGCTTTCGCGGCTGCATAGGTGTCGCTCCACTTCGGCGGGATGTGAGTGGTCTTGGTCTTCGGCTGATCAGGATGGTCGAAGCTCGTCGCGTTGTTCTTTTTCAAAGCGGCGAGGAAGTCGGCATACTGACCGAGGGTGACCTCATGACGGCTGATCCAAAAGGCTGGCAGGCTGCGGCGCTCGTTCTTTTGGTATTTGAAGGGGCCGGCTGGGATCTCGACCATGTCTGGATCGCGCAGCAGAGTGGCGGCCACGACGGTGGGAGTGGCGGTGCCAGCGAGATTGCCGAGGGCAAAGACGATGCCTATGGACGCCAGGGCAGTGGCCCACACCCACCAGGGCGTTCCTGAACTGCCGGACTTGCCGCCGCCTTCCTCAGCCTCGATGCGGCGCATGATGGAGCGCTCGCGCATGGCGTCGCGCACATCATCGAGTGCGTCCATGAGACCTTTCCAGTCTCGGTCTTCTTCGCTTAGTTTGGCGATGAGCCCACGGGCTTTGCCATCGGTGGTGAGCGGTTCGACGAGGGCGATCAGTGCGGCGACTTCTTCTTTCGGATCACGGGAGCGGCTGTCCGCAGGGCGGAAGATGTTCACGATGCTGGCCTGTCCTTGCGGGTCGATGAAAATATCGCGCTCCTCAAGTCGGCGATGGTAGCAGCCACGTTCGATGGCGTGGTCCATGGCCTCGGCGACGCCGTACAGGAGTTCGGCGACTTTACGCTCGGAGAGAGTTTCGCCCGCAAGGGTGAACTCTTCGAGATTGCGGCCGCGTGGCAGCTCTCGGGTGTAAAAGACGAGACCATTCACAGTGCCCGCTTCATAGAGCGGCGCGATGCGAGTGTGCGTGATGGAGGCTTTCAGGCGCTCGCGAGCTTTGAAGCGGTCCACGACCTCGGCACGATGAAGCAGCTCGGGCCGCAGGAGCACGAGTGCCACAGGCCGCTGCACGCTGACCTGGATGGCGCGGTAGGTCTCGGATTCGTTTTCATACGAGAGCCGCTCCAAAATCTGATACTGGCCGAGCATGGTGCCGGATTGCAGCGAGGGAGGTGGAGACTTTTCCGCCACGACGAGCATCTGTGTCGGCGGGTCGATCTCCAGAGCCTTGATCGCCTTGGAAATAAGCTTTTCCAGCGAATAGGGCGCATCCGCGAGCACGGGCCAGCCGCTGATCTTGGCCTCATAGCCGGTGAGATCGTAGCGTGTGGTGAAGAGCACATGGGCATTCGGGAAGATGGCCAGAGCGGCATCCCGCAGGGCGAAGCCGCTGTTCTCCGCATCCATGATGGCCTCGGTGATGAGGAGGTCGAGGAATCTGGCCTTCGCCAGCCAGGCGCGGCCTTCGGCGACGGTGGCGATGGAGGTCACCTGCCATCCCGTTTGCTGAGAGAGCGCAGCAGCTCGCTCGCCGCGTGTAGCGGCATTCACATCAAGAAATAAAATCGTCATCAGGGCAGTCGGGGACGGGCCGTCAGTTCGACACAGGAGGCAGCAAAGGGTTCACTCCTGCGCCGGGCACGGTCTGCGGCGTGGGTGAACCAAAGTCCATAAGGTCGCGCGGCTCGGCGGCGACGTCCTGGAGCTTGTGCTGATAATACAACCGCACGACGTAGCCATGGTAAGCACGGCGTCCGTGGGCGGCGATTTCTCCCGGTGTGAGTGCCGGCAGGAAATAGGTGACATTGAGCGGCTCCTCACCGATGCCGCTCCAGTCCACCGGGGGGGCACCCCAGGCGGACAAGGGTTCATCCGCGATGGTCTGGGCGACTTTCTCGCCATTCACGCGGTCAAAAAAATACACGTCGATATCGACCTGGGAGGGGTCGATGGCGGCATTGCCGTTGCGCAGGATGGGGATGCGCAGGACGACCTTTTCGCCATTCGCGGCGGAGGGATCTCGGCTGGCGGCACAGGCTCCGAGGGAAAGGATCTTGGGGCCGAAGTCGCCGGAGAAAGTCGGTGGGGTGAGGCCAGGTGTAGTGCTGTCGATGTTGAGCTTTCGCTTCGCGAGATCACCGTAGCCACCGGCGCGTGTGGCATCCATGGCGGCGAGCTGTTTCCAATGGGAGATCGCCTTGTCCGGGAGACTCATTTGCTCGTAGCACTGCGCGGTCTCAGCGATGACTTCCGGGGAGGCCGGGAATTGCAAATCTGCGCGCTTGAGTACTTCGAGCGCGCCTTGCATGTCGCCAAGCGAGCGCACCTGTTTTGCCAGATCCACCATCTCGGTGAGTGTCATGTTGGCGGCGGGGTCGCCTGACTTGGCAGATGGGGCTTGGAGTGTTGGCGGGGCTTTCGGCGATGGGACTGATACGACGGATGGGGCCGGTGAAACGGGTGGCGCAGTGACCGCAGGCGTCATTTGCAGACTGCCGACGGGTGGCGGGCCGAAGCCCGAAGTCACAGGTGCTGGGGGAGGAGTCACTGGTGCCACCGGAGCGGCGAGCTGGCCGACCGGTGGCGGACTGATGCTCACGGGGGTAGCCGTGAGCACGAGGGGTGCAGTGAGCGGAGTCGGCGCAGATTTGGGATTGGCCGGAGCGATCACGGTCTGGACTCCTTGCTCCTTGCTCACCACTCCCTGTCGCGAGACCGCCCGGACGATGAGTCCCGCCTCCGCTGCCATGAGTGTGCAGAGGATTCCCAGGGCCACTGCATTCGCACGGCCCTGGCTAGCTTGCTGGATGGGTGGGGGGAAGGTAGCCATGCCGTTTGCCGCAGGAAAATCGTATGGTACGGTCCGCCCTCAGCAGTGTCAATGCCCCAGACTTCTTCCGCCGAAACAACCAGCCTCCCCTCTGCTGGTGGTGAGTCGTGGAAGTCGTTGAAGCTCAACGCTTCGCCTCCCGAAGTTGCCTCGGTTCTGGCTCGCGAATCTGGTTTCATCTGGCTCGACAACGCCGTCCCCGACTCCAGCAGCGTCTCCATCCTCACCGCGCGCCCCATCGAGATTCTCCGCGGACACATCGATCGCGATTGGGCGCGAGTGGAGGCTCTTTTGAGCCAAGGACGCACCTCGGGCGGGCTTTTTGGCTGGGTGGGATTTGATGGTGAGTTCACGTTGGGGGTCTATCCGCACGCACTCAAATTTGAGCATGACTCAGGGCGGTGGTGTGAAAACGGCCAGTGTTCAGTGCTCAGTGCTCAGTTGGGATTGGCCGGCTTGGAAACAGCGAGCCGAGAACAGCGCGCCAAGAACACTCTTCCCTTCGTCCCGCAGGTTTCGAAAGCCACCTACACATCTGCCGTCCGCCGCGCCCAGGAGTACATCTCTGCAGGAGACATTTATCAGGTGAATCTCTCCCATCCCTGGCGCGCCGCCTGGCCTGTGGGCAGGGAGTTTCTGCCCTATTACCTGCGGCTGCGTGAGATCTCGCCCGCGCCTCATGCGGCTTGTCTAAATCTGGATGGAACGACGATCATGTCCGCCTCGCCGGAGCTTTTTTTGAAGATGGACGGGCGCACCGTCACGACGCGACCAATCAAAGGAACGCGCCCTCGTTACCCCGATGATCCAGCTCGCGATGTGCAGTCAGCCCGCGATCTGCTCGCCTGTGAAAAGGAGCGCGCCGAGCTGCTCATGATCACGGATCTCGAACGCAACGATCTCGGCCAAGTCTGCGAGTACGGCAGTGTGCAGACGCCGGACCTGTGGCGAGTGGAGAGCTTCGCGCAGGTGTATCACCTCGTTTCCACCGTCACTGGCACGCTGCGGACTGGCATCAGCCATGCGTCGGCATTTCGAGCCTGCTTTCCTGGCGGCAGCATCAGCGGTGCGCCGAAGAAACGCGCGCTGGAGATCATCGCCGAGCTCGAAACCCATCCGCGCGGGCTCTACACCGGAGCCATCGGCTATTTCGGTTTCGATGGCACGAGCCAATGGAACATCGCCATCCGCACGGCCTTGCAGCGCGGGGATGAGATCTCTTTCCACGCTGGTTCTGGCATCGTCGCCGACAGCATCCCCGACCGTGAGTGGGAGGAGACACTGCACAAAGCCAGCGGCATTCTCAGAGCGTGGTCGTGACACGGCACTTGCCATTTCCTCTGCCCACATTCACTCTCGCGCCCACCATGAAACGTCTCGCCATCCTGACCCTCCTCGCCGCCACCACGCTTTTCACCGTCAGTTGCAAGAGCCCGAAGGGTAACTACAACAGGCTGCAAATGGGCACATCACGCCCATCGCCGATGCAATAAAGACGGAGTTGGCGATCCTTTAGCCGACTCTCAGGAGCTCACGAGCCTCGGCTTGACCGGGGGCGGGTTTGCCGAATTCGCTGGCCGTCACACGAGCCAGCGCCGTGAGATGACGCCAGCGGAAGGCCGCACGAGTGCGATGAAACTCGTCGTAGCAGGTCTGGTAGTACTTCTCCGCATGGAGAGCACCATCTTCGCTGACAGCAAAGCTGCGCAGCACCGCGAGCACAGGCTCGGTGGGCAGATTCAGCATCCCCCAGCGATGCATGACGGCGGCGGCATGGGACTGGAGATTGCCGCGAATCATGGCGTCGAGTTCGGCGAGCAGTTTCGTCTGATCCGTGGCCGTGATCAGACCGATCTGGCGCTTGCTCGGCATCGGCTGCCATTCCAGGAAAGGCTGGTAGCTGCGATCACGGGCGATCTGCCAGCCTGCAAGGATGAGGCAGGCGAAGACATTCCGTCCCTGGCTCACGGAGGAAAGATTCCGCCACGCATGAACCGAGTCACTGGAATGCACGCCGACCGAGTCACCATGCACGCTGCCGGTGGGCTTGCCGGGAAACTCCCATTCGGGAAGCCGTCCGTGGTCACGAAGCACAAATTGGTTCGCGGCGAGAGACAGTGCTTCACCGATTTCATGCGGATCAAAACCTTCCGCCAGTGCAGCGGCGACAGCGCCAGCAGCGTCCGTTGGCGAGCCGCTGAAGATGGTCATTGAGAGTTTTTCGAGCGCACCATCATCCATCGTCTTCGTGCCGGGATCACGACTGAGGAGCTTGTGCTCATCGAGCAGTTTCGAGAGTGCTTTCGCATGTTCATCCCACTCAGGGCGGCGGGAGCTTTCGGCATTCAGGCAGTAGCGCAGGGACATGCGCAGCATCGTCGTCGCGTGTTCGCGGCCCACCAGATCCAGCAGATCCCAGGCGCGATACGGCAGCACGGTGCGATGCACCTCCGGGTTGTCCTGCACACATTCCAGCAGCGCATTGAAGCCGGTGTCCGGACTCTGCTGCATCAGCGCGGCAAAGGTCGCCTCCGCCTGCGCGGTGTCTTTTTCCTTCACGACATCGTGAAGCTGCTGCGCACTTGGTTTGTCAGCACTTGCAGCCACTGGATGCAGCACCTCATCGGCACGCCCACCATTCTCCTGGATGCGGTTCGTGTTTCGATACAGCACTTTGAAGACGGGCAAAGCCTGCTGCTTCTCGGGCATGGAGCCTGCCATTTTGAGGGACGGGCTCAGTGCCATGAGCGTGTGGAAGCCGATGTAGTCCTCGCCGCCAAAAGTGCGCGCATTCGCCAGCACACCTGCCGCCACGAGTTTTTTCAAAGGCGTGCCGCTCTGGAGTTTCGCTAGCAGCGCAGGCTGGAGCTTCGCCACGGGCGTCTCCTGCATGAAAGCGACGAGTGGTTCGAGGTCGCCGAAGTTTAAAGCCGCCGGTGCTTCAGCAGCAGCGGCAGGTGTCAGACCAAGCTCGGAAGCGAGCGCGGGGCCGATGGTGGCTAGCAAGGTGCCTTTGCTGACCTCAGTCAGAAAGCGACGACGGGATTGGGGTTCGTTCATGGTGACCTCCCTGGTTGGAATTGAGCCGAGTGTCTCCAATTCCAACCCGAGGGTCAATACTTTTTGTCAGGCCGCCGGGGTGACCGCCTACCAGTTCGAGAGATCGTTGTGCAGGCGATCCATGGCGCAGGAATGAATGGCCCGCTCGGGCAGGTCAGGGCAGCCGAAGGGGACGACCTCCACCTTGTTGTAGCGCAGGGCCGTGATGCCGTTGATGCCATTGGGATTGAGGACCGACTTCCAGGCTTCTTCGGCAAAGCGTGCGGCAAGGATGCAGTCCCCCGGCGTGGAGTGACCGCCGCGCTGGAGATGGCCGAGCACGGAGGGGCGAACTTCGAGGTCGGGGAAGGGGGCTCCTTCGCGCTGGAAGTAGCTTTGGAAGGCATCACGCAGGACGTAGGCTCCGTTGCGCTTCTGTTCGGGTTCAAACTTCACCCCTTCAGCGATCAGCACGATGGCGTGACCACGTCCCCGTGTCATCGCTCCTTCGATTTGCTCCGCGAGGCCGCGCATTTTGGCTTCGGACAAAGCGCCGCCTTCGGGCGTGATCACCATTTCCGCGCCGGAGGCCAGCGCAGCCATGCGGGCGAGGTCACCGCTCTCGCGGCCCATCGTCTCCAGCACCATCACGCGGCGGTGGCTGCGTGCGGTGTCGATGAAGTGATCCACGGCCCACACGAGCGTGTGGACGGCGGTGTCCACGCCGAGGGACATCTCAGTAAATTGCAGATCGTTATCGATCGTGGCCGGCACGCCGACGATGCGCAGGTCGCTTTCTTCAGCGAGCAAACGGGCGCCTGTGAGGGAGCCATCACCACCGCTGACGATCAGGGCGCGCACACCGAGTTTTTCCAAAAGTACGATCACCTCGCGTCGGACCTCAGGCTTGTGGAAATCCAGGCAGCGGGCGGAGCCGAGGATGGTGCCGCCTTTGCCCATGATGCCGGACACACTGGCGTGGTCCATTTGAATGATGCTTTGCTGCGCGTCGATGAGGCCGCGGTTGCCGATATTGCGCTCGATCTCCAGCTTCAGGCGGATAAGGGCGTCAGCGTCGCTGTTTACCTGGCGCGCGGCACGCACGAGGCCGCGGTAACCATCGCGGATGCCATACACGGGGATCTGGTGTCGGTTTAATCCCAGGCGTACGATGGCACGCAGAAAGGCATTCATACCTGGGGCATCGCCGCCACTGCATAGGACGGCCACGGGACTTTCGGGAGAGAGGGACATGGGAGGTTGGGGGCCGCAGGCGGGAGATTTCACGGAATACCCGCCCAACGGGCCGCCAGTCATAGCGGGATGCGGGGATGTGGCAAGCCGTGGATGCGCTGAAAGAACTGGGTGGGCAAGCACTCCCGCATGTGCCACATGGGTGGATTCACCAAAGCGGTGCCGACGACTCCGCCTAGCCGGAAGCTGATGAATTCAAGCCTGCTTGAGTTTCATGAGGTATCAGGCACTCCAATATGAAGAGACCTTCGCCAAACTCACTCGATCCCCATTCGAAACGGATCAGTCGGATCAAAGATGAGCGTCGTTTCTGCCGTGATGAATGCCTGGCCGGTGATCGTGGGGATGATGCCGCTTTCGCCGTTCTGGTAGCTTCCCTCAAACATACTGCCGAGGATGCTTTCCTGCCGCCAGACCTCCCCGGGAGCGAGTTTTCCATCGGCAGCCAGACAGGCGAGCTTCGCACTCGTGCCGGTGCCGCAGGGCGAGCGGTCATACTCACCACCGGGACACAAAACGAAGTTCCGGCTGTGATTTGCAGCATCGTGTGGCGGGCCAAAAAGCTCGACGTGATCGACTTCCGGGTAGCCCGCGGCCCGCACGGCCTCTCGCATCGCCAAACTGGCCTGCGTGAGCTGCGGGACGTTTTTCAGCGTGAGATCGAGCCCATGATCCGCGACGAGAAAGAACCAGTTTCCGCCCCACGCGACATCTCCGCTCACGCCACCAGCCTTCACGCTCTTCGCTTGGCGATACGACGGCACATTGCGAATGCTCACGCGACCATCGTCATGCAGCGTGGCGGTGACGATGCCCACGGGCGTCTCCACGCGATGCTCGCCCGCTGAAAGGCGACCGAGATGCTTCAGCGTCGCGATGAGGCCGATCATGCCATGCCCGCACATGCCGAGCAGGCCGACGTTGTTGAAGAAGATGACGCCAGCAGCACACGACACGTCTTTCGGCTCCATGAGCAGTGCACCAACGATCACCTCATGCCCACGCGGCTCGCAAATGATGGCGCGGCGGTAGGTTTCGAGTTCATCGGCGGTCACCCCTCTCAAGACCACGCGTGTGGGCTCGCCGCCAGTGTGGGAGTCGATGATGGGGATGCGCTTCATGGCTGCACGGTGGCCCGAGCAAGGAGTGCTTCTTGGCTGATTCCGGCAGCGAGGGCGTGATTTCGCTCAAATCACCAGGACGCCCGTGCTGGTGGCAAAGGTGTCGGCCTCGATGCCCATGTTTTGCATGAGGCGGACGAAGAGATTTCCCATCGGTGTGTTGTTCTTCACGTCGCCCGTGTGGTGCTTGCCGTGTTTGAAGCCGCCGCCGGCGAGCAGGAGCGGCAGGTTGTGCCAGTCGTGCGAGTTGGCGTTGCCGAGGTTGCTGCCGTAGAGCACGGCGGTGCTGTCGAGTAGCGATTTGGAGCCTTCCTGCTTCGCTTTGAGCTTTTCCATCAGCGTGCCGAGCGCTTTGAGCTGCGCGGTTTCGATGAGACGAAGCTGCGCGATCTTTTCGGGGTCCTGGCCGTGATGGGAGAGGTTGTGGTGATCTGCTTTGACGCCTGGAATCGTGGGCACATCTCCGCGCCCTTGCACGACCACGGTGATGAGTCGCGTGCTGTCCGTCTGGAAGGCGAGCGGGATGAGGTCAAACATGAGATTCATGCGCCCGATGAGGTCCTTCTCGTCCTGGATGTCCTGGGGCTGTTTCGCATCGACTTTGGGCTTCGGTTTCTGCACCCATGCCTCGGCTTTTTGCAGGCGCTGCTCCATCTCACGCACCGAAGTGAAATATTCGTCGAGCTTGTCGCGGTCGGCACTGCCGAAGCGCTTCTCCAGCCGCTTCGCTTCCACGCCCACGGTGTCCATGATGCTGCGGCCTTCCTTCAGCTTGCGCATCTGCTGCTGGATCTCCCATCCGGTGCCATCGAGGAAGAGCTTCGCGAAGATCTTCGACGGCTTCATTTCCGCCGGGATCATGACGCCGCTGCGCGTGTAGCTCTGGCTGTTGTTGCCGCCGGTGTTGAGCTGCAGCGACGGGTAGCGCGTTTCAAAACCGATCTTCTCCGCGATGAACTGATCCAGCGAGATGGTGTTGCGAAAGCCTCCGAGTCCTGGATGCCGCGCCCCCGTGAGCCAGGTCATCTCGGAGGCATGACCATCGCGTCCGTTTTGATCTGGGTGGCAAACATTCGAGAAGACGGTGAAGTCCTTCCGATGCGCCTCGATCATCTTCAAATAGGGCGACGGGGTGTAGGCGTCGCCACCTTCCGCCGGAAAGAAATCTGGCCCATAAATCCCGAGCGAGGCGCAAATCGTCACCAGCCTCTTCGGCGGCACCGACTCGGCTGCTGCGAGCGCCTTGCGCCCCCACATCGCATCAAGAAACGGCAGCGCGAGGGAGACGCCAGAGCCACGAAGGAAGGTGCGGCGGGAGAGTGTGTTCATCAAAGGAAGGAGGTCGAAGATGGCGGCTTACTTGCGGCGGAAGGTGTCACTGAGAACGAGTTCGGTCACGAACGTTTTCAAGCCACCGCCTTGCTTCAGTGATTGGGAGACGATGTCATTCACCGCTTTGCCATCCGCATACGTTGGGGCAGCACCAGTGGCATAGGTGAGGAGTTTTTCGGTGAGGCAGCGTTGGACGTCGGCGGGCTGGGCGAGGAGGAGCTTTTTAAAGTCTTTGATGTCCTTGAACACGCGGCCGTCGGCGAGGCTGCCGCTGGCATCGACGGGGAGGGAGACTTTGTATTGCCAGACGCCGCGGTTCTCGACTTTGGCATTCGGGCGCTCGCCTTTTTCTTTGCTGCGGTAGCGATCCTGCCAGCCGCCGATGACATCGAAGCTCTCCAGCGCGAAGCCGGGTGGATCAATCTTCGCGTGGCAGCCGGCGCAGTTCTCGGAGGTGCTGTGTTTGGCTAAAATCTCGCGGATGGTGCTGGCGCCGCGTGTGTCGGGCTCGACTCCGGGAATGCCGGGCGGTGGTGGTGGCGGCGGCTGGCCGAGCAAGCGCTTCATGACCCAGCCACCGCGCAGCACGGGCGAGCTGACGGTGCCGTTCGCGGTGACTTTGAGAATGCTGGCCTGGGTGAGCACGCCGCCGCGCACGCTGTCGGCAGGGAGCTTCACGCGGACGAATTCCTCGCCCTTCGCGACATCGGTGCCGAGGCCGTAATGCTCGGCGATGCGATGGTTGAGCATCAAGAAGTCGCTGTGGATGAAATTCGTGACGGGAAGGTCCTTGGCGAGCATTTCGGCGAAGAAAGCCTCCGTCTCGCCGACCATGGCATACTTCAGCATCTCATCGAACTCGGGGTAAAGCGTCGTGTCGGGCGAGGTGGCGTCGATGCTGCGCAGATCGAGCCACTGACCGGCAAAGTTCTTCACGAAGGCCTGGCTGCGTTTGTCGGCGAGCATGCGTTTCACCTGCGCTTTCAGTGTTTCAGGCTCGTGGAGCTTCTTGGCGGCGGCGAGGCGCATCAGTTCATCATCCGGCAGGGTGGACCAAAGGAAATATGACAAGCGTGAGGCCAAAGTGTGATCACTGAGGCGTGGACCGGGCAGTTCGTCGAACAACAAAAACTGCGGTGAGGTAAGCACGCCGCGCAGACCGAGCTTCGCAGCCTCAAGAAAACCACCGCCGAGACCATCGACCGCGAGTTTGATGAAACGATCCGCCTCGCCGGGCTCCAGCGGACGGCGGAAGGCCTTGGTGGCGAAGGTTTCGATCACCGTTTTCAGCGCGGCGATGGGATCAGCGGGCTTCAATTCATAGCCGATGCCTTCGCCTTCCTTTTTGGTTTCGAGCTGAATGACGGGCACATCGCCGAAGAGCGCCTTCACGGAGGGCGGTGGCCAGTTTTGCATTTCGAGCGGTCCCTCGATCTCGATCCACTGCACGGCGAGGCCGCGACCGGTGAACTGCTTTGTCGTGTCCACATCGCTGAGGCGTCGGCCCTCGGCATCGTAACCCACGCGGAAAGGCATCACGAGCAGGTGCTCGCTGCGGTTGATGTGTGTGATGGTCTCGACGACACGCGGCTGACCTTCCGGCATGTCCCAATGGCCGAGCAGGCGTTTGCCCGCGCTGTAATCGTTCGCGTAGATGCGTGCGGTGACGGGTTCGCCCGCGCTTTGATAACCATAACCAGAAAGGCGGATGCGGTAGGT
The DNA here is from genome assembly GCF_044378005.1 of Prosthecobacter sp. GTDB lineage: Bacteria > Verrucomicrobiota > Verrucomicrobiia > Verrucomicrobiales > Verrucomicrobiaceae > Prosthecobacter. Next base: position 13,189 of record NZ_JBILYB010000117.1, read on the forward strand.
GCCGCCGCGGCGCATCTTGAACTTGCTGAGGCCGAGCATGTAGTCAGCGTCGGTGAACATGACGAGGGCGTCCGGCAGATCACGAAAGACGACACGCTTGCGTTCATACTTCTTCTTCGGGTCTGCGGGCGGGTCATCTGGCAGCGCGAGGTTTTCGAATATCCACTTTTCGTCCTTGTAGGTGAAGCGCTCTTTTTTCAGCTCCACCTTCATGCGCAGATCCACGGCGGCATCCAGCGCCGCATCGGCGGCTTCGAGATACTTTTCGATCTGGAGCTGAGAGAAGCGCAAACCTTCCGCCACGGTGTCAAAGCCATGCATGGGCGTGTCCTCGGGCAACAGCCCCGCGAGAGGCAGGTCGATGTGCAGCAGATCGCGCACGGTGTTTTCATACTCGATGCGGTTCAGCCTGCGTACCAGCGTTCGACCCTGAGCGGTGATTTGCGCGGCGCTGGTGTCGCGGAGTTGGCCGTCGAGTGAGTCGAGGAAGGCTTCGGAGAGTTTTGAATCAGGACGCGCCTTCTTTTTCGGCGGCATCTCGCCATCGGCCACGCTGTTGTGCACCTTGACCCACTTTTCGAAGAGCTGAGGGTCTTTGAGGTCAAAGCTGAGCGCCGTGAGATCGAGGCCGCCTTTCTTCACCTCGGCGTCGTGGCATTCGACGCAGTGTTGGTCGAAAAACGTCGTAATGGCCTTCGGCGTGGCGGCGAAGGCAGGGACGGAAAGGACGAGAAGGGCGGCAGGGACTCGCATGGCGATCTTTGAGGATTAGGCCACGGACTTCACCACCTCATCCAGCAGCGCGGCGTCCATCTCGGTGAGGTGGCAGCGCTCGGGGAAGCGGCCTTCGTTCACATCGGCCACATATTCGCTGAAGGCGGCGATGCGCTCGTTTTGCAGGCGGCGGTTTTCTTCGGCGAAGTTGCGGTAGGACTTGGCGTGGCGCGGGATGCGCTCGTCGTAGTCGCCGAGGATGTCGCAGGAGAAAAGGAACTGGGTGTCGCAGCCGGTGCCGGAGCCGAGAGACATGAGCAGCATGCTCGTTTGCTTGCAGAGCCACGTGGCGAGGTTGTGCGGCACGATCTCGATCTCGGCGGCATAGGCACCGGCGTTTTCGAGGTCCTTCATTTTTTGGTAGATGGCCTTCGCTTCATCCACGGTCTTGCCGAGGCTGCGGTAGCCGGTCCAGGTGACGTGACGCGGAACCATGCCGATGTGACCGACGACGGGGATGCCTTCGCGAGCCATCGCTTCGATCAAAAACGGGCTGCCGGAGCAATACACCGAGCTGGCACCCATTTCGAGAGCGCGGAAGCCGGTGCGGATGGCCTCCTCCTGCGTGGCCATGCCATGCGGCGTGGAGCCGGAAAGGAAAGCCGTGGGCGCAGCGGCGACGAGCAGCGGCAGGCGCGCCTGCGCCTCCGGTGAGTCAAAGCTGCAGCTCATGAGGTCGATCCCCGCCGCCTCAGCCGCCATCGCCTCCTGCGGTGACTTCACATGGATATGCGTGAGGCAGCGTTTGCCTTTGAGCTTACGGAGATCGTGAACGGTGTATTTTTTGCGTGGGCGGACCATGGTGAGGCAAGGATTAAGAGATAGCGACAAGGGATGCAATGACCTGAAAGTTCGTCCCAGCAACTTCTTGCCAGTTTTGGCCCAGTTCTTCGAGTTGCGGCAGCACAACGATCCGCAGGCGGTGAAGACCACTCACAGTTCCTCAGCGCAGGTTTGCCGTGGCGATGGCTGCGTCCACTTTCGTCGCATCCACGCCGCCTTTGGTCATGATGGAGGTGAACCGGGTAAAGTCGCCCGTGAGCACACACAGCGCGTAGGCCCGCGTTTCGGTGGTTGGCGAATTCAGGGCATCGCGGAAGAGTGGGTGCACGCTAACGGCCAACTGGTCCTGCAGCAGCGAGGCATACGCGTCCTTGGTGCTCCATGGCAGGTCTGCGTGCCATTCTTGGGCCAGTGTGCGGACTGTTTCGTCGTTGAGTTCATCCCGCAGACTTTCCAGAGCTTCAAAATCGCCCTGGTTGATCGCTTCGCGAATACGCCGCAACACATCAGCGGTGGGTTTGCCGCTTCGCCCAAGATTCGGTGCCTCCAGAACTTGCACGGGTGGTGAGGGTGGCGGCATGTGGGACTGGATTTCGTGGGGTGTGAATCTTCTCCCGGTCCGTTTTTCCTCAGCGGCGAGCGGAGCCAGCCATTCGCATCCGCAGGCTCGCACATGGTCGAGGTATCGCTCCACGATCTCCTGGAGCGTCACCTGCGCTCCCACACCTGGAGCGGTGCCAGACTGTTCCCCGAGCGAAAGCGGCCCCTCGGGAAAATCGAGGTGCAGATGCACATCAAGACGCGTCCTCCGGTGAGGATCATCCGGCCGATGGCCAAAACCGAGCGCTAGAGTGGAGTGAGGCATGGCGGAGCCACATCAGCTCACTTTGGCCGCTTCGCCAGCGCATCGCGGATGATTTTCAGCACTTGTTCGCGCTCGGCTCCGGCGAGGATCAGACGTGGCTCGCGGACCCACTCCTGGCCTAGGCCGGTCTCCTGGCAGAGGAGCTTGATGTATTGCACAAAGTGGAGGTGCGTATCGAGCTTCATCAGCGGCTGGCTCCAGCGGTAGAGGGCGCGGCATTCGTCCCACTTGCCAGCTTTGGCGAGATCCCAAAGCTGCTGATTTTCCTTCGGGAAGGCGATGCCGCTGCCGCAAACCCAGCCGTCGATGCCGAGGATGGCGGATTCGAGGAAGAGATCGTCCACACCCGTGAAGATGCGGTAGCGGTCGCCGGTTTGATTGCGCAGCTCCGTGATGCGGCGAGTATTGGCGCTGCTTTCCTTGATGGCGTGCAGGTTCGGGATGTCGGCCAGCTCGACGAACATCTCCGGCGTGACATCGGTGTGGTAGCCGACTGGGTTATTGTAAAGCATCCAGCTCAGCGGCGTGGCTTTGGCGAGCGTGCGGAACCAGTGCTGCGTCTCGCGTGGGTCACTCTTATAAACCATCGGTGGCATGATCATGAAGCCGGAGGCACCGAGCTTTTCGCAGTCCTGCATGTAGCTCACGGCGCTGCGGGTATTCATCTCCGCCACACCACTGATCACCGGCACACGGCCAGCGGCGACTTCGACGGCGTGTTTGACCACCGCACGTTTTTCATTCGGCTGGAGGCACTGATTTTCACCGAGTGAGCCGCACACGATCAAACCGGAGACGCCAACGTCGATCTGTGCCTGCCAATGCCGCTCGGAGGCCGCGAGATCCAGCGATTGATCCTGGTGTAACTGAGTGAGGACTGCCGGGAAGACGCCGGACCACATTTGGGATTCTGGATTCATGAGTCAGCATTCATGAATCATAAATCCAAGTGGCTCTTGATTGCTTTTTGGCCGTGAACCTGCCATTTCAGCCAATTCATGGCCACCACCGACCTTTTCATGGATCACGCCGTCACGGAGGCGCTTTTCGATGCGCTGCCGGATGTCGTCTTTTTCATCAAGGACAAGTTCGGGCGCTATGTCGTCGTGAATCAGACCATGGCGGCCCGCTGTGCTGGGGGGGACAAAACGAAGCTCATCGGCAAAAAGCCCGCCGAGGTCTATCCGGCATCGCTGGCGGTCAGTTATACCCGCCAGGACGAGTTGGTGCTGAAAACGGGCAAGCGTGTGGAGCACCAGCTCGAGCTGCACATCTACCCCGGTGGCAAAGCCGGTTGGTGCCTGACCACCAAGCATCCGCTGCGTGACGCCAAAGGCCACATCATTGGGGTGACCGGGATCTCGCGTGATTTGAACGCCCCAAGTGATAAAGCGACCGGCTTCGCGGAACTGGCCTCCGCTTTGAAAATGATGCAGTCGCATTACACCGAGAGCCTGCGCATCGAGGACATCGCGACGAAGGCCGGGCTCAGCGTGTATCAGTTCGAGCAGCGCGTGCAGCGACTGTTTCAAATGAGCCCGCTGCAACTGCTGCACAAGCTCCGCCTCGATGAAGCTACGCGCCTGCTGCGGGAGACGGATCAATCCCTCGCCGACATCGCCATCGAGACTGGCTGGTGTGACCAAAGCGCCTTCACGCGGCACTTCAGTCGCTACGCAGGCATGGCACCGGGGAAGTTCAGGGCACTGGGAAAGACAACGATTTAAGCGCTTGGGCTAGGACAATGTAGCTCCTGCTGAAGTGCGGTATGATTATTCGTTCTTGCAGGATACCGCCGCCTCACGAATACCTCGTCACGTATCATGAGTTCCATTCCCCCTATCCTTGCTGCCGCTGCCCAGACCACCACCACAGGTCTGGGGAAACTCGGAGAGTTCCTCGCCACAGGCGGCTATGTGATGCTCTTCATCGTGCTGTGTTCCTTCCTGGCTGTGACGGTGATCATCTCGGCCTGGCTTCGGTTGCGCGATCATCTGGTGCTCCCTGCGAGTGTCATGAGTCAGCTTCGATCTCTGCCGAACTATGCCGCCAAAGGAGACATCAAGCCGCTCCAGGAGTTTCTCGATCGTGACGAATCTCTTCTCGCCAAACTCGGCGCACTTGCCATTAGCGGCACCTTTTCCTCGCGTCAGGAATGCGTGGATACGCTGACCGCTCGTGCCAAGGAGGAACTGCACCATCTCGAGCGCGGCATCCCCATGCTGGAGGTCATGGTCACCGTGGCTCCGCTTTTAGGATTGCTCGGAACCACTGCCGGACTCGTCGGCATGTTCTCCGCCTTTGGTAGCGAGGCTGGACCTGACACCACCGAAGTCGCGAAGGAGATCGGCGTGGCCCTGCGCTGCACCATCGCGGGTCTCTTCGTGGCCGTTCCCTCGGTGGTGGCGCACACCTATTTTGTTCGCCGCCTGGATCAGGTGGCCGTGAGGCTGGAGTCCATCATGCATGAGACAATCCAGACCTTCTTTGCTCACTTCGAGGTCCAGCGCGCAGCCCCCTCATCGAGCCGGAACTGAGTCAGCCAAGCCGAGCCATGCAACTCAACCTCCGCCCCCGCCGCCGTCCGGTGCCAGCGATCCCCATCGTGTCGATGATCGACATCATGGTGATCCTCCTCATCTTCTTCATCGCCACCACCACCTTCCGGGAAAAGAAAGTGCAGGTGAAGATCAACCTGCCGGAGTCGAAGTCGATGGGCTCTGCCGCAGCCTCGGATGAAGTGCGTAAATCCATCACGGTGACGCCGGAAAAAGAACTCCTGCTCGATGGAAATCCTGTCGCTGTGGATCAGCTCGCCGCTGCTCTGACGAAGCTCAAACAGTCCGATCCTCAGGCCAAACTCGAACTCCAAGCTGATACCGAAACACCGCTCGGACTTCTCGTGCAAATTTGGGATGGCCTGCGTGCTGCAGGCTTCTCCATCAATGATGTGCCTGCCCGAATTCAAAGACCCGGGCAGAATTAGAGTTCAGCTGCACGCAGCCTCTCCCAGGCCATCTCCACCCAGAAGAACTGCGAGTAGTAGAGCTTCGTGTAGTCGTAGTGCGCGATCACCTTCGCCACCTCGGCGCTGTGTTGCTTCAGAAGTGCCGCATCCGGCAACAGCGTAACGATCCAGGCCGCCGCTGTGGGTTCGCGGATAAACGCGGTCTCCTTACCTCGACGCGGAGCCAGTTTGCTGAAGATCCGCATCTGCGCCTGCGCCAGGTCCTGCGCTTCGGTTTCGGTCTTCTGCGGCTTCCAGTCTTTGTTCATCACACGCCAGTCCATTTCAAAATAGCTCGTGTCCGCATTGTCGAATTGCTTCGCGAGTGAAAGCCATTCCGCCGCCAGTTTCGCGCTCGCGACGAGGCCTTTGGCAAAGTCGGCCTTGAGTGCTGCGTCCATCTCCAGCTCCCACAGGCCGCGCAAGCCGCCCACG
>NZ_JBILYB010000118.1:0-18902 GCF_044378005.1 Prosthecobacter sp.
AAACGTTGGGCCTGCTCAAGCACAAGGCGCGACAAGCTTGCCCTTCACTTCCTCTCCCTCATTCAATTCGCCTCCATCATCGACTGGCTCAGATACGGTTGTTGAGGGTTTTCAAACACCGCCTAGGCTCCGCGCCACTGATCAGGGGGAGATCTTCCAGTTTGATGCCTGCCAAAGTCTGCTCTGAAGATGGCTTCACCTCACTGACTTCATGGCGGGTGTCAGATTCGATGGTTCGCTCCTGCGAGCTGGGATTCACCTGATCCGATCCATGACTCTCCACCGTTTTGAGGGTGTCGGATTCATCGGAAGCGGGTGATGTGGGAATGTCTGACATTGATCTTAGTATTGCACCTGAACTGCTGGGTTCAACAAGCACGAACCTTGCCCAGACTTAGTCCCTCGCTAGATTGCCACCATGCTCCCTTGGCTGAATCACGAATCCTTCCCGCTCTACCTGGCCCCCATGGCCGGGGTCACGGATGTCGTGTTTCGCACCATCTGCAAAGAACTGGGCGCCGATGTCATGGTCACGGAGTTTGTTTCCGCCGAGGGCATCCTCCAGCGCGACGACCGCACGCGGCACTACACCGACTTCGATGATTCGCAGCGTCCGCTCGGCGTGCAGCTCTTCGGCTCGGATGGCGAACGCATGGGCGAGGCGGCGCGCAAGATCATCGACTGGAAGCAACCCGACTTCATCGACATCAACTTCGGCTGCCCCGTCAACAAAGTCGTCTCCAAAAACGGCGGCTCCTCCCTCCTGCGGAACTGCCCCCTCCTCGCCAGCGTCGCCACAGGCATCGTCAAAGCCGTGTCCATCCCCGTCACCGCCAAGATGCGCATCGGCTGGGATGCACAGAGCATCAATGCCGTCGAAGTCGCCAGAATCCTCGAAGACTGCGGCATCCAGGCCATCTCCGTGCATGGGCGCACCAAAGCGCAGGGTTACAGCGGCCATGCCGACTGGGAGGTCATTGCGCAGGTCGCCGACGCGGTGAAAATTCCCATCATCGGCAATGGCGACCTCAGTTCCGGTGCCGATGTCGAAGTGCGGCGCGCGCAGACCAACGTCCGTGGAGTCATGATCGGCCGCGCAGCCATGACCAATCCCTGGGTCTTCCGTGAAGCGAAGCACTACCTGCTCACCGGCCAGCATCTGCCGTCCGCCACCGTGGAGCAGCGCTTTGATCTCATGCGCCGTCATTGCACCATGGCCATGGCACGCAGCACACGCGGCGGCGAGTTTGAAGTCATGCGCTCCATGCGCACGCGGCTCATGAACTACACCAAGAGCCTGCCAGGTGGCAAATTCCTGCGCAGCAGGTTCAGCCACATCTCCAGCCTCATGGAGCTGGAGGACATCATGGCCGAGTTCCTCGTGCGCCAGGACACCCTGGCCTACGAAAACATCGCCGAGGATGCCAGGTAGTTGGGCGAAGGTGATCCGTCACGGGAATCATCTGTACTAGGCCCGACACGCACGGCGAACAAAACTCGAGACAGCCCGCGCTCCCTGCCCGGCGGGGGGCGGCTATCTGATGTGCCACTTCACGAGATGCCACGCGCGGCGCGTTTGAACTCGACTTCGTTGCCGCAGGCTCCGATGGCTTCGGCTTCGGAGATGAGGCCGGCTTCGTAGGCGCGGACGATGTTCGTGAGGAAGGTGCAGCAGTTGGGGTCGTTGCCGCGCTGCATGTAGTTGCGGATGTTGTCGATGTCCTGCTTGGCGATCCATTGCTTCACGGCACCGCCGTTTTCGAGATACTCGACGAGAAGGTGCATGGCTCCGTCGGTGCGGGGGAGGAGCTTTTGACAAAGGGCGCCGATGAGCTGCTGGGAGAGAAGGTGGAGGCCGAGGGCGGACTGCTCGGGCGGGAAGAGATGGGCGAGGCGGTCCACGGCATCGACAGCGCTGTCGCTGTGGATGGAGGCGAGCACGAGGTGGCCGGTCTCGCTGGCCTGGAGGGTGGTGAGGGCGGTCTCGAGATCGCGGATCTCGCCGACCATGATGACGTCGGGGGCCTGACGCATGGCGGCACGGACGCCACGGGCGTAGGTGGCGGTGTCACGCCCGACTTCACGCTGGGTGAACATGCTGGACTTATTCGGATACATGAACTCGATGGGGTCCTCAATGGTGACGATGTGGCGGGCGCAGGTTTCATTCATCCACTGGAGGAGTCCGGCCATGGTGGTGCTTTTTCCCATGCCGGTGGGGCCGGTGATGAGGATGAGGCCGCGTGATTTCATGGCCCATTTGGTGAGGAGCCAGTCGGGCACGCCGAGATTGCCGAGCACGGGGAGATCGGTGCGGATGCGGCGCATGACGACGCCGAGTCGGCCGATGGCTTTGTGGAGATTGACGCGGTAGCGGGTGTGGCTGGTGGAGACGAGTCCGGAGTCTTTGTCTGTCTCGCCATCGGGGCTGGCACCGCAGGCCTGCCAGAGGCCGACCATTTGATTGAGCAGCATGGGCTCGTCACCGAAGAGCATGAGCTGTCCGTTGATCTTCATGCGAGGGATCTCACCCTCCATCAGGAAGACATCGCTGGCTTTGTGTTCGTCGGCGGCATTGAGAATATCATCGAGGGAGAGCGGCATGGAGCGCGGATGAAAGCGGGAGCGCGGAGATTTGTCGAGGGTGATCTTGAGATTGATCACGGGGGGATGGCGCGGAAGAGCAGTTTCCCTTTGCCACGGGGCGCGGGCTTCTTTAAACAAGACCCCACATGGAAACTCAACCTTCTCCTTTCCGTATCGGCGTGGCCGGTGTCGGAGCCATCGGCAAGAATCACGCCCGTATCATGGCCGAGATCGCGGCGAAGAGCGGCGGGGCGATCACGTTTGCAGCGGTGTATGATGCTGATCCGGCGAGAGCGGCGGAGTTTGCCGCGCAGTATGGTACGCAGGCGGCGAGTGATGTGACGGACTTTGCCTCACGAGTGGATGCGGCGACGGTGGCGGTGCCGACGATCTACCATCGCCCCATCGCGGAGCCGCTGATGAATGCCGGTGTGCATGTGCTGGTGGAGAAACCGATCTCGGAGAGCTATGCGGAGGCGCAGGCGATGATCGCTCTGGCGCAGGAAAAGAACGTGATTCTCCAGGTGGGGCACATCGAGCGCTTCAACCCGGTTTTGCGTCAGCTCGAAGAGCGGATGAACCAGCCGCGCTTCATTGAGGCGCACCGGCTTTCGCCTTTCCCGAACCGCAGCATGGACATCGGCGTGGTGCTGGACGTGATGATCCACGACATCGAGATCGTGCTGCACCTCGTGAAGAGCCCGCTGGTGCAGATCGACGCCGTGGGGATCAATGTGCTGACGAACCGCGAGGACATCGCCAACGCGCGTTTGAAGTTCGCCAACGGCTGCATCGCCAACATCACCGCGAGCCGCATCAGCCCCGAGAAGATGCGGAAGATCCGCGTCTTCCAGCAGGACAGCTATCTGAGCCTCGACTACCAGGAGCAGAGCGGCTGGATCTACCGGAAGGACGGGATGCAGATCATCCGCGAGGCGGTGGAGGTGGAGAAAGACGAGCCACTGAAGCTGGAGATCGCCGCCTTTGTCGAGTGCGCCCGACTTGGCAAACGTCCTGTCGTCACCGGCCAGGAAGGTGCCGAGGCAGTGCGCATCGCCCTAGAGATCACGGATCAGATCGAGAAGAACGCCGCGCTGGCGGGATGAAGGCCGAGCCGTTGACGGTGGTTTACGGTTGTTGACTGTTTTTTACAGTGGCTTGGAGAACAACCGTCAACCATCGTCAACCACTGTAAACAACCGTCAACCTCCCTCATGCATCTCCACCTCATCGCCGGCGAAATCAGCGGGGACACCCATGCCGCTGGGCTGATCCGCGAGCTGCTGGCGATGTGGCCGGAGGTGAAATTCACGGGACTCGGCGGTCGCCAGATGCGTGAGGCCGCAGGGCAGGGGATCGAGGACTGGGTGGAGAAGGCGGGGGTGGTGGGCCTGTGGGAGGTGCTAAAGATGTACTCCTATTTCAAAGGCAAGATGACTGCTTCTGTGGAGCAGATTTTGCGCGAGCGGCCCGATGCGGTGGTGCTCGTGGACTACCCAGGATTCAATCTCCGGCTGGCGAAGGCGCTGCGCCTGGGCGGCTACACAGGGAAGCTGATTTATTACATCAGCCCACAGGTCTGGGCCTGGAAGAAAGGGCGCGTGAAGACGATGGCGAAGGTGCTGGACCTCATGATCTGCATCTTCCCCTTCGAGAAGGAGTTTTATGAAAAGAGCGGTCTGCCGACGGTCTTCGGCGGGCACCCGATGGTGGATCGCGTGCATACGCTGCATCGGGACTGGAAGCGGGAGACGGGCCTCGTGGGTTGGTTCCCCGGCAGTCGGCTGAACGAGGTGAAGCGTCTCTTCCCCGTGATGCTCCAGGCCTCGCTGGCGATCCGGCTCCAGGTACCGACGGCGCGTTTTGCCGTCTCGGCGGCGAATGAGCAGCTCGCCCAGACGATGCGTGAGATGGCTGATGCCGCCGGCTTGCCGGAGGCGAAAGGCTGGATCGAGGTGGGCACGGTCTATGATCTGATGCAGCGCTGCCAGACGGGCGCGGTGGCCAGTGGCACCGCCACGCTGGAGGCGGCCTGCTTTGGCCTGCCGTATGCGCTGGTCTATCAGGTGAATGCCCTGACGTATGTCGCGGCGAAGCTGGTGGTGAAGATCGAGAAGATCGGCATCGTGAACATCCTGGCGAAGCGGGATGTGGTGCGGGAACTCGTCCAAACGGAACTGACGGGAGACACGCTCGGGGCGGAAATGGTGAGCCTGCTGACGGATCACGAACGTCGCGCCAGCCTGGAGCGGGACCTCGCCGAAGTGGTGGCGATGTTAGGTGAGGGAGGGGCCTACCGGCGCGCGGCAGTTGAGGTGGGGCGGCAAGTCGGCTTGTGATGGTCAGTTTATAGAAATTATAATAAAACTTGATGATTTAGGCTGGTTGGGCGAAAATTTGCCCTGACTATGCTCCTTTTCCGTTCATCGACGATCCGTTCCCTTGCCGCAGGAGTGCTCCTCCTGGCAGGCAGCGTGAGCGCTTTGCGGGCGGACATGATCAGCGACTGGAATGAGTATGCGCTGACTGCTGCGCGCAATTCCGACCAGCTCTCCCCCGAGGTCGCCCGCAGCATGGCGATGCTGAATACGGCGATCTACAACGCCGTCGAGGGCATCGCCGGGAACTACAATCTCTACACGCAGGGCAGCTACAGCGGCCCCAGCGGCACAGCGGTTAGCGGGGCTTACATAGAGGCTGCGGTCTCGGCAGCGGCCTACACCGTGCTGGCCGACCTCTACGGCAGCATGTCGGGCACCTTTTCCACCCTCTACTCGAACCAGCTCACCGCCCTGCCGGATGATCAGGCGCGGCTGGATGGCATCAACTTCGGCACGCTCGTGGCTCAGGACATCCTGAACTGGCGCGCCACAGATGGTGCCAGCGATGCCAACAATGCAGGCATCTACAACCCCGTGGGCAGTGCGGGTTACTGGGCTCCGACTTCGGTGAATGATGCGGTCATCCCAGGCTGGGGCAGCGTGAACACTTTCGCCATCTCTGGCACGACGGCGTTCAATGGCACGCTCGGGATGTCAAACCCCGACTACATGGCCACGGGTGCCTACGCGGCGGACTACAATGCGGTAAAAACTCTCGGCTCCAGCGCGAACCCCGGTGGCGCACGCACCACTGAGCAAACCGAGGCCGCCCTTTTCTGGGAAGGTGCCACAGGCACGACGACGAATGTTGGCCTCTGGAATCAGGTGGCGGCAGGGATTGTCAGTTCGCAGTCGCTCTCATTGGAGCAAAGTGCCCGCCTCTACGCCGCGCTGAATGTCACGCTCGCAGATGCCAGCATCGTCCTCATGGACACGAAGTATGAGACGGACTTCTGGAGCCCGGTGACGGCGATCGCAAATGGTGGCGCGGATGGCAACGCGGCCACCGCCCCCGATGGTGCCTGGTCTCCCCTGCTCAACTCGCCAGACATGCCCTCCTACTTCGCCGAGCAGGCCATCCTGGCGACGGCGGCCAAAGGCATCTTGGATGATTACGTCAACCCGGCGACTTACACGTTTACCCTGGGTAGCGATACGGATGGAGACGGCCTGGCCGACTTCACCTTCAACTTTAACAGTCTCAATGAAGCCGCGGATCAGGCGGCTGGCAGCGTCGTCTATGGTGGCACCAATTTCCAGAAAGCCGCTGATGACGGTGCTGCGGCAGGGGCCTTGATCGCCGATGCGGTGATGAGCAGCCAGTTCGCTGCTGTACCTGAGCCTGCTGGGGCGCTGCTCCTGGGCATCGCCGGCATCATGAGCCTTCGGCGTCGCCGCCGTTGAAGTTCACACGATTGAACTTCGAGGCTGGACACAAAGCACGGTGTCGTCTCAAATAGATGCGCGCTCGTTCACGGGCGCGATTTTCTCACACACCAAACCACCAACGAACATCGACAACATGGGCAAAATCCAATTCGGTTCCGAAGTCTATACCTGGTTCATGCAGGGCACGGGCAAGGGCTATGATAACAAACTCGATCACATGATCAAAGTGGCCTCCGAGGCCGGCTTCACAGGCATCGAGCCCATGGTGCTCGAGATCTCCCAGAGCGCACTCGGCTGCTGCAAATACTGGCTCGGTGACTTCTGCGATCCCATCAAGCTCAAGGACACCCTCCAGCAGTACAATATGAAGCTCGCCGGCTTGGCGCTCGTCTGCGCCTGGGATGGCGAGACCGAAGCTCCGAATGAGCGCGAAGCTGCTGACTTCACCATCGATCTCCTCAAGCATTTCCCCGGCTCCATGCTCGGCACGGTGACTCTTCCAAGTGGCCGCAAGAACGACCTCCAGAAGCGCCGCCTAAACATCGCCAAGAACGTCAACGCGGTCTCCCAGCGTGCTCATGATGCCGGCCTCGTCTGCTCCTACCACCCGAACAGCCCGCCAGCCTCCCTCGTCCGCACTCAGGAAGACTACGACGTCGTCCTCAGCAGCCTCGACCCGAAGGTCACCGGCTGGACGCCCGACGTGGGCCACATCATCCGCGGCGGCATGGACGTCATCGCCACGCTGAACAAGTGGCAGCACCTCGTGAACCACATCCATTACAAGGACTACTCCGGCAACGGAGCCGAGCCTTGGGCGCAGATGGGCACGGGCAAACTCGACTTCCATAAAATCACCGAATGGCTCGTCGCCCGCAATTACTCCGGCTGGATCATCTGCGAAGATGAAGCCCACATCGCCGTGGAAGATCCCGATGGCGTGACCAAGCAGAACGGCGAGTGGTGCAAGGCCAACCTGCACCCCATCGTGGCCTGATCGTAGCGCGCTGAAATTCTCTCAAACAACAAACCCTGCGGCTCATCACCGCAGGGTTTGTCGTTTTGAAGGAGAAGGGATGAACTTACTACGCACGCTTCAGCTTCCCGCTCGCCGTCAGAGGCAGTTCGGGGACAGCATTGAACATGAGTGGGATCTTGTAGCCTGCCAAATGAGCGCGCAGGTGATTGCGCAACTCCATCGCCGTCGGTGCGCCTTCAGCGCTGGCAATGTAGCGGGCCACGGGAACCTCGCCGTAGAGCGGATGCAGCCGGGCTTCCACGATGGAACGCTGCACTTTCGGATGCGAATCCAGGATGGCCTCCACCTCCTCGGGGAAGACCTTCATGCCGCCGACATTGATCAGCGTCTTCTTGCGCCCGCAGATGAAAACGCGCCCGGCAGCATCGCGCTTGCCCAGGTCGCCTGTGGCAAACCAACCCGCGTCATCGACGACCTGCGCACGCGGCAGCCAGGGATCAAGATAGGCATCAAACATGCCCGGACCGCGCAGGCAGATCTCACCGGGTTCACCCGTGGCGGGTTCCTGGCCAGCATCATCCTTCAGCAGACACTCGTAGGCAGGCAGCGGCAGGCCGATGGCTTCCGGAGCTCCCACCGCACCGGCGAGATTCAGCACGGGCAGGCCGAGTTCGATGATGCCGAGCCCCTGCACGAGATCGATGCCGAAGCGCACGCGGAATTTCTCTGCCGTGGCTGCATCCAGGGCGGCAGCAGTCGCCATAGCGAGACGAAGCGTCGTCCACTGGCTCACATCGGGGGCTTCAACGAGCTGCCGGTAATGCACCGGGCTGCCATACATGACGGTCGCTTTTTGTTCGGCACCGGCGCGGAGCAGATCTTCGCCGAGATGCGTCTCCTCAATGATCGTCGTGGCTCCGTGGTAGAGATACAGCACGATGGAAACGGCGAAGTGATGCGCCATCGGCAGCACCCAGAGGATGCGATCCCCCGGGCCGATGCGCAGGCCTTCATTCGCTGCGGTGATGCGCTGCAAAAGAGATTCGTGGGAGAGCAGCACGCCTTTGGATTTTCCCGTGGTGCCCGAGCTGAAGCGGATGAAGGCGGGATTCAGCGCCTCAAAAGCATCGCGAGGAAAGCCAGCCTCCGTCGTGGACGGCACTCGGGCGATCACCACTGGCTGTGCATTCACCTCCAGAGTGCCAACACGCGTGACATTTGCAGGCAGCCAGGCCGCAGCAGATTCGATGACGAGCACCAGATCCAGCGCCGTGCGCGTCAGCAGTTCACGCTTTTCCTCTTCAGCCAGCTCATCGGGGATCGGCACGAAGCAGGCTCCCGCAGCCAGAGTCGCAAGCGCGAGCGGCACATAGTCGAGGCAGCTCGGGAAATGCACCCCGATGCGCAGCCGATCCACACGCCCCGGCTCAGCGACGAGATGTGGGCGGATCACCGCCGCGATGGCATCGCAGCGCTCGAACAACTCACGATAAGACAACGAACGATCTTTTTGCACCAGCGCAGTGGCCTCAGGCTGCGCACGCTCACGGATGGCCTCAACAATGCTGAACATAGACACAGATCAGAAACCCCAGGAAAGACCGATGGTGACGCCGAGCGAATTCACACCCGGATTGGGATCCGTGGCACCGCCGTTCGACAGATGCTGAAACATCGTGCCCACGCGGATCTGCGTCGTTTCATTGATCGCATGGGCGATGCCGGCATTGGCGAACCAGTTCAGCGTGAAGTCCTGCCCCTGCCCACCGACGACTCCTTGCGAATCAAGCCAGCCCGCACCACCGCCGATGCCTGCATAGACAGACCAAGTGCCCGCTGCATTCCACCATTCGATGGAAGGCGCGCCCATGAGGCCGAAGTAATGGTTCTCAGGACCCGTCTCCACCCACTGACCGAGGAGCGTGAGGCGATTGCGCACGATGACTTTCGAGCCATTGGCAAAGTCCAGCCCCAGCACTTCCGGCGAGCGCCAGGTCAGCATCACCGGCACCATGCCGTAATCGAGTGGCGTATCACCGCCCACCTTCCAAAGGTAGCCCACTTCAAAATCCACATAATGCTGGTCCCAAGGTTTCACCGTGGCGGGCAGCACATCAGTAGGGGCATCTTTGGCGGAAACGACAGCCGCGAGGGCAAGCACGCAGGCGCAGAGAGTGTGTGGTAGGAGTTTCATGCCCCGCATGAAGCCACGCTGCCCATGCTCTTGCAACCTCTGAGCCAAGCTTTCCCATCAAGTTCCCCGCCCCCGATACTCCCCCGGAGCCACGCCGACCCAGCGCCGGAAGACTCGGGAAAAGATCGCGCCATTCGCGTAGCCCACGCTTGCGGCCACGACTTCGAGTTTGTCATCACTCGCTTCGAGGAGTTGGCGGGCTCTTTCCATGCGGAGGCAGGTGAGGTGCTGCATCGGGCTGCGGCCCAGTTCTTTCAAACACAGCCGCCGCAGATGCTCGGGGCTACAATGGCAGCGATGCGCCAGCTCGGCGAGCGTCCAGTCGCGCATCAGATCCTGCTCCACGTCCGCCCACAGCCGAGCCACACGCGGCTCCTGACTCCGCCACGGCTGGGCGATGCGGCGGATCGTGGCATGAAGCAGCTCCAGCCAATGATGCAGCAGCCGCTGTTCGCGCTCGCCCTCCCACTCGGCACGCAGTCCGGCGATTAGCCGCACGATCTCATCCGCCTGAGCCGTCGGCATCACCGGCGATGCCGCCCCGACGACAGGCGTGACAAAGGGCGGCTCCTCGTAGCGAATCCAGGCGAAGCACCAGCGCTCCTTGCCCGTGGCATAAAAGGCATTCAGGACACGCGGCGGAGCCAGACAGACCATGCCGGGCTTCACCCGCAGCCACTTCCCGTCCAGCAGGATCTCGCCCGAACCACTCACGCAGGCCAAAACAAAGCTCCCTTCCGGCTTCATCCGCACCCGTCGGTAAGGCGGCAGCGCCTCATCCATCCCCAGCCGCGCGATGCGGTGCTTCCCCATCTCCGCACAAGCCGCCGCCTCCACCACCCAGCGCCGCGTCTTCGGGCCGTCGAGGGTGGTTTCTTGGAGGTCAGTATTCAAAATCATCGCCCCTCATTAAACCTGCCGATCCAGCTTCTGTCACGCGCAGGTGCATTTCAGGCATGACACCGTGCATGGCGGCCTGCTAGCCTGTCGCCTTCATCTCGTATTCTCCCGACCATGCGCCGACCACTCTCTCTTCTGGCTCTCTGCTCTCTGCTCTCCGCTCTCTGCCACGCCGAGCCCGTGTCTCTATTCGACGGCAAAACGCTCGACGGCTGGGATTATGATCCCGCCATGTGGCGTGTCGAGGATGGCGTCATCACCGGCGGCTCCACGACGGAGAAGATCAAAAAGAACGACTTCATCAGCACGAAGAAGTCATACATGAACTTCGAGCTGAAGCTCAAAATCAAAGTCAGCGGCGATCCGAAGACTGGCATGCTCAACAGCGGCATCCAGATCCGCTCCGTGCGCGAGGGCAGCGCCATGAGCGGCTATCAGGTGGATTGCGGCGCGGGCTGGTTCGGCAAGATCTACGACGAGCATCGCCGCAACAAGGTCATCTGGGCACCCACGCCTGAGCAGCAGGCCGCACTCGACAAGGCCATCGACGTCTTCGGCTGGAACGAATACCGCATCCGCGCCGAAGGCCCGCGCATCCAGACCTGGATCAACGGCGTCCACTGCATGGACTACACCGAGACCGACCCGAACATCGCCCTCGACGGCCACATCGCCCCGCAGGTCCACAGCGGCGGCGTTTGCCTCGTGCAGGTCAAAGAGGTCACGATTGAAGAACTGCCCGCGACGCCCGGTGCGCCCACTTGGCAGAGCATCGGCGGCATCGAAGGCATGAAGGCCAAACTGCCGCCGAAACCGCAGGCGGATGCCGCGAAGCCAAAGCGCGACATCAGCTACAACGATGTCCAAGGCACCTCCAAAACCGCCGAAGAGCAGCAAAAGCTCTTCCACCTGCCCGAAGGCTACGAAATCGAGCTCGTCGTGCAGGAGAGCGAAGGCCTCGGCAAATTCGTCAGCGTTTATTTCGATCAACGCGGCCGCCTGTGGACGCAGACCGCGCTGGAGTATCCTGTCGATTCAAATGAAAACCCCGCTGCCGCTGAGGCCGTGTATGCGGGCAAGGGCAAGGACAAGGTGCTCGTCTATCCGCGGGAGTCTTTGAACGCGAAGATTCCCGCGGGTGGACTCACAAACGGAACCGTCTTCGCCGACGGCCTCGCCATTCCGCTCGGCATCCTGCCTTGGGGCGCGGGCGATACCTGCTACGTCCAGCATGGCCACGATTTAAAGCTCTACAAAGACACCAACGGCGACGGCAAAGCGGACACCTTTGATGTCGTGCTCACCGGCTTCGGCGTGCAGGACTCGCATTTGTTTCCGCATCAGTTCACGCGGGCACCCGGCGGCTGGATCTGGATGGCGCAGGGCCTCTTCAACAACAGCAAAGTCCACAAACCTGGCAGCGACGTCGTCGTCGATTGGCCGAAGTGCAGCATGGCCCGCATGAGGCCGGATGGCAGCGAATTTGAAGTCATCAGCACCGGCCCGAACAACATCTGGGGCCTCGTCATCACCGGCGAAGGCGAGACCTTCATCCAGGAAGCCAACGACTACGGCTACCCCGTCATGCCCTTCCACGAATACGCCTACTACCCCGGCGGCATGGAGGCATTGAAGAAGAGCTACCAGCCCGATTTCCCGCCTCAGGCCGAGTTCCGCATGGGCGGCACGGGCTTGAGCGGACTGGCGTTGATCGAAAGTGGTTCGCTCAAAGACAAAGAGGCCGCGCACACCATGGCCGTCGCCAATCCCATCACCTCCAAGATCCAAATCATCGCCATGCATCGCGACGGCGCGTATTGGAAGCTCGCCCAGCTACCCGACCTCATCACCTGCGACGATCCCTTCTTCCGCCCCGTCGCCCTCACCAACGGCCCCGACGGCTGCATTTACATCGTCGATTGGTACAACAAGATCATCTCCCACAACGAAGTGCCACGTGCGCATCCAGACCGTGACAAGACGCGGGGACGTATTTGGAGGGTAAAGCCAACCGGAGCGCGGACCTCCGAGTCCGCAGCACTTCGCCAGCACCCAACGCCGCCGAACACTCCGAACGAGGTCGCTTCATCAAAAGTAGGCGTTGCCAGCGCTCTACCCGCTGCGGACTCGGAGGTCCGCGCTCCTCAAGCCATTCCAGACTACACCAAGCTCAGCACCGAGGAACTCGTCGCGATGCTTGGCACAGAGCCTGTGGCTAAGGCGCATCTCGCGTGGCAAACGCTGAACGACCGACATGAACAGGTCGATCCTGCACTTCTCAAATCCATTCAACTAAACAAGCAGGCGGGTTCAGCTCGGCGGATACAAAGCTTATGGGCTGCTCATCGACCATTCGAACCCAATCGATTAGACTATGAGACTTTCAAGGTAGTAGGCAAAGATCCGGATCCATTGATTCGCCAGGCGCTAGTCCCACTATTTGAATTGTCGTCACACGAACTCGCCGATGAGTTTCAAGACATTGTCATGGATCAACACAGTGGTCCTCGTCGTGTCCTTGCCCAGACTTTGGGAGAGCGTTTCACGATTGGAAATGACCAGGCATATAAAGCTCTCTCGACACTCCTCGCCTTCGCCAGACCCAGCCTCCCCAACGGCCCCACCATCGCCTCCTCTCGCGGTGCCAAGCAGCTCCCCGTGCGTGAGGCCTACGACCGCGAGTTCGAGCGCTTCCTCGTCCGCATGTTCCTGGAGCGTCATCCCGACCTCGTCGCGAAGTTCCTCGACTCCGAAGCCGCCGCGAAGCTACCCGTGGAGGCCCGCGTGCTCGCCTCGCTCGCGTTGGAGCCGAAAGCCAGCGCCTCCCGCGTCGCCAAACTGCTCCCGCAGCTCGACCGCGCCCCGAATGACGAAGAACTCCTCCGCCTCGCCCAGTTCCCCGCCGAAGCCGGTGTCGGCGAGGCTCTCCAAGCCCTCCTCACGAACGAAAAATCCCGCGCCGCCGTCGCTGAGAAGCTGCTCACCCAGCGCACGAAGCTTGATGCGAAGCAGATCGCGCCGCTGCTGACGGAAACCGCGAAGACGATGCTTCAAAAGTCGCCAGCGCTCGCTTTCCAGCTCATCAGCAGCTTCCAGCTCACGAGCTTGGAGAGCGATCTCGTCGCCTTGGCAAGGAGCGGGACTGGCCCAGTCCCGGCGGGAGTTGGCAACTCCCGCTCCTTGATCCTCACCACCCTCCGCGACCTCCGCAGCGCCGAAGCCGATCTCTTTGCCTCCCTCGCGAAATCCGATCCCGATCCTCTCACACGCGATGCCGCGCTCGAAGCCCTCGCCGCTTCACGCTCGCCGGATGCCGCCACGAAGCTCCTCGCGCTCTATCCTTCACTTCAACCGCCGCAGCGCCGCAGCGCCCTGAACGCGCTCTCCAGCAGCAAAGCCGGCGCGAAGACCATCGTCACCGCCTTGCTCGACAAAACACTCCCCCAAGCCGACCTCGACGGCCCCACCGTCGAGCGACTCGCCACCGTGCTCGGCGATGATCCCGCCATCACGAATCTCCAGCAGCAGCTCGGCGGCATCTTCCGCGAGGTCTTGCTGCTCGACGGCCAGGACACCGCGTGGGTCGATTCCAAGATCACGCTCGACGGCCCCTTCACCGTCGAGGCCTGGGTGCGGCTCGCGCCCGGCATCAGCAATGAAGACAGCCTCCTCGGTATGAAGGGCGGCGTGGACATGAACTTCTTCGGCGGAAAATTCCGAGTCTATGCCGGCTCCGAGCTGCACGATGTCTGCGTGGCCACCAAACCCATGACACCCGATCTCTGGACCCACCTCGCCATCACCCGCGATGCCCAAGGCCTCATCCGCATCTACCAAAACGGCGAACTCGACGCCACCGGCACCAAGCCCGCGCCCGCGAAATGGGAAAACTGCCAGATCGCCTGGAGTGGCCCCAAAAAAGGCACCGAAGGCGCGATGATGGAGTTTCGGGTGTGGAAGGTGGCGCGGAGCGCTCAGGAGATTCGGAACGGCTTTGATAGGTCATATAGGCCGGATAAGACCTATACGACCTATCTCAAAGCCGGTGAAAAACTCGGCAAAGGTGCCCGCATCGCCAAAACCATCGATACCCCGCCGCTGCTCACCGAAGAAGCCGCGAAGGCCCTCGACACCAAATTCGCCAAATTCACCGCCTTGGCCCCGAAAGGCAATGCAGCGAACGGAAAAGCCCTCAGCGCCCTCTGCATGGCCTGCCATCAGATCGGCAGTGCGGGCGGTCAAATCGGCCCCAACCTCTCCGGCGCGGGCGCGATGGGTCTGGAGGCCGTGTTGCGCAACATCCTCACGCCCAACGCCGCGATGGAGCCCGGCTACCGCATCTACCGCGTCGAAATGAAACACGGCGACCTCATCGACGCCTTCTTCGTCAGCGAAGACAAAGACGCCGTCGTCATCCGCCAAGCCGGCCTCCCCGACCGCCGCGTCCCCAAAGCCGACATCCGCAGCACCAAATTCATCCGGCGTTCGCTGATGCCAGAAGGATTGCTCGATGCACTGCCGGAGCAAAGCGTGGCCGACTTGCTGGCCTACCTGATGACGCTGAAGGGTTAGCCCCAAGGAGAGGCACTTGCCAAGTGCCACATCAAGGAGCCGCACTTGCCAAGTGCGCTTTCCAAACCGGGACTTGGCAAGTCCCGCTCCTTGCTTTGACGCGCTCCTTGTTTAGCCTTGCCAGATGAAGTTCTTCAATCCCTTCGAAGACATCCGTGTCACGAGGAACAACCTGCCGCACTGGCAGCAGCCGGGAGCAGCTTACTTCATCACCTTTCGCATGGCGGATTCGTTGCCGGCCGACATGCTGCACGATCTAGAACAGGAACGTGATCGCTGGCTTCACCTTCACCCGCAACCATGGTCACCAGAGGTCGAAGCGGAATATCACAGACTCTTCTCCGCCCGCATCGACCAATGGCTGGATGATGGGCACGGCTCTTGTGTCCTGCGTCAGCCGGAACTTCGCGAGGCCGTTGTCGAATCGCTCACCTACTTCGACCAGCAGCGGTATGAACTGCTCTCGTATGTGATAATGCCGAACCACGTTCATGTGCTCATGATACTGCATCCAGAATGGCTGCTCGAAAAGGTGCTCTTCACCTGGAAACGACGCACGGCGGGTGTGATTCATGAGAAACTCGGGCTTCAAGGCCAGTTCTGGCAGCACGACTACTTTGATCGCCTCATTCGAGATGGCGATCATTTGCGTAACGTTGTTCGATACATCCGGCGGAATCCCGTGAAGGCACATCTCAAGCCGGTTGAGTTCACGCTTTGGGAGAGTGATCTCGCGAAGGCGGTGCAGTGACAAGGAGAGGCACTTGCTAAGTGCCAAATCAAGGAGCCGCACTTGCCAAGTGCGCTCATCAAAAACAGGGACTTGGCAAGTCCCGCTCCTTGAATGTGCAGGCTCCTTGGAATAAACCCACCCATGTCTTCCCAAACGCCCGAAACCTCCCCCAAGCCTCTCGCGCCAGCCGACTTGGAGATCAAAGACGCCCAGCTCATCTTCAACCATGTCTGGAAGCAGCTCGAAGCCGACTACGGTCGCGTGAATCTGCGTTTCCCAAAGGAGCTGATTCTGCTCGGCGGTGCGCCGGGCGCGGGCAAGGGCACGAACACGGACTTCATCCGCCAGGTGCGCGGCATTGATGCGCAGCCCATCGTCGTCAGCGCTTTGCTCGACACACCGGAGGCACGCGCCATCAAGGCACGCGGCGGCATGGTGGGGGATCGCGAGGTCGTGGGCATCCTCATGCGCAAGCTGCTGGAGCCCGAGCAGCAAAACGGCGCCATCCTCGACGGCTTCCCACGCACGAAGGTGCAGGTGGAGTGCCTCAAGATGCTCTTCGACAAGATGGTGCGCCTGCGCCGCGACTTCCTCGACACACCGGACGCCGCGCACTTCAAGCAGCCCATCTTCCACATCATGGTGCTCTTTGTCGATGAGACGGAAAGCATCGCGCGACAGCTCAAGCGCGGCCAGGAAGTGCTCGCGCACAATGCGGAGGTGCGCAGTTCCGGCCTTGGCGAGCTGTGGGAGGAGCGTGCCACTGACTTCGACCCCGCGCTGGCGCGGAATCGCTACAAGGTCTTCAAAGAGAAGACCTACGATGCGCTCGTGTCCCTGAAGGAGATCTTCCACTACCACTTCATCAATGCGCAGATGCCGCTGGAGCTGGTGCAGGAAAACATCGTCAAAGAGCTGGAGTATCAAAGCTCCCTGGAGCTCGATCCGCGTACCTTCGACCTCCTGCGCAAGCTTCCGCTCGCCAGCGAGATCATCCGCCACGCGCGGCAGGACCTCGTGCGCCGCCTGGATGCCTACAAGGTCGAGAAGACCGAGCTGATGGATGCCGTCGTCGAGTTCATCGAGTCCAAGATGATGCCGATCATCGTGCGCCACGCCATCTCCGGCCGTGCCGACATCAACACCGAGGACAAGCTCTTCCACGACCCCGAAGCCCTCGCCATCCTCATCGACATTTTCTCCGAGCGCGGCTTCCATGCCAAGACCGACCTCCACGTCATCGAAATCCCGGATCGCTTCGACCTTCAAACCGGCAAGATCGAATGCCGGAAGAAAAAAGTCTTCCGCATCGGCATCCAGTTCAAGGGTTCAGAGATTCGACGCGGCTGATCCGTCATGCCTCCGTCCCGACTCGATTTCCAGCTTCAAGCCCGTGCCAGCGGATCGCGAGCGCGTGCGGCGACGTTTAGGACGCTGCATGGGGTGATCCAGACGCCGCTCTTCATGCCCGTGGGCACGCAGGCGACGGTGAAGGCGCAGCTCCCTGAGACGCTGCATGAGTCAGGCTCACAGATCCTGCTGGCGAACACTTACCATCTGCTGTTACGCCCCGGGCCTGAGGTGTTTCGGAAGATGGGCGGCATTCATCGCTTCATGCAGTGGCCGGGATCGGTGCTCACGGACTCGGGTGGGTATCAGATTTTTTCTTTGCCGCACTCACGGTCGATGACGGAAGAAGGGGCGGTGTTTCAGAGCTACGTGGATGGTCAGCGCATCCTGCTGAGCCCGGAGCTGAGCATCCAGACGCAGATGGCCATCGGCAGTGACATCATGATGGTGCTGGATCAATGCATCCCAAGCACGGCGGATGAGGCGGCGGCGCGTGCAGCCCTGCAAGTGACGCAGCGCTGGGCGGTTCGCAGTCTCGCGGCTCGGAAGGACTCACTGCAGTCGATGTTCGCCATCGTTCAGGGCGCGTTGTATCCGCATTTGAGAAAAGAAAGCGCTGCCGGGCTGGTGGAGTTGTCGTTTGATGGATTCGCCATCGGCGGGCTGGCGGTGGGTGAGGAGAAACATCAGCGTGAAGATGTGTGTGAACTCACCGCCGCTCTGCTGCCGGAGGATCGCCCGCGCTATCTGATGGGTGTCGGCACGCCGCTGGATGTGCTGGAGGCAGTGCATCGCGGCGTGGACATGTTTGACTGCATCATCCCCACGCAGGTGGCAAAGCGTGGCTCGTGCTTCACCTCACGCGGGATCGTGGAGCTGAGGCGCAGCGTGTATAAATTCAGCGAGGACAAACTGGACCCGAACTGCTCGTGCCCCGTTTGTGCGAAGTATTCGCGGGCTTATCTGCATCATCTCACGAAGACGCAGGAGCCGCTGGGCTGGCAGCTCATGGGGCAGCATAACATCCACTTCTACCACCAGATGATGCGTGAGATCCGTGCAAGCATTTTGGAGGATCGCTTCCTGACGCTTTATCATGAGAAACGGCAGATCCTGCAGGCGGATGACATGGATCACCCCATCATGAATCCACGCCCAGCACCGCCGCCCGTGGCACGCGTGGGTGACTATGAACTGCATCTCGCGGAAGGAGAGCCTGCGTGCATCCGGCATGTCACGACGGGTGAAGTTATCCCGACATCACTCACGAATCCATCCTGGCTGGAGTCCGCGCATCTGCCGCGTCGTCTCCGTCTCCCTGATGGGGCTGATCCTGAAGAGGCGCAGCCGCTCATTGTGTGGGACATCGGTCTCGGTGCAGCGGCGGCAGCACTGGGGGCGATCCAGATTTATGAAGAGGAAGCTGGTCAGGGACCGGTGCGGCGGATGCATATCGTCAGTTTTACAGAAGACCTCTCACCGCTGCGGCTGGCTCTTGGCCAGAAGAGGCACTTTGAATATCTGCGCCATGGCGCTGCAGACACGCTGGTGCATCGCGGGGAGTGGAAGTCACGCTATCGCACAGGCTTGAGCTGGAGCCTGATGCTGGGGCCAGTGGAGGAGATGCTGAAGAAAGCGTCTGGAGTTCCAGAGGTATGGATCGAGAAATCTGAGCTCCGTGTGTCTGGTCGGCAGCCAGAGCCATCGGTTCGTTATCACCCAGAGACCCAACAAGATCAGACGCACTAAAAGCAGCGATGGCATGAACTTCAGCTTCCGAGTCGCGTAATTCTACATCCCCCGATGGCAGAAGCACCT
>NZ_JBILYB010000027.1:0-51781 GCF_044378005.1 Prosthecobacter sp.
CGTTGGACACTGCTCCAGGTGTTGCGTGATGGCAATGAGGCGGAGTCAAAAGTGGCGCTCGAAACTCTCTGCAAGG
The DNA here is from genome assembly GCF_044378005.1 of Prosthecobacter sp. Classification (GTDB taxonomy): domain Bacteria; phylum Verrucomicrobiota; class Verrucomicrobiia; order Verrucomicrobiales; family Verrucomicrobiaceae; genus Prosthecobacter. The sequence continues at coordinate 77 of NZ_JBILYB010000027.1, forward strand.
CATACTGGATGCCTCTCTACTTTGTGGCTCGTCGACGTGGCATGAATGAGCACGATGCTGAGGATGTTGTGCAGGGGTTCTTTCTGTGGCTGCTGCGGCGGGAGATGCTCGAAGAAGCGGATCAGGCACGGGGCAGGCTGCGGGCCTTCCTGCTGACTTCGTTTGAGAACTTCATCTGCAAGGACTGGCAGAGGCAGAATACTTTGAAACGGGGCGGAGGAGTCGAGCATGTTCATTTCATCCCGACCAGTCATGCAGAAGAGCATTATCTTCAGTGTGCGACCATGGAGGCGGATCTGGAGACGCTCTACAACCGGGAATGGGCTCGCAATCTATTGCAGCGAAGCCTGGAATCGCTCGGTCAGTCCTATCAGGATTCGGGACGGGGTGAACGGTTTGAGAGCTTGATGCCCTACCTTACCCAAGCCATGCCCGAGATGAGCGTCAACGAGGCTGCTGCGGATGCAGGCATGAGTTCCATGGCTTTTCGCACGGCGCTCTGCCGCGTGCGCGTGCAATTTCGGGAACGGATCGAAGGCGAGCTGGCACTGACTTTGGGCTCGGATGATCCTGATCTTATCAGGCAGGAAATGCAGGATCTCTTCAAAGCCTTCGAATCACCCTGAACATGATGCCCAAACCCGTCTCCAGTTTCATCCTGGGCAATGAGCGGTTCATCCTGGCTCAGATGCTGGATGATTCCCCGCCCGATGCAGCGATGGACGAAACCCTCGGGCCTTACCGGCTGAATGAATGCCTGGGCGAGGGGGGCTTTGGTCACGTTTGGCTTGCCGAGCAGATAGAGCCTGTCAGGCGTGAAGTCGCGCTGAAGGTGCTCAAGCGCGGCATGGATTCCTCCCAGGTGCTTGCGCGTTTCAGCCTGGAGCAGCAGGCGCTCGCCAGCATGGAGCATCCACACATTGCCGCGCTTTTGGATGCCGGAGCCACGTCGGATGGGAGGCCGTATTTCGTCATGGAACTGGTGCGCGGTCCATCGATCACCAACTTCTGCCAGGAAAAGAATCTGGCGTGTCAGGAGAGAGTGGCGCTTTTCAAAGATGCCTGTGGCGGCGTGCTGCACGCGCATCAGAAGGGCATGATCCATCGCGATCTGAAGCCCTCGAACATTCTCATCGCGGAAGTGGATGGGAAGCCCGTGCCGAAGATCATCGACTTCGGTATCGCCAAGGCCATGACAGAGGGCTTTGCGCAGGAGGCATTCTTTACCCGTGCCGGGCATGTGATGGGCACGCCGCAATACATGTCTCCCGAGCAGCTCAGCGGCAGCAGAGATGTCGATGTCCGCAGTGATGTGTATGCGCTCGGGGTCCTATTTTATCAAATGCTCACGGGCTCGCTGCCCTACCAGTCTCTCGTCCGGGAGAACACGACTCACGCCGAGATGCTGCGCGTCATGCACGAGAAGCGGCCCGTGCGCCCCTCGGTGCAGATGACGGAGACGGTGAAGCTGACGACGAGGCATGAGAAAGGGGCAAAGCCCCGGCTTTCCATGTCTGGTATCCCGGCGGATCTGGACTGGATCATCCTGAAGGCCCTGGAACAGGATCGTGATCGCCGCTACGACAGTGTGGGTGCGCTGATCGCCGATGTGGAGAGGTTTCAGCAAAATGAGCCCGTACTCGCTCACCCTCCCAGTATTGGCTATCTCACAGGGCGCTGGGTGCGGCGGCATCGCATCATCTTTGCCGCGGCCTGTGTGAGCCTCACGGCCATCATCGGTGGAGCCGGCGTCGCCCTCTGGCAGGCTCATGAGGCACGTGTGGCCCAAGGCATGGCTGAAAGTGAGGCGGCACGAGCGCAGCAAGCAGTGGGCTTCCTCACCACGATGCTCGATCGCGTGGCGGTGGAGATCGCCAATGGCAGGAACCCTGAAGCTCTCCAACTGGCCTTGGAGAACAGCCACGAAGAAATCCAAAAGCTAAGCCACGATCCACCGCTTCAGGCGGAGCTCTTCAAGCGTGTCGGGGGGCTTTATGACACAATTGGGGAACGCAAACACACGCTGCCGCTCTTGAAGGCCCAGGTCGAAGTTCTCGGTCAAATCCATGGTCACGACAGTCAGATCGCCTGGAAAGCAGAACTGGCCTATTTGGTCAAAGTCGTGGACCATGGAGCGCGCAGTACGGCCCCGTTGCTGATCGAGGATATGCTCCATCGCCTGGATCAAAAGGGGCAGCGCTACTCCACCCTGTGGTTCCAGGTGAAGCGTCAGCTCGTGCGTGCCTGGACAAAATTGCGGTTGCCCAAGAATGCCACAGATGCGGCGAGGGAGACACTGCAGGAGTTGAAGCAGCAGGGCATACCCGCAGCCACGACCATCACCGTGAAGTCCGCCTGCCTCGATGCCTTCAAGGAGGCGGGTGATTATGCCATGGCTGAAGCCTTGATTCAGGAGTGTATGCAGCTCTGTCAGCATGAACCCCGCGTCGGCACGCAGCGGGAGTGGGTCGAAGACCGCTATATCTGGCTCATTCGCGCCAAAGGCGACCATCGTCGCGGGGTGGACTGGCTGGCTGAAAAAATAGCCGGACTCAAAAAATCAGGTGACGTGGAACCCACAACGATCATCAAGCTGCTCATGGAGCAGGCGCGCTTTGAATTTGATGCCGGACTTCGAACTGAATCCATTCAACATGCGGGCGAAGCCTGCTCCATCGCCCGGGAAATCTCTCCTGTGGAGACTCCGACGCAAGGCTTGCAGACCGCCCGGGAGCATCTGGTGGACACACTCTGTGATCTCGCGGAGTACGAAAGTCGCGACGGCAGGCATGAAGATGCCATTCGCCATGCGTGTGAGGCATTTCAGGTCGCGGATGAGCAGGGGCATATCAACCGTCTGGAAGACTCCCTGCTGGTCCTTGCTCAAGCCCATGAACGCGCTGGAGATCTTGATTCAGCCTTTGAAAGCTACCGTCTGCGGTATGAGCGCGTGGGACAGCGTGGAGCCAACTACCTCCGCTGGCATGAGGATCTCCAATTCATGTGTGTGACCAGGCTGAAACAAAACCGCGCCGATGATGCCATGACACTGGCTCACGAATTATGGAAGAAGGAAAACTCCAGCAAGGAGGCGCGCCAGGATAAAGCGCATCTCGCTGACATTGCCAGGCTCGCCCTGCGCTGTCACGACGCGCTGAAGAAATGCCGCCCAGACACGGCTGAACCTGCGGAATACCCGGCGTGGAAGGCTGCCGCGACCCCTGCCCGATGACAGGCCTGAGCGAATAGTCCAAAGCCAAAGCAGGCACGAGACATGACTGCGGACGTTGGTTATTTCATCCCTTCTCTCATGCTGTTTCGTGTTCTCACCCTCGGAGCCATCATCCAATCTGCTGTGCTGCACGCTGCCGAGCCTGTTTCCTTCAGCCGCGATGTCCTGCCGATCTTGTCTGACAACTGCCTCTCCTGCCATGGCCAGGATGAAGGGCATCGCAAAGCAGATCTGCGGCTCGACACTCGCGAAGGCGCTCAGGGCGTCATCAAGTCTGGCGACCTCATCGCCCGCATTATCACCGACGATCCTGAAGAGATCATGCCGCCGCCGAAGTCTCACAAACCCAAGCTCAACGGCGAGCAGATTGGTTTGCTGAAGCGTTGGGTCAGTGAAGGTGCCGCCTGGGGCAAACACTGGTCCTTTGAGAAGCCTGTGAAACTGCCTGTGCATGGGCATCCCGTGGATCATTTCGTCAAAGCGCGGCTCGCCAAAGAAGGCCTGACACTCTCCAAACCAGCATCAGCCCACACACTTGCCCGGCGGTTGTCTTTTGATCTCACAGGCTTGCCGCCATCGGACTCGTCAGACGTGTCGGACATGTCCGACTACACCGACAAGCTTCTCAAATCCCCCCACTTCGGCGAGCGCATGGCCATTTGGTGGCTGGACGTGGCGCGCTACTCGGACACGGATGGCTTTCAATCCGACGCCACGCGCACGAACTGGCCCTGGCGTGACTACGTCGTCGAGTCGTTCAACGCGGACAAACCCTTCGATCAATTCACGCTGGAACAATTCGCCGGAGATCTCCTGCCGAATGCCACACCCGAGCAAAAACTAGCCACCTGCTTCCACCGCAATCACATGACGAATGGTGAAGGCGGACGAGACAAAGAAGAGTCTCGTATCGACTACGTCATCGACCGTGTGAACACGATGGGCAGCGCCTGGCTCGGCCTCACGCTTGGCTGCACGCAGTGCCACACGCACAAGTTTGATCCCATCACCCATGCCGACTACTACAGCCTCAGCGCCTTCTTCAACAGCATCGACGAAGACGGAGCCGCTGGCACTGGGGCCAAGCCTTACCTCAGCTACCAGTCACCTCATGCCAAGCGCGCTGTCGCCGAAGCCCAGCAGCTCGTTGATCAACGCAAACCCATCGAAGCCAAGGCTCGCGAGGATGCAGAGAAACCTTTCGCTGAATGGCTCAAAGTACGTCAGGCGGAGGTGCGTGGTGGATTCCAGGCATGGCATGTCCTGCGAGGTGCTTTGGAATCTCAGGAGGGCACAAAGCTCGCTCAGAACAAGGGCGGCAGCGTGATCGCCAGCGGCCCGAATCCGAAGCAGGATGATTACCGCCTCATCACCTCCATCAAACTGCCACGCCTCACTGGCTTGAAGCTGGAAGTGCTTCCGCAAGGCGGCGTGTTATCGCGGGGAAAGTCGGGCGAGTTCATCCTCACGGACATCAAGGTGCAAGTGCGTCGCCGTGGCAGTTCGCAGATTCGTGACATCCTGGTGAAGAGCGCTGTCTCAGACACGAAAGTCGAAGGCAAGGCCCGTGAGTATGGCGATGTCAAAGGCACGCTCGATGATGATCCACGTAATGGCTGGACCACGAAGGGCTTCCCGAAAGACCAGCCTCACACCGCGCTCTATGGTCTTGCCGAACCCCTAGTGCTCGAAAGCGATGAAGAGCTCATCTTTGAACTCCGGCATCGATCGACGAATGGCGATGCGAACATCGCGAGCTTCCGTTTATCCGCCACGGATCAGCCCGGACCTGCCGTGCGTGAGCTTGGCTCCACGCCGCTGGAGCAGCTCGCTCAGGGCAAAGTCGAGCGTGAGCGGCTGATGGCGCAGTTCCTCGAAGATCATGAGCCTTATCAGATCGCCAAAGCCTCGCTGGATCGAGCTAATGCGCAGCTCAAGGAAGTCACCGCGGCGGCGGGGAAACTGAACGTCATGGTCCTGGCTGAGCGCAAAGAAGCGCGTGAAACCCATGTCCTCGTGCGCGGCGTGTGGGACAAGAAGGGGGACAAGGTCACGCAAGGTGTGCCGGCAGCCATTGCACCATGGCCGGAAGGTCTCGCCAAAGATCGCCTCGGACTCGCGAAGTGGATCACCTCGAAGGACAACCCGCTCACGGCCCGTGTCTTCGTGAATCATGTCTGGCAGATGCTCTTCGGCGCTGGCATCGTGCGCACGCCGGATGATTTCGGTCTCCAAGGCCAGCGCCCGACACATCCCGAGCTGCTCGACTGGCTGGCGGTGGACTTCATGGAGCATGGCTGGGATGTGAAGCATCTCATCAAGACCATCGTGACGAGTGAGACGTATCAGCAGAGTTCTGAGTTCGTAGTTCGGGCGTCAGCCCGTTCTGGAAGCGCTGCTGACGGGCTGAAGCCCGAACTACAAACAGACCCGCAGAATTTGCTGCTCGCACGTGGGCCGCGTTTTCGTCTGCCTGCATGGATGATCCGGGATGCGGCGCTGGCTTCTTCAGGTCTGCTGAATCCCGCGCTCGGTGGCCCACCGGTTCGTCCGTATCAGCCGGGTGGAGTCTGGGAGGAGATCTTCATGGGCCGATACACCTATGAGCCCAGTGAAGGTGCGGCGCAGCATCGCCGAACGTTGTATGCTTTCTGGCGGCGCAGCATCGCGCCAACCTTCCTTTTTGACAGTGCCCAGCGCCGCGTCTGTGAAGTCGGCATGTCACGCACGAACACACCACTGCAAGCGCTGACCTTGCTCAATGACCGGACCGTGTTCATGGCGGCACAAGCACTCTCGAAGAAGATGCTGGTGCTGCCGGATGAGCAACGCCTCGGCGCGCTCTACCAGCACGTGCTTTCACGCCATCCCACTGGCGATGAACAGGCAGTGCTGTCGCGTGAGTGGCAGCGTGCCCGTGATCATTATCAAAAATCACCGCAGGAGGCGGCGAAGTATCTGGAAGTGCCTTTCGTCAAGGAGGCGAAGCTCGCGGAGCTCGCCGCAGGCACGCTGGTGGCGACGATGGTGATGAACCTCGACGAAGCGATCACTCACGAGTGAGGTTCACCACTTCAGGCTCGTCACTGGCAGCCGCTGTTCATTGTGGTGTTCTTTGATGATCTGCCCGTCTTTGAGATAGAGCACTCGGTCGGCCATGCCGGCCATATCGGCATTGTGGGTGATGACGACCACCAGCGTGCCTAGCTCGCGATTGATGCGCTCCACGGCTTCGAGCACGGTGATGCCGGTGTTGATGTCGAGCGCACCTGTGGGTTCGTCGCAGAGCAGCACTTCGGGGCGTTTGGCGATGGCGCGAGCGATGGCCACTCGTTGTTGTTCGCCACCACTGAGCTGGCTGGGGAAGTGATCCATGCGGTGTTCCAGATTCACCATGGCCAGCGCTTCCTCGGGTGACATGGGATCACGCGCGATCTCGGTGATGAGCGCCACATTCTCCCGTGCCGTGAGGCTGGGGATGAGATTGTAGAACTGGAAGACGAAGCCCACGCAGTTCCGGCGGAAGAGCGTGAGCGTGCGTTCATCACCCTCGCCGAGATCCCAGCCTTTGTAGCGCAGGTGACCTTCGGTGGGCACATCGAGTCCGCCGAGGATGTTCAGCAAGGTCGATTTGCCACTGCCGGAGGCTCCGAGCAGCACGACGAGTTCACCCGCGACGAAGTCGAGATTCACGCCCTGGAGAGCAACGACATCGAGTTCTCCGGTGTGATACACCTTTCTCAAGCCACGGGCCTCGAAGATGGGCGCTGAAGGAATGACGGAATTTGAATCACGGATGACGGACCTTTCAGAAGGTCCAGTCACATGGGTTTCGGCATTCGTCATTCGGGCTTCATCATTCAGTTACAGCCGCAACCGCCGCCACCACCACCGCCGCAGCAGCCACCACCGGAGCCCATGACTTCTTCGAGGGCGGGCACGCGGCCTTTTTCGAGAGTCTTGCTGATAAAGCCATTCACCGTGCTCGCCACGCTTTGCAGGGCGTCCTGGGCGGACATGAAGCTCTGGATGAGTTCGTGCTGATCAGCCTGATCTTGGAGGCTCTGGAAGCGGCTGATTTCGGTGGGCTCAAGCTCGGCGCCACTGCGGTGACGCTGCTCTAGCGTGCGGCCCAGGGTCATGACTTCGCGGTAGAGGGACACGGCCTGCTCGTCAGCGAGGAAGGTTTCCGCAGCGTTGCGGGCGGACTGGATTTCAGGATCGGAGGCGATGGCGGCGCAGAGGGCTTCGATCTGGGCGGAAATGGCGGGGGCGATGAGCGTGGACATGGCTGGCGAGAGTAGGCCGTGTTTCCGAACTGGCAAGGCTGGCCTCACGCCAGCAGGGCTTACGCATCCAAAAGATAAGGGGTTGATTGCTACAGGATTCACAAGATTGGCAGGATTAACAGGTCTGAAAAAAATCCTGCTCATCCTGTGAATCAGGTAAATCCTGTCACTTTGACCATGATTTACAATCAGGTGCCGATTTGATGCTTAAGCCATGTCACGCCAGTGTCCGCACGGCCTGCTGAAAGGTCTGCCAGTCCCGCGAATCGGATTTCGGGCCGTAGCGGACCTCGGCGTATTCGCTGGCGAGGTGGCGGACTTGCGGGCCGAGGGCGGGTTTTGCCAGAGCGACTCGCTCGGCGTAGCTCAGCGGCCCTTCGGAGGCTCGCCGGACAGGAGCTCCGAGCTTTTCCAGTCGTGTGCAAAGCTGGAGCCAGGAGCGTAGCCAGGGATCACGCACGCGGGCGGGACGGCGGAGCCAGAGCATGAAGCCGATGAGGGTGACCAGCAGGAATCCACCGCTGATGAGCAGGAGCCAGTGCCCGCGCAGTTGGCCGAGACCGAGCCAGTTCAGCCAGGCGATCTGGGCTTCTTCATCGAAGCTGATGACCGTGTTAAACCAGTCATACTCGATGCTGTCCCACCACAGGCGCAGTCCGGTGAAGCTGCGCCAGAGCAGACTGCTGCGCTGTCTTTCCAGCTCCTCCTCACCTCCGGCGAGCAGCGTGCGCAGGTCCAGCGTCATGCGCGCAGGCACGAGCGCGGCGGTGGGATCCACACGCGTCCAGCCCTGGCCTTCGATCCAGAGTTCCGTCCAGGCATGAGCATCCGACTGCCGCACGATCATGTAGCCGCCGCGCTGCGACCATTCACCGCCCATGTAGCCGATGACGATGCGCGCGGGCACTCCTGCCGCCCGCATGAGCGTGGCAAAGGCGGCGCTGAAGTGCTCACAGAAGCCGACGCGTCGATCAAAGATGAACTGCTCTAGCGCCCGCGGACCTTCATAAACGCCGGGCTCCAGAGTGTACTGGAAACCCTGCGCGCGCAGGTGCTCCACGGCACGCTGGGCGATCTGCACATCGGTGAAGCCCTTGCCTTTAAACTGCTGCCCAAGCTCTCTCACACGCGGAGACAAATCCTCGGGCAGGCGCAAGGCCGCAGCCCGCTGATTACTGGTGAGTTTGCTGCCGGTCTTTTGGGTGAGTCGCGAATGGACCTCGAAGCGGTGCAGGCTGTCCACGCGTTCATAGGCGGTGAGCGTGTCGTCCTGGATGTCGGGCAACGTCTGGCGGCCTTCATCGAAGGCCTCGATGGGCACATCCAGCGCGGGCAGCCATCTTTGACCATGGGGTTCCAAAGTGATGATCTGCTGCACATCTCCGGCGCGTTTGATCCCGCCCAGCGGTGCCTGAAAGGACCAGGAACCCTTCTGCCAGGTGAGCCCGTCATCGCACTGCCAGAGCACCAGACAGCGCCAGTAGCGGCTGAAGTTCTCCGGCGGTGCCGAGTTCGGGAATTCGGCACGGAAGGAGACATCATCACTCTTCGCGATCTCGGAGATGCGGCCCGGCTCCAGCGAGCTGGAGATGCCGGTGACGTGCGAGCGCTGGGTGCCCAGCCTCTCCAGGAAACTCATGCTGCTGCGCGGAAAGGCCACGAAGAGGACTGCCGCCACCGGCAAGGCCTGCGCCAGCATGATGCCGGTGAACTTCAAGGGTGGCAACCAGCCATCAGCCCCACGACGGAAGCGCACCATGCACACGCCGATGGTGGCGAAGAGGGCAAAGGTCCACAGCGAGCGGCTCAGGGATTGATCGGTGAGCAGACTGCACAGGCAGAGGAACCAGCCGACGAGGCTCAGCACCTGGAAGTCATGCGGTGTTCGCGATTCCAGCAGCTTGCCTCCGAGCAGCACCAGCAGCACGGCGATGCCGCCCTCCATGCTCATCACATTGCCCGTGCTGATCTGCACGGCCAGCACGCCGACCAGGAGCACGCCGATGCTGATGTAGGAATAGGAAGTCGTGGTTTTGGTTCGGGCCTGGCTGGCCTTCGCGGGCTGCTTTTTCCAGCCCTGCTCGGCAAACCTGAGCCGCCAGACCACGCAGCCGATGAACAGAATCACCGCCGCCACCGGCACAATGTCCATCAGCATCATGGCGGTCAGTCCGAGCGTGATACAAAGCACGAGCAGCGGCCACGGCGGCAGGTGGGCGCTGCGCTCATGCCCTGGCGGCAGGCGTGGTGTCTTGTCCGTCGTCTCCTGGGTTTGTGGACTGGCCTCCGACAGTGCATCCAGACAGCGCTGGGCCTGCGCTGGGCCGAGCCCGGCGTCGATCTCCACGCCAGGGAGCCGCAGGGCATAGGGCGTGCCGCTGAGTTCAGCTTCCTCGATCCAGCGGGCGATCTGCCCCGCTCGTGCCGACTCGGGCAGGTCGATCTTTTCCCAGTCCAGCGTCAGGGCGCGGCTGGAGCCGCTGGTCCATTGCTTCACAAGCAGCGGCCTGCCACGGGCCACGGCACGCCAATCGACATGTCGCAGGGAGTCGCCCGGCTGCCACTCGCGCAGACCAGCGAAGTCATCGCCCTCTCGGCCCGGCCTTCCACCGGCGGGAGTGAAGCTCAGCGCCTCGCCTTTGATCTGCGCATCGGCTGCGGGCAGGGGCAGGGAACCCTCGGCCTTCGGGTGAATGCGGCGCGCGGCGGCGATCTCGATCACGCGCTCGGCGCTGAAGAAACCCATCGGGTAAGAGCTGCGCAGGATGATGCGCACGGACTCCTGCACGCCTGCCTCGGCCACCTTCACGGGCACGGAGACATGCGCGGAGCCGCCGGTGTCGATCTCCTCGATGAAGCACCACTTCGCATCGCTCTGCGCAGCCATCACTTCCACGCCCCACACGCCTTGGCCGGTGGCGGCGCGGAGTTCGAGGGGAAGCTTCGTAGCTTCGCCCGCTTTGCCTCCGGCCAGGCGGCCCATGCTGATCTGCACACCGCGCAGGTTTTCCCGCGCGCGCAGCCAGGTCATCGCGGCGAGCACGGCGGTGACGAAGCAGAGCAGGTAGGCCGCGCCGTTGTTCTGCACGGCTCCGGCATAACCCATGGAGAGCACGATGCCGAGCAGCGAGACGGTGTGCAGATTCCACCGCACGCGGATCGAGCTCGTCCTGCCAGATTTCATGGTCGTTGAGTGGGTTTACGGCACAGCGACTTCATCGAGCAGGCGCTCCACTTCATCGAGACCACCGGCGAGGCGATGCGACATCACGCTGCTGGCCACGGCTTGCACGTCCTCGGGCAGCACCATGACGCGGCCTTCCATCAGCGCCCAGGCACGTGCGGCGGCTAGTAGGGCAAGCCCGGCACGTGGTGACATGCCGTGCCCGCCGGAGCGGCTGGCGGCGAGGAGATCCTGGAGGTAGTCGAGCAGCGGCTCGGACACATGCACGAGCCTTGCGAGTTGCTGCATGTGGCCGAGTTCGCTCCAGGTCATCACGGGAGGCATGGCACGCAGCATCTCGCGGCGGTCCTGGCCTTGCAGCATCACACGTTCGGCACCGCGCTCTGGTGCGCCCAGCGCCAGACGCATGAGGAAGCGGTCGAGCTGGGACTCGGGCAGCATGAAGGTGCCGATCTGGGTGGAGGGATTCTGCGTGGCGATGACGAAGAAGGGCACCGGCAGTGTGTGCGGGGTTCCATCGCAGGTGACTTTGCCCTCCTCCATGGCCTCCAGCAGCGCGGACTGGGTCTTCGGCGTGGCGCGGTTGATCTCATCCGCCAGCAGCACCTGGGTGAAAACCGGCCCCTGATGGAAGGTGAAGCTGCCAGCCTCGCGATCATAGATGGAGGCGCCGAGGATATCGGCGGGCAGGAGATCGCTGGTGAACTGCACGCGGCGGAATTGAAGCCCGAGGGATTGCGCGAGCGCTTGGGAGAGCAGCGTCTTGCCGACACCGGGCTGATCTTCAAACAGCAGATGCCCGCGAGCCAGCAGGCAGGTGACGGCGAGGCGGACGATCTGTTCTTTGCCGAGGATGATCTGGGACAGCGCCTCATTGAGAAGGCGCAGACTCTCCGCAGAAGCGGCAGCCTCAGCAGCGGTCAGGACGAGGTCGTGGGGGGAAGCGGGACGTGAAGACACGCCGCACTTTCACCGATTCCGCGAGGTCAGGGCAAGCAAATACACTGCGCGCGATGGGATTTAGGATTCACGAGTGTGAAGAGGCAACAGCCTGGGAACATCGAACCGAGAACTGAGAACGCCCTAAACCTCCCCCAGCCCAGCTTCCTGCGCCAGCGTGTGTGTGAAGGGATTGCTGGCAGCGAGGTTGTACTGGCGGATGGCCGTGGCCCAGAAGGCGGCGAGATCGGAGTCACGCGCTGACCAGAGACGGTAATGCACATCGGTCATGGTCTCGGTGTCGTGGATCATGGCCTTCATCTCCTGAGGACTGAGCGACTGCGGGCCTTGTTTGATGAGGCGGTCGGCGATCTGATCGAGGTAGGAGCGTGACACGTCGATGCTCTTGCGGCGGCGCAGGAGTGAGACGTGGAGACCGTTCACATACGGGTCGAGACAGACCTGGAGCAGACCATGATGCTTCTCGAGTTCAGGCGGCAGATGGATGCGGCCTTTGATCTCAGCAAGGTTGTTGTTCATCGTCGCCAGCACGGTGGGAGGCTCGGTTTCCTCCGGGGTCAAAAAGAGCCCGAAGCGATAGCCGGAGCGTTTGCCGGAAACGACGATGCCCATCGGAATGGCCAGCAGCAGCGCGGCAAGGATGGGGCTGATCCAGAGCAGGAAGCTGTGGGAAACGAGCCAGGAGATGACCGTCCAGACGATGCCGACCACGGTGACGGGCCAGAGATTGAAGAAGACCTCCGCCCAATCGACGCGGCCGTCGAGCTTGCGGCGTTGGGTCACCCAGCGGACTCCTTTCCCGAGGACCGTGTACACCACGAACTGGGAATGGAAGATCATGAGCACGGGGGCCATCATGGTGAAGACGACCGTGTCCGTCATGCAGCTCATGAAGGTACACAGGCGGCCTTTGAAGGGCTTGTGCAGTCGGCCCGTGATCATCTCATCCAGCAGGATGGCCACCTTCGGCATGAAGATAAGCATGACGGTGATGCCCAGCAGGATCTGCATGGCCAGCACGGCCTGCGGCTCCGTGTGCGCCACGGGCGTGGCGGCGAGGAAGGTGGAGAAGACGAGTAAGAGCAGCCAGAGCAGGCTGCTGACATAACTGAGGATGCCGTGGAGGAAATTGATCCGGCTCATCGGGTGCCAGCCTTTGGCAAAGAGCAGCCAGAAGTGCTGCATGTTCCCCTGACACCAGCGGCGGTCGCGCTTCAGCATATCGACCAGCGTGGGCGGGCCTTCCTCGTAGCTGCCGCGATTCGTCGGCAGGAGTCGCACGGCGTAACCGGCTTTGCGCATGAGTGCTGCTTCCACGAAGTCGTGGCTCAAAATGTGCCCGCCGAAGGGTTCCTTGCCGGGCAGGGGAGGCAGGGCGCAGTATTTGATGAAGGGCTCCAGTCGGATGATGGCGTTGTGGCCCCAGAAGTTCGCCTCGCCGCACTGCCAGTAGTCCAGGCCGTCCATGAAGGGAGCGCCGTAGAGCGTCTGGGCAAACTGCATCACACGGCCCAGCAATGTCTCGGCACCAATCTGTTTCGGGAAGGTCTGGAGGATGCCGATGCCGGGGTTCTTCTCCATGATGCGCGTCATGCTGGTGAGCAGACCGCCGGACATGAGGCTGTCTGCATCCAGCACGATCATGTAGCGGTAGCGCTTGCCCCAGCGGCGGCAGAAGTCGGAGACGTTGCCGCTCTTGCGATTGATGGGCTTGCGGCGCTTGCGGTAAAAGATTCGGCCAAAGGCATTGAGCTGGCGGCAGAGCTCCAGCCACGCCGTCTCCTCCTCGATCCACTGGCTCGTTTGATTCGAGTCGCTGAGGATGAAGATGTCGAAGTTCTTCGAGTGGCCCGTCTGCTCCAGGGAGAGGTAGATGGCGCGCAGGCCCTCGAAGACGCGGGTCACGTCTTCATTGAAGACCGGCATGATGATGGCCGTACTGGCGGTGATGTCGGCCTCGTGATCCTCCGGCTTCAGGGTGCGCCAAAGGTTCAGCGGATCAGGCTTGGGCCGGTTCATCAGCCACATGCCAAAGATGGCTGTCCAGAAGCCGACGTTAAGTTGGTAGTAGAGCGGGATGAAGGTGGCCAGCAACAGCCACTCCGCCTTTCTCATGCCCTGCTCCGCAAGGTAGGTGTACATGAGCCAGGCACCCACGATGGTGCCCAGGCCGACGAAGGAAAAGAACGTCGCACGCCTCATCCGGGCGATGCGCTTCGGCGGCATCCCTGCGGTGGCGTTGATGTTCGCGGTGTGCGAGCCGATGACACTCATGTGAGGAGGAAGTAGAGGTAGCCCAGCACAGAGCCGACGATGCCAATGAGGACGGAGTAACGCAGGAAGGGATGACGGCCCAGGCGGTCGAAGGTATCCTCCGCCACTCCTGAGACGATGCCGAGGTCCATGTCACGCGGGGTCATCTTGCTGACCTGCATACCGGGGCCGGAATTACGCACGGCGGAGAGCATGGCCTCCTTCATGTCCGCAGGCAGATTGTCCTTGTCCAAAAAGAAGTTCGGCCAGCGGGCCGGGCCGCCGCTGAGGTGAAAGCCGAGCCGACCAGCGGCTTCGAGCTGGGACTCGTTCAAGTTCATGTCGCTGTAGATCGCCGCCAGCCATTCCCGCAGCATCCGCCGTGCCTGATCGATGCTGTGGGCCGTGGGCGTGCGTGAGGGATCTTTTTTATGCGCCTCCGCAGCCCGCCGCAGCGTCTCCAGGATGAGCTGGGTGCGGCGGATACGATTGTGGAGCTGGTAGGAGCGAAAGTAGTCCGCGAGGCGTGCATACGCCTCGTTCCACTCTTCCTCGGTGCCAGTCTTGGGGGCGAACTGAATATTGACGGCTTCCATGTTTGCTCGAACGACGAGCGCGCGGAGGATGCGCGGGAGGCGTGTCAGGGGAAGCGGAAAGTGCGGGACCGTTGCTCTAATTACAAACTAAGTCCGGGCAGGATAGGTTTTTCAGTTCAGATACCCACTCAGAAGGGTCTCTGGGCGCGCGAAGTTCCGACTCGGAAGCATCTCAGGCGCAGGCTGGATGCCCTGGCTCTTCCTTCGGCCCCCAGGTCTTCGGCATGAAGGCGCGGCTGGGGAAAGGGGCGTCTTGGGGTGCCATCGGCCCGCTGTGGGCTTGGAAATCCGCGCTCCGTCAGAGCGGCATCCTCGGCGGGGCGGTGAAATACGTGGAGCCGGTACCCGCGTGCGGTTCAGAGATTCAGCACTGCCTACGCAGCAGCGACAGGATCTGACTTCACAAGGCTGAACATCCCAGACCATTCACAACCCCGTCGCTTTGTCTGCCGCTTTGTCGCCCCGCTCCTGCTTTCTCCGTGACAAGTCAGTGCCCTCTTTGCTAAACCATGCGGCGCTGACGCCATGACCCGCTCCTTCTCCCTCCGCGACTACTCCATCGCCTTTGCCCTGTTGGGTATCTGCGTGTTCTTTGGCATCGTGGAGCCGAAGTTCCTCGATTCGCGGAACCTTTCCCTGCTGATGACGGAGCTCTCCATCACGGCCACGCTGGCCATGGGGATGCTCATCATCATCCTGCCGGGGCACATTGATTTATCTGTCGGCAGCGGGCTGGCACTGCTCAGCGGCATCGCCACGGTGCTGACGACGAAGGCGGGCTGGCCGGCTCCGGTTTCGCTCAGCGTGGGATTGCTGGCGGGGCTCGTGATCTGGTGGGGGAAAGGGCTGCTCATTGTGAAGGAGCGCATCCCCGCCTTCATCGTCACGCTCGCGGGTTTGCTGGTGTTTCGCGGGCTGTTCTGGCTGGTGATCCAGAACCAGACGGTGCCCGTCGTCGCCGGTGGACAGACGAATCTCTACTCGCTCATCAGCACCTTTTATCTACCGCCGCTGGCGGGCTACGCCGTGGCGGCGGTGGTCATCGCGGTGATGATCTGGGCGACGCTGAAAGGCCGCACCGAGCGCCGGGCGAATGGCTTTGAGGTGGCGGATGGGGAGTCGTCCTTCATGCGCGTGTTCATCGCCGCGCAGGCCGTGCTGCTCTTCGTCATCGTCACGAACCAGTTCCGCGGTATCCCGCTTCCGGCGATGATCTTCGCCGCCGTGGCGCTGGTGGTTTTCGTGCTCACGCAGCACACCGCCTTTGGCCGCTACCTCTATGCCATCGGCGGCAATGCCGAAGCGGCGCTCGTCTCCGGCGTGCCGGTGCAGCGCGTGGTGATCACGGCCTTTGCCATGATGGGAGCCATCGTGGCCGTGACCGGCTTCATGCTCACCTCCTACACCGGGAACTCCACCACCGACCTCGGCGAGTGGATGGAGCTGGATGCCGTGGCCGCCTGCGTCATCGGCGGCGTGAGCCTGCGCGGCGGACGCGGCACCGTGCTCGGCGTGCTGGCGGGTGCCCTGATCATGGCCACGCTGCTCAATGGCATGACGCTCATGGCCGTCTCCCCGGAATACAAACTCATGGTTCGCGGCAGCGTGCTCCTGGCCGCTGTGTGGATGGACATGCGCCTCGGGCGTCAGTAAAAAAAGAGATTCGAGCATGTCAGCCACGCCAGCGAGGTATTGGCGTGTGCGAGGGCTCAAGATCAACAGCTCGGGAAAGGGCATGAAGGCTGACTGGTTTTAGCCGGGACCAGCAGTGGTGATGTACTGAGTCTTTAGCATCCACGGCGGGGAGGGAAACCCGAATTCAAACAGGAGCGTTACGCGCTGTTGGATGGAGCGTTCTGCACCTTTTGTTCTGTTCTCATGATTTAGTCGTGAAGATGTCGATGCCCATCAGAGCCATGCCATATTAAAGGATGAAACAACCGCCGACCATAATTCCAAATAGTGCTCCAGTCTGGAGAGGGCGACTAAGTCCTTCTCCCCCCTTCAAGCGAGCGTAAAGACCGCACGGCAGAGAAATCAGGGCAAATACGGATCCGCCTATTACATAAGGGAGGCACTTGAACCAGGGTTCGGTCACCAAGCCCGCTGCATACAGGGTGAGATTGTAGATGACGTTTAGTGCCACCGCAATGGAGGCAGCAATGGCTGCTGAACGAGGATTCATTTTTGGCAAAACGTTGTTTAGCACACTAAATTGTGGGCGAATCAGATTCGTCCACAGTTTCGTGTGCCGTGGGTCGGACTGCTTGTGTTTTTTTGAGGGTGACCAAGGGATTCATGGGTTCGCTGATGAGCACCCATTCAGCAACAACGCTGCCAGAGGTCAAGCTCTGGACACGGCGAGTGGTGAAGGCGGATTGGATGAGGAGCCTTTGGCAACAGAGAATTGACAGACGACAACCCTAGGTTGGAGGGCCTCAATAAGACGTGCCGGTGATCTCGTTGGAGAAGGTGTTGATGTGCTCGATGACGTGGTCGGCGTCTTCCTGGCTGATGCCGATGTCCTTCAGGGTCTCCACCAAGTGCCCGACGAAGTGGGCGAAGTGCTCCCGCTTTACGCCGCGTCCATGATGCGCATGGGCCAGGGATTTGCCGGAGTAGGCGATGGGACCGCCGAGCGCCATGGCGAAGAATTCCTTCTGCATCTTGCGCAGTCGATCCAGCGGGGCGTCATGGAAAAACGGAGCCAGCAGGGGGGCGGCGAGCACGCGGACGTAGAAGGCTTCGATCAATTCATCCACAGCGGCTGCACCGCCGATACGTTCATACAAAGAAGGGGAGTCAATGGCGCTCATGCCGCCTAGAGTAGCGGCTCTCGTGCCATCGTCGCGCTCAGCAGCGCCAATCCCTGCGCGCGGATTGTGCAGCGCTGAAGCAGGTTTGTGCCGGAATCAGCGCGTCTTGATCTGACTGGGAAACCGCAGGCTTTTACCTGGATTTCCCCACACTCATCAGGAGTAGGAGGACTCCACGCGGGCGGCGACGTCTTTGTAGCCGTAGTCTGCGTTGTAGATCTCCTTGAGAGCTTCGAGGCTGTTCGCCTTGTCGCCCATCTTCTCACAGACCTGTGCCAGTTCGTAGAGCACTTCCTTCTTGGTGTTGTCCATGATGGTGAGCTCTTTGTTGGCTTCCATGAAGGCGCTCTTGGAAAGGTCGTTCATGTTCTTGCGCTCGAAGCAGCGTCCGAGAAGCAGCATGGCCTTGATGCGGATGTGCGGGTTGCCCTTGGCCTGCTGAAGCTCGGGGATGGCCTCGGTGTACATGCCGGCGTTGAAGTAGGCCTGGCCGAGGTCGAAGCGGATGCCTTTGTCGGTCGGGTTGCGGTCCACACGTGCCTTAGCGTCGGAGATGAGGGAGGCGGCGCGCTGCTGCTTGATGGCGATCAAGTTCTGGCGCTGCTCTTCGGCTTCGGGAGCATCGGGATAGGCGGCGACCCAGGCCTCAATGGCGGCGATCTGGGCGTCCTGGTGCTTGTCACGCATGATCTCCGTACGGCGCTGGAGGGAGACATCTCCGGGGTTCAGGGTGAGGGCGTATTCGTAGAAGGAGAGGGCGTTTGGCAGGTCTTCAAGCTCTTCATAAAGCTGGGCGATGGCCTTGACGTGGTTGATGTTGCTCTGGTCCTCGTTGTACTTCGCGGAGAAGCGGGCGAGCAGCTCCTCGGTCTGTTCCTTGGTACGGCCCTGACGGTTCAGGAGTTCGATCTCGTTCTGCTCGTCAGAGTTTTTGACCGCGCTTTTGAAGTCGCCACCCCAGCCCTGACGGAGGATGGAGGAGCGTGCGGCGGAGTCCTTGGCACCTTTGATGGCCAGCATGTCGCGCGGGTCCACCTTTACGATGGCCGTATAGACTTCGGCGGCCTTCTCCGGCTGTTCATAGGTGATGTAGTGCAGCGCGAGCTGATGCATCAGCTTCGTGTTGTTCGGCTGTCCCATGCGGATGGTCTCCAGGGCAAAGGAGGCCAGATCAGGGAACTGAACTTTCAGCGCCAGTTCATAGAGCTGCTTGTTGCCGCTCTCGCTGAAGGGGTCTTTTTGGAAGACCTTCTCTTCGAGGTCGGCGATGGCTTCCCAGGGATCTTTTTTGCCACCGGCGCCGCCGAATCCGAGGCTGAACTTCTTCGCGCTGCCGCAGATTTCACCTTCGGCACGGCGGAGAATTTTCCGACCGTCCAAAAATCCTGGCACCTCCTTCACGATGGGGAGGAGCATGTTCACGGCATACTCCCAGTTTTTCTGTTCGATGGCGATGAGGCCTCTTTTCCAGAGGTTTTGCTGCTTGGCGTCGAGTTCGGCTTCGGTAACGATCATGGTCGGATGGGGGGATGGAGAAGAGGGTGCTTACTTTGGAGGGGAGCCGGTCACCAGGGAGGTTAGCGCGTGCCATTCTTCCCTCACCCCCTTGGTAAAACCTTCCAGGCTGAAACCATGCTCAAAGAGCACCATCCAGACGAAAGTGGCGGTGAGGAAGGCGAGGAACCAGAGGATTTTGGAGAGAAGGCGCATTTTTGTGGCCGGGAAAGATTGTTACTACAAACAAAAGGGCCGCAGCGTCCAGCACGGAGTTTTTTAAACTGCGAACATTTTCCCGGACCGGGGGCAGGGGGAACCGCTGCTTCGCCCCTCTGGAAAGGGCGAATCCTCGGCGAGGTGGTCACGAAAGCGGCGTGACACACCATGCCGTGAGCGGGATCAATGCGGGCGGGCTACTTCGCGAAAGCCTTGTCCTTGGCGTTCCCACCGCTGACGAGGTAGGCCACGAGGTCGAGGAGTTCGTCCTGATTCAGGGCGTTGATCATGCCAGGGGGCATCATGGAGATCTTGCGGGTCTCCTTCTTGGCGATGTCGCCCTCATTGATGGCCATCTGGTCGTTCGGGGCGAAGGGGTTGGTCATGACGAAGACCTTGCCGTTCTCCTCGACGACGATGCGGCCCAGGATGGTGCTGCCGTCTTTTTTGGTGATCTGGTGGCTGTCGTATTGGTCGGAGATGACCTTGCTCGGATCGACGATGTTCTCCATGAGGTCGCGCAGGGTGTAGCGGTTGCCTGCACCGGTGAGGTCAGGGCCGATGCTGCCGCCGTCGCCATTGAAGCGGTGGCAGGTGGCGCACATGGTGCTGCGATACATGGCCTCGCCATTGGCGAAGTCGCGACCTTTGAGCCCGCCGCTAGTGAGGGCCACGACTTCATCAACACTCCAGTTTTTGCCAGGGCCTTTCGGGGCGACGTAGTTGGGGATGTTCACGCTCTCGGTCTTGGTGCCGAGCGCTTCGAGTTCGGCGAGTTCCGCCTGCGGCACAAAGGTGGCCATGGCGTCTTTGCGGATGTTCTCGATGAAGCCTTTGAAGCTGTTGCCACCCTTCCAGGTGCGGGCGCGGGTGAACCAGGAGAAGTAGGTCTTGCGGCTGTCGGGCGTCCAGCCTGCGGTGGCGTTGCGCAGGGCAAACATGTAGCTGATCTGCTGGGCATTCGGTCGGCTGCCAGCGGCGGCGCGGGCGGCGTTGGCGTAGCCATCGTTACGGCTCAGAACGGCGTCGGTGGCGACTTCCTGGAAGTCATCTTTGGCCGTGGCCATGAGGCCGAGGGTCTGGGAAACGACCTGGGTGGAATCAATGGCGACGAGGATCTGGCAAAGCTCGCGGTTGATCATGGCGTCCTGGGTGGGATACACGGCATCGAGCTTTTCGGCGATCTTGGCGCAGACTTCGGCATCAGGTTTGCCCAGGCGGATGAGCACGAGCTGAAGGGCACGCAGGGAGGCGAGGGTTTGGTCAATGGAGAGCTGCTGACCTTCGAGGCGGGCCAGGGCTTTGAGCATCTCGATTTGAAGTTCGGCATTCTCTGGAGCGACTTTGCCGATCGGCTCGGAAGAGGTGCCGGTGGGCTTGGCGGCAGGCTTACCACCTTCGTAGGTACCTTTGGCTCCGCTGACGCGGGCGAGGGCGATGATGCCTTCGATCAAGGCGACGGGATGGGTTTCGCTCAACGCCTTGTCTTTCCAGACATCGACGGGCAGGCGCTCGATGGCGACGCGGGCGGCATAACGGACATTGCGGTCGCTATGGCTGAGGTAAGGCCAGGCGGTGGCGAGGGCTTTCTGGGCATCGGCTCCGTCCTGATGAAGCTGCTCGATGGCGGCTCTCATGCGGAATTCTTCATCCAGCGGCACAGCCTCTGCAGGGGCGGTGGATTCGTCGCCTGCAGAGGTCACGCGATAGACGCCCGACTGGGTCTTGCGACCACCAACGGCGAAGTACATCGCGCCGTCCTGCGGATGGATGACGACATCGGTCAGCGGCAGCGGTTTGCCGAAGACGAACTCTTCCTTCTCCGCGATGTAGCTCGCGCCCTTCGGCTGAAGGTGGATGGCCCACATGGTGCCGTAGGTCCAGTCATTGATGAAGATGGCGCGCTGATACTTGGCGGGGAATTTCGCGCCTTTGCCACTGACGACGCCCGTGGGGCTGCCGGGGCCGATGTCGAGCGTGGTGGGCAGGCTGTCAGGGTAATAGTTCGGCCACTTGCCGCTGCCGCTGCGCCAGCCGTAGTCGGCGCCGCTGACGCAATGGTTCACACGCGTGGGGCGATACCAGGGGCTGCCGATGTCCCACTCCATGTCGGCGTCATAGGTGAAGAGCTCGCCGCCGAGGTCGAAGCAGATGTCGAACTCATTGCGGAAGCCGTAGCAGAAAAGCTCCACGTCGCTGCCGTCCGGGTTCATGCTGCAAATGTAACCGCCGGGGGCCAGGATGCCGCGAGCGTGGCCGTTCGCATCCCAGAGACGAGGCACGATGTGGTCCTCGCTCCAGATCTTGGCGGCGCGGCTTTTCTCCAGGCCTTCGGGCAGTTTGGTGTGATTGCCGCAGTTGAAATAAATGCGCTTGCCGTTCGGGCTGACGATCATGCTGTGCAGGCCGTGCTCGCCACCGCCTGCCATGGTGTGGAGTTTGGTGGTCTTGTCGTATTGGTCGTCGCCATTGGTGTCCTGGAGGCGGAAGAGGCCGTTGTCCTTGCCGTTCTCATTCACCATGACGTAGAGGCTGTCGAAGGCATAAAGCAGGCCGTGGGCCTTGCCCATCTCGATGGCGAGCTTCTCGGGCTTGAGCTGCTCCGTCTTGCCCAAAGCGGGCACGGTCATGCGGTAGATGCTGCCGTATTGGTCACAGGCGATGAGGCGGCCTTTGTGATCCACGGTGAGTGC
Source organism: Prosthecobacter sp. (assembly GCF_044378005.1). GTDB lineage: Bacteria > Verrucomicrobiota > Verrucomicrobiia > Verrucomicrobiales > Verrucomicrobiaceae > Prosthecobacter. The sequence goes on from NZ_JBILYB010000027.1 coordinate 21,813, forward strand.
CACCCAGGAGCCTTCCTGATCCTTCGGCACGTTGTAGAGCTTCTCCACCTTGAAGCCTTTGGCGACGCCGACTTCGTTCGCGGGGATGGTTTCCGCAGGGCCGCTGTTGCGACCGCCACCACCGCCGGGTTTGCCGTCGAGCGCGAGCCCCCAGGGGCCTTTGCCATAGCTTTCGATCACGAGAGCGGGTTTCCACTCCTGCGTTCCGGTCTTCGCGGCTTCCCACTTGTCATTCGTCTCCACGAGTACCTTCTCCGTGCCATTGGCCAGCTTGATCTTCAGTCGTGCCACCAGTGCCGCGACGCCGCCCTGATTGCGTGCGTTGACGATGAGTTCATTGGCTTCGCCGGGCTTCATGTCCTTGCTGATGTCCACCTTGCTGGCTTCCTGCCAGTCAGGATTGGTGAGCACCTTCTTGCCGTTGAGGATCGCATCCGCGCCGTTGTCGCAAGTCAGTTCCAGCGTGGCGCTGTGCGCATTGCCGGGGATTTCGAACTTGTGGCGGAAGGTGACCGCCTTGTCTTTGTTGCCATCTTTAGAGAGCCAGATCCACTGCGGGGCAGCGTGCAGGCTGGAGACGAGGAGGAACGAGGTGAAGAGCGGGAGCAGGCGCATGGTTGGGAAATGGAGCCCTACAATACGTCCGAGCACCTCCTTCTTAGCATCAAACTAAGCCGTTGAGATTTCACAACTCCGTGGTCAGCCCCTTCTCCAACCCGTGGAGCATGGGCTCCAGCAGTCGATAGCCGCCGGGCAGGTCCACTCGTGCGAGTTCGCCGATCTCGGTGAAGTAGAGCTGGGCCTCGTAGCCCTGCATCAAGGTGGCGGTGACGACGTAGCAACGGCGCTGCTTGGCGGCGAGGTCGAGACGTCCCTCGCGGGCATGGAGACGCATGGCGGCGGCCTGGGGCAGGGCTCCGGCGGGCAGCAATTGGGTGATCAGGCCGGAGGCAGCGGGGCTGTCCATCATCGTCTGGGCCATGGCGGTGTTCATGATGACTTTCCCGCCTTTCTTGACCTCCATCTGGGGCAGTTTGTCGCTCTCTTTCCAAGCGATGACGGCTTCTGTCTCACTTTGAGGGGCATGGATCTGAATCTCAAATCTTTGCCACCTCTCAGCACCCATGAGTTCGCCGTTCAGGCGGAAGCCAAACTCTGTTTTCTCCGTTGCTCCAGGCACGGTGACTGAGCCATTGGCGACGATGGCATAGACGGGCTCCAGCTCGGCTTTTTCATCCATGCGCCGCAGGGCGAAGGTGGTGTGACCGATCTTTTCCTGCCCCTGATAGAGATGCAGGGTGTTGTTAAAAGCCGCCGCTTCGGAGAGGAAGAGGTCAAAGACAAAGCGCACCGGCACCACGGCAAAGCGGGAGTGGTCGGGAAAATAGGTGTCCCGGATGACGAGGCCCGTCATCACCGCCCAAAACAGAACAACCATCGCGGTGATCAAACGCCAGAACATGCATGAAGTGTGAGGCGTGGCTGGCCTGATGGCAAGGGCGGCATCGTCCCGATGTAAAAAAGCCCGCGCTCCGTTTCCGAAGCGCGGGCGGTGAGTCACTGCATCAAGGTTTAATTGCTGCCGACCATGAAGAGCATGGTGTCACCCTTGCGCCAGACTTTGAGAAGCACGGTTTTGCCGCTGTCCTTGGACATCTGGCGGGCCTCGCCGACGGCGCGCACGGGCTTGCGATTCACCTGGGTGATAACGTCGCCTTCTTCGACACCCATGGCAGCAGCACGGCTCTCGGGATCGATCTGAGTGATGACGACACCTGTGATGTCCTCCGGCACTTCATAGCGCTCGCGAGTGCCGGGGGTGAGGTTTTGAATGGTCACACCTGGCATGATCTCGCCGACGCTGGCACTGCCTTTATCAGGGCCGGATGGCGCGTTGCTATCTTCAGTAGCCTCAGCTCCAGCGATAATTTCTGGGGTGAGTTTGGCGAGCTTGGCCGTGATGGACAGAGGCTTGCCATCGCGGAGAATTTCGAGAGTGATCTCGGAGTCGGGTTTGTAGCTGCTGACGATGACGGGCAGCTTCGAGGCGCTCTCCACTTTTTGGCCTGAAACCGAGAGGATGACATCACCGACCTGAAGGCCAGCTTTGGCCGCAGGAGAGTTCTTCTTCACGGTGCGGACGAGTGCGCCATTTTCATCGCTGAGATTCCAAAGCTTGGCGGTCTCAGTGTCGATGTCCGCAGGCAGGATGCCGAGGTAACCGCGGGTCACTTCGCCGTCATCGGTGAGGTCTTCGGCGATGCGCAGGGCGAGATTGATCGGGATGGAGAAGCCGATGCCTGCATTCATGCCGGAGCGTGAATAGATGGCGGTATTGATGCCGATCACGCGGCCCATGGCATCGACGAGAGGTCCGCCAGAATTGCCAGGATTGATGGAAGCATCCGTCTGAATGAAGTCCTCATAGCCCTGCATGTCACGACGGCCAATGATGCCCATGCCGCTGCGGCCCAGCGCGCTGACGATGCCCTGAGTGACAGAGCGGCTGAGCTCCATCGGAGCACCGAGGGCGAGCACGACATCACCGACACGGAGCTTTGAGCTGTCTGCGAGGGTGGCAGCGGGGAGGCCGCTAGCTGAGATCTTGATCAAAGCCACGTCAGTCTGTGGATCGGCACCGATGACCTTGGCATCGTAGCGCTTGGTGCTGCCATTGATGGTGACGACCGCCTCGATCTTATCAGCCTCTCCGACGACGTGGTTGTTGGTCAGGATGTAGCCATCAGGGGAGACGATGAAGCCGGAGCCGACGCCGTTGGGTTCGAGCTTCTTGTCTTCCTCGGGCGTTTCGCGCGGCTGGCCGCGACGTCCACGGGGATTGGGGCGTTGGGGCGTTGCTCCACCGCCTTCCTCCTGCTGCTGGCGGAACCATTCTTCGAAGTATTCGCGGAACATCGGCGGAACCTGTTCGAGGTCGGGCATCTCACCGTGGCCCATCATCGCGCGTCCTGCTTTCTCACCATACGAAAAGACGGTGACGACGCTGGGCAGGATCTTGTCCACGACACCCGCGTAGCTCATCTGGAGCTGGCCGCCTGCAGGGAGCGGGGTGTCGTCCCTTTGGAGTCGGGTGTGAAACTCTTCCGAGGTGAGTTTGATTTCCGGGGCTTTGATGTCCGCACGGAGCAGGCCGCTGCCGATCAGACTGACGGAGGCACAGGCTAGGGTGATGCGAGTGATGGGGTTCATGGTAGGGGGTAGTGTTTGGGTGCGGTATGATACGCACGCCATCTGACGAAAACGTTGAGGCATTGTTGAAAACTATTCCACACACAAAAAAGCGCCGCTGTAACGTTAGCGGCGCTTTTGAAAGAGGCGGATGTTCTGAACGCGGGACTTATTTCGCCGCTTCAGCCGTGGCTTTATCCATGACTTCCTTCAGCGTGACTTCAGCTCCATTGCGGCGCTTGCTCTCATCAGCAGCTTCCATGAAGGCGTAGATCTCCAGAGTCTCTTCGGGGCTCACCGGAGCTATTCCATTACGGAAAAACTGCACGGCAGCGAAGAGCAGGGGATCATAGCCATCGTAAGCGCCGACAGGAGACTCACCTTTGTCGCCGACGGCCTTGCCGCCGTAACCTTTGTTTTCCTCAAACACGCCAGTGCGCCCGCCCGCCCAGGTGCCGGTGACGCGGATCTTGCCATCGGCATTCGTGTCACGCTTCACGCTCTGGCAACCGGTGCCCATCACAGTGAAAAGACTCTCCACGCCGTGGATGCCATACCAGAAGAGATCTGGGTGCGTAACTTCAAGTGAGGCTGGGCTGAAGGTGGAAGCTTGCTTCACCGTGCCGATGCTGCCACCGCGAACCGCTTGGGTGTTCTTGCCGAAACGCAGCGAAGAGGACGAGAAGATGGGGACACCCGCAGCCTTGGCTTCTTTGAAGATCTTGATCGCATCCACGAGAGTGCCAGCGATGGGTTTGTCGATGAAAACGGGCTTGTGGGCAGCGAGGCAGGGGCGGAGTTGCTCCAGGTGCGGGCGGCCATCGTTCGTTTCCAGGAAGACCACGTCCACTTTGTCGAGCAGGGCGTCGATGCTGGTCACGATCTCCACGCCGAGTTCCTTCACCTTCGCCGTGTATTCCGGCACGCGCTTCACACTGCCTTCGATGTCCTTCGATCCCTGCGGATAAGCCGCCACCACACGTGCGCCCATGACCTCAGGCTTCTGCGGGTTGGCGTTCAGCGTCTTCGTGAAAGCCAGAACGTGGGAGGTATCGAGACCGATGATGCCGGCGCGGATGTTTTGCGCCGAAGCAGCGCCAGCGAGGGTGAGAAAAGCTGTGAGAGCGAGGAAGAGAGAACGAGTCATGCGCCAGACTAAACGCCCTGCGTTTCATACCCCTTGCGTTCCGGCATGACTGGATGTGGGCGGTTTGTGCGAAAAAATAAGCCCTCGCCCACCAGAGGTGGACGAGGGCAAAACCCTTCACGTATCGTTGACGATTTACGGCACCGGGTAGCGCTCGTTGATCTGGGCGACTTCTGCTTTGATCTGGGAGAGCACGGCGGGGTCGTCTTTGCCGGTGAGGGCGCGGTCAATCCAGTTGGCGATGAGGACCATCTCGGCTTCCTTCATGCCACGAGTCGTGACGGCTGGGGTGCCGACGCGGATGCCGCCGCCGAGGGTGATCTTCTCGGTGTCGAAGGGGATGCCGTTCTTGTTCACGGTGATGCCGGCGTGATCGAGGGTCTCGCTGGCGACTTTGCCGTTGAGGCCTTTCGGACGGAGATCGACGAGCATGAGGTGGTTGTCCGTGCCGCCGCTGACGATGCGGTAGCCGAGTTCGCTGAGACGTGCGGCGAGCGCCTGGGCGTTCTTCACGATCTGCGCGGTGTAGTCTTTAAAGTCAGGCTTGAGGCATTCGCCGAAGCAGACGGCTTTGGCAGCGATGACGTGCATGAGCGGGCCGCCTTGCACACCGGGGAAGACCTGGCTGTTGATCTTCTTGATCAGCTCGTCGCTGTTCGTGAGGATCATGCCGCCGCGGGGTCCGCGCAGGGATTTGTGCGTGGTGGTGGTGACGAAGTCGGCGTACTCCATCGGCGATGGATGGGCTCCACCGGCGACGAGTCCGGCGATGTGGGCCATATCGACGAAGAGGTAAGCGCCGACGCTCTTCGCGATCTCGCTCATCTTCTTGAAGTCGATGATGCGGGGATAGGCGCTGGCACCGGCGGTGATCATCTTCGGCTGCTCGCGCTTGGCGACTTCGGCGAGTTCGTCGTAGTCGATGAGTTCGTCGCTCTGTCGCACGCCGTATTGGCAGAAGTTGTAGAAGCGGCCGCTGAAGTTCGCGGGATTGCCATGGGTCAAATGACCGCCGTGGGCGAGGTTCATGCCGAGCACTTTGTCACCGGGCTGGAGCACGCTGAAATAGACGGCGGCATTGGCCTGGGAGCCGGAGTGCGGCTGCACGTTCGCGTATTTGGCACCGAAGAGCTGGCAGGCGCGGTCGATGGCGAGTTGCTCCACCTTGTCCACCTCTTCACAGCCGCCATACCAGCGCTTCGCGGGATAACCTTCCGCGTATTTGTTCGTCAGGCAGCTTCCCTGGGCGGCCATGACGGCGCGGGAGGTGAAGTTCTCGCTCGCGATGAGCTCGATGTTGTTCTGCTGGCGGTGCTGTTCGGCGTCGATGATGGCAGCGACGGCGGGATCTGAGGCGGCGAGGATGCTGAGGGGGTGGGCTTGTTTGTTCATTTTGGAGACGCGGCGGGCATGGCGACCACCGGCGAAAGGGGTTTTCAACCAAGCATCGACGATGTCCTTGGTGGTGTCGATGGGTGTCTTGCCAGCGAGGCAGAGGACGTTGCTGGCATTGTGCTCGCGGGTGATGGCAGCAGTCGCTGCGTCATGCACGAGGCTGGCCTGGATGCCCGCGTGGCGGTTCGCGGTAATGCACATGCCGATGCCGGTGGTGCAGACGAGGATGCCTGCATCCGCGCGGCCATCGAGCACACGAGCGGTGACGAGTTCGGCGTAGTCGGGGTAATCGACCGAGGTCGTGTCATACACGCCGAGGTCTTCGACGGTGTAGCCGGTGTCCAGCAGGTGGTGGAAGACGGCGTTCTTGAGATCGAGTCCGCCATGGTCGGAGGCGATGGCGATGGTTTTAGGAAGGTCTGACATTGGAAAAAGAGAAGATGGAAAATGGAAATGGATAACAGAAACGAAGGCGGGGAAGCAGGGGAACGACTGTCCTTACGAAAAGGAAGCTCAATCACCCTGCGTGCTACCTCGGCCGGCCTCATCTTTCCAGGTCTGGTCAATGTAGGCGAGGAGGCTGGGGAGGCACTTTTCGAGCAGTTCCTTGACCTCGCGATAGTCCTCCAAGTCGCCACCGAAGGGGTCGGCGATGTCTTTGCCGCGCAGGCTGTCATCGGGGGCGAATTCGGTGACGAGATAGACCTTGTCCTCGGCCTCGGGAAAGTCATCCAGGATGGCCGCCAAGTGCCCACGACCGAGGGCAAAGATGTGGCTAGCCTTCTCCACGAGGTCGATCGTCACCGCTTTGCTGCGATGGCTGGAGAGGTCCTGGCCATGCTCCTTTGCCAAAGTGACGCTGTGCTTGCTCGCCTGCTGGCCTGAGAAAGCTCCGACCCCGGCACTTCCGACGGTGATGTCCTCGCGTCCCTTCACCAAGCCACGGAAAAGCGCCTCAGCCAGGGGGCTGCGGCAGGTGTTTCCGGTGCAGACAAAGAGGACGTTTTTCAAAGGACGCCCAGAGTGCCGCGCTGGGGGGCTTTGTCAAAAGGGCGTTGAGTGGCCCAATCCTCAGGGCGCTGGGGGAGATTTGATTTCGAAGAGGCCCATTGCCTCAATTTTTTTGACACCTTGGGGCTAAACGCTGGGCGATGTTGAAAAGAAAGCTGACTCACCAAGAATAACACCGGCAAGACAAGTCGATGCCTATAAGTAAAAAGCTCGCGAAGAGATGCTGCCGAAAGGGGTATGTGTGAGGCGGATACGGTAAGGCCGAACTGCGCAGCATTTTCGCCCGCTACACGGCCGATGACTTTGCACGCAACCTCGCAAAAAAAGTCTGCTGAGTTAGTTAGCAGGAATAAGTTCGACAGCACCCGACCACATGGGTGTGTTGGTGAGCGCGCTGCCTTTTAGGCCTGCAGTGGGTAGCTCGGGTAGAAGGAAGTATCCGACACCGAGATCTTGTCCGGGAATCAGGCAGCCTGAGAATGAAACCGTGCGTGTCAGCATCTGGCTTACATTGGCGGGATTGACATCTTTGATTGCGAAGCTGCCGCTGAACATGCCCGTCTTGGCGGTGAGAGTCAGGCGTACATCCTGCGGATTGGCCACCCCAACCGGAGGGCGCTCGACGGTCTGCGTCTTAGTCAGTGTGAGCAGTTGATCGATGGTGACGGGCAGCGCACCTTCTGTGAAGCGAATGAGAGCGTTATTGGAGGTGTCCATGAGCCCGGCAATGAGCGGTGTTCCGGCGGCGGGACGCACATAGCGCCCGCCACTGATATCAAGCAAATGGGCTGGTATGCCCGACTTGTAGAGTCGAATGCCCGTCTTGGTGGAGTGATCCTCTTTGGTCCAACGCAGACTGCCGAGTGCTTCTCCAGATTCACAGCGCACCCAACCAAAAACCGAGCCTTTAGCGGTGTATAATGACTGATAAAGCGGGATGTCTCCTGCAGCGCCTAAGAGGCTGGAGCCTGTAACGGGTTCCCCATCGGCAATGCGTCCAGCCCAGCTCACCGTACCCACAGCTGCGTTAGAGAGGCTGACAAAGCCTCGTCCCATGGGGTGATCAGGGTGGATGGCTTCCGTGCTTGGAACGAGAGCTAGATTGTAGAGGCCGGTTTCCGTGGTCGGGTTGGCCTTTGTCCAAATGTTTTTCACGATCTGAATGTCAGCGATTTGCTGCTCATCCCCGTTCAGCAAGCCGCCAGTCTGAATGTCTGAGCTGTTCAGGAGGATTTCAAAACTGAGTGCGGGTGCGGATTTCCTGACGATGGCGGCTCTCAAAAGCCCGTCCGTGCCGCCGACTTGCACTTGAACACTGCCGCTGATTCGAAAAGTCTCTCCAACGAGCGTCACGACCATGCTGGTCGCTCCAGTCTGCCCCACTTGGAAAGTGAGTTGTCCTCCATTTGGCAGCGAACCATCTGAGGAGGTCTGGATAATACCCTGGTAACTTCCGCTTAGACCGAGGGGGAACGGTGTAGTCACCAGCTCAAAGAGCATGGGGACTGCGCTGCCATAAGCATTTTTTGCGTTTACCGTTACGGTACTGGTCCGAGCCACGGTCGGGATTCCAATGATGCTGTTCGTCGCTGGATCGAAACGAAGGCCGGCAGGCAGACCCGTGACACTGATCGTGGAATTGAGATCATTCACAAACACCGGAATACTGACAGCATGACCGACGACAAAGGTCTCGTCAGCAATGGGATCAATCTCAGGGGCGCTTAAAATGGAAACGCGGTAAGGTCCCACATCCAGAGTGTAAACTCCCTGGTAACTCAGGAAGCAGTAGTAACTGCCAACTGCATCCGAAGTGGTGCCGGCAACGCGCAGGCTGGCTGTGTTTGCCCCAGTCACAGCACCGATGCCGACGAGATCTCCTTCGACGAGCCGATACCAGTCAAAGCTCATCTGGCTGGCGAGCGTGGTGGGGAAGACACGCATGGAAAGCGCAAAGTTACCGCCCTGCCGCACACGAAGCAGCGAGGTGTAACCTACGGGCTGCACCACGCCGAGCACTGCCTTGTCGCTCTCCAAGATGGCAGATGCCGATGAGGCCCGGCAATGGTACTGGCCTGCATGAGAGGCGCGAGTGGAGGCGAGTGTGTAGGCACTTTGGATGGCACCTGGGATGAGTACATTGTCCTTGAACCACTGGAAGCTGAACCCGCCCCTGTTAATCCTAACTCTGAGCGTGGCAGAAGACCCTTCCATCACGAGTTCAGGCTCAGGCTGCTCTGTGAAGATCGCGATCGTTTGCCCAGAACTCTGAATTTGAAGATTGTCCAGCGCCCAGGCATCATACCCCGTTCCGCTATGGGCCAACTGCCTCCAGCGAAACTGGGTGGCTGAAGAGATGGCTCCGTCTGGCGCGGTCACGGTCACAGTTTGCCAGGTGCTATAGGCTGGATACACCGTGGAAATCGACTGGATAGTGGTCCAAGCAGCGCCATCCAGGCTGTATTCGAGGACGATGCCTTCTCCAGACTCGGAGTTGTCCCAATATGTGGTGCCGTCTATAGCAGAATTGCCAGCCCTCAGATCAAATGTCAGGCGCGCTCCCGAGACGATGGAGACGGTGTTTGTCGTAGCACTACGAGTGCCGGTACGTCCGAACCATAAGGCCTTGGTGCCATTGAATCCCTGTCCGCCATTGAGGGATGACGCCACACTCGTCTGCTGCCAGACCATTGAGTCGAGATTGGGCTCAAAGTCATCCTCCATCACTGTCGTCAGCGTGGCGGCAGTCACCGCGCTGCTTTGAACGGCGGGACTGCTGCCTGCGACATTGAAAGCGCTTAGCCGATACAGGTAGGTGCTGCCCGCCAGTACGGTTGCATCATTGTAAATCACGTCATTCGCAGGAAGCGTGGCGAGCGGAGTCCAGGTGATGTCACTCACCAGACGGCGGTCAAGTTGATAGCCGGTTTCCGAGGCGACGTCATTCCAGCGCAGTCCGATCTGGGTGGCTGAAACGGTCGAAAGTGCAAAGCCTGTCGGAGAGGCAGGCACGGCTGGTGCCGGGGTGGTGATGCTGCTGACGTTGGTATAGGCAGACTCGTAGCTGCCACGGACGGCTTTCAGTCGGTAATAATAAGTCGTGAGTGGAATGACTGAACTGTCGAGATAGCTTGTGGTCCCCCCTGAGACAGAACTCAAGACGCTCCATGGACCGGAGGAAGCAATCGCTTTCTCGATGACGATGGTGGCAGGGCTGTTGGCTGGCGACATGAGGATCTGAACACTTCCAGCCGAGTTCGTCAGGCTTGTCAGAGTCACTGAAGGCAGAGGAACCGTGACGCTCAATGTGCTCGAATAAGCCGACTCCACCACACCGCGTGTGGCTTTGATCCGGTAGTAATAAGCGATGCCAGCATCCACTGCACTGTCCGTGTGTGATGTCGCCGTTCCAGCCAGACTCGTGAGCACGGTCCAGGGGCCGCTGACTGCAAGCGCCTTCTCGACAACGATGGCTGTCGGGCTCCCCGTCGATGAGAAACTCAGAGCGACAGAAATGCCTGACATGGCGGCAGAGGTCAGCGTGGCAGTCGGCGGTGGTGGTGCCAGAGTCCTTACCGAGAGCACCGGGCTCCAGCCCGAACTCGCCGTTGGTGCATCTGCTTTGATGCGGAATTCATAGGCAGTGTCCGAGGTCAGGCCGCTGACTGCAAATGTAGTCTGGTTGGCATTGATGGCAGGCGTCAGATTGGTCCAGGCGGTGGCACCAGCGGCACGTTGTTGCAGCGTGAAACCTGTTTCCAGGGAATCATCCGTCCAAGAAAGTGCGATGGATGTCTGGGTGATCGTACCCGCGCTGAGCACAGAATCTGGTAGGCTCAGAGGGAGTTGGACGCTGTAAAAGCGCAGCCGGCTTCCATTCTGAACGGCGAGCTTTTTACTCGTGGAATTGTAGGTACTGACTTGGGTTGTCAGTGGCATGGCCAGAACCTGCTGCTTGCTCACCGTGTCGAAAATCTTGGTGTCACCGAAGGCAAATCGGGCATCGGGTGTGGTGCTGTAGGTCTCCGCGCTCATCGACCACTGCTCCACGAGACTGGAGTTGAAATAGGAGCCGTTCCAGAAGACTCCGTTGCCGCTTTCAGACACCACAACGACTCTCGACCCATAGTAAGAGTAGCTTTGCACCCGCGTGTGGGCCAGCGAGGTGAAGACATCTCCTGTCACATCCAGTTTATAGATCTCGGCACCGGAGCTGTTGTTTTCTCCATGGAAGTAGTAGCGGCCTGTCGGGTCAAAGCCGCCTCCGCCCTCACGCAGACCTATCGTGCCAAGCTCGGCTCCGGTGCTGGTGTTAAAGATGCTCAGGTCCACCCACTGATCCTCCTCCTCCACCACGATGCGCCCCGCTGCTCCAGCTGATACTCGGTAAGCATCATTGGCCCCATAACCAGTCCCGCCAAAGGGCGTGAAGGCATAAGTGCGCTCCAGGGCCAGCGTCGTCTTATTCAGTGCCAGCAATGAGCCTGGCATCCAGTTCGGAATGTAAATCCTGTTGTCTCCATTGTGGATCGCCAGATCCGTGGCGGAGCTGCCGACCTGACGCACTCTCAAGATGGCCTCCATCGTGCTGTCGATCTCCAGCAGGTAGGCTTTGGCTCCCGTGACGGCAGTGTTTTCGCTGATGGCATAGATCTTGGATGAAGCGGGATCGGACTTCAGGATCGTCACCGCCAGCGGCTCCACAGTTAGCTTCACCGGAAGTGTGAACAAAGTGCCACCCGTGCCCGAAAGCGTCACCGTCGCCAGATGCACTCCGGCCGGCAAGGTGGAGGCATTCAGGATGATCTCCAGGTTACTGGGTGTCGCTCCGGAAGTGTTGGCAAAGCTCACCCAATTCTGATTGGCTGACGCCGTCCAAGAGACGCCGGGGCTGGCCGAGGCCAGAGAGACTGAGACACGATGGTCGGCATGTCCCTGCACGGTCGCTGTCTCCACCTTTTGCAGACTGGAAGAAATGGGAGACACCGTGAAGGAATAGACGGTGCCTGGGTTAAAGGTGCCGCCCACCTGAGCATCTACTCGCCAATAGTAAGTCACTGAAGTTGCCAATGTCCCGGTCAGCGCAATATCAGGCAGCGTAGTGCTTCCTAAATACTCGAGTGAAGCCGTGGTCGCCGCCGACACAGCCGCGCTGGAGGTGCCGAGATAGACCCGATAACTTCCCGCTCCCGGCAGCGGAGCCCAGCTCAGCATGCTCGGCGGCAGGACGATCGAGCCATCAGCGGGTGAAAGCGTGCGCCCCATGACCTCGGAACCGATGGCAGCGATCAGATCCAGACTCGTGATCGTTCGCGTGGCTGTGTTGTAATACACTAGTCGTGAGTAGTCCGATGTGATGGCATGGACGCTCGTTGTGATCGGCAGATCATAGAGTTTGTTACCTGTGGAAGTCTGGAAAATGGCATTGGTCGTCACCGCGATCTCGCCACCAGGGGTGATCGAGTAAACTGGGCCGGAGAAGCTCCGGTCCACTGTGTTGATCGTGGTCGGGCTCACCATGAGCTGCTTGATGAAGAGCTTGCTGCCATCACCGCTGATTAAAGCTGGCGTTTCCAGAGGGTCGCGGCTTAGGATGATACTCGATCCCGATTTCTCGGCGAATGTTAATGTCCCGTTGGTCGCAACGCTGTATTTGCTTATGAATGAGTTCGCTAAGCCTGCGGACCAACCATACTGCATCCAGCCGAAAAGCTGGGATTTAGCCGGGTTAAGTGAAAAATCTCCAAATCCATAAGTGCCTGATGGCCCATCTGCAGCCACCGTCTGCACGACCAGTCCCGTGGCTCGGTCATACACCCGCAGCATTGGTGCCCAGGCTCCGTCCGTATAATAAAGGATGTTTCCTGGCCCTACTCCAAGGTTAGCCGTCGTATCGGCGGTCCCCCAGTTATCAAAAGTCGGCAACAGCAACGTCTGCGTCACGGTCAGAGTGCCCAGATTCACCACGGAGATGGTTTCATCCACGGCGTTGATGACGAAAAGCTCGTTGCCATCATTCGAGACAGCCATGCCCGTCGGCCTGTTCCCCACGGTCACACTGGAGATGCTTGCACCCGTAAGCGGATCGATGACTGCGATAGCCCCACGGTTCACACCATTGAGCTGGATACCATACATGCGTGAGCGCACAGGATCATCCAGCAGCTTGAAGATGTTCCGCACACCGAGAGTGGCATTCACAAACACTGTGTCCGTGTTCGCACCATGGGTTGCTGAGATTGTCGCCGTGTAGCTCGAGTTCGTCAGCTAAGAAGTTGTGAAGCGCAGCACCACCCGCTGGTTTGCCACCTCCACCTGAGGTGTCACCCAAGCGGAGTCAGAGGTCACTTGCAGCGTGCTGAAATCAAACCCGCCTGCTGTGCCCGTGATCGGCAAAAACACATCTGCATGATTAAATCCAGGCACCAAAACCACGGGCAATGAAGAAGCCCCGAGGTCAAAAACTGACGCCTCTGAGCGCATTAGGGAGCCGATGGAAAAAACAAGGTATAGCAAAGGAGACTTCCAGTTCATTATCCGACGCTGGCTTAAGACCGCTTTTTCGTAAAGCCTAATCCGTGACCACCGCCATAAACTTCGCTAATTGAGAAGGTTTTGAACCACCCCACTAGTCCCGGCATGAACGCGTGACACCGAGATACTTCGTTATTGAGTTTTGCCGATATTTTGGCTTATTGTAGTAATCAGCGCCTTTTCGAACCCTCTCCCTCCCTTTTCCCATGCCTCCGGCCGTCTCCGCCGCCCGTCCTCAGCGTGCCCGTGATCAAAAACAGGCCAGTGCCTGGAATGATCCCATCGGTATCGGCCTGCTCATCCTCGCCGCCATGCTCCTGCTGGCCTTGATCTCGTATGATCCGCGCGATCTGCCGAGCTGGATTCCCGGCAGCCTTGTCGATGAGAACTCGAAGGTGACTCATAACTTCGTCGGTGTGGTTGGGGCCATCTTGAGCTGGGGCGGTCTCTGGCTGGCTGGCTGGGCCATCTACCTCGTGCCCGTGAGCATGACCTGGTTTGGCGTTTGCAAGCTGGCCTCAAACATCAAGGTCTCCAGCCGCTCCTGGCTCGGCGTCGCGCTCATGATCATCAGTGCCGCTGCCATCCTCGAGGTCCAGGGCATCCTGAACTCCCGGGACGACATCACCCCGCTCGGCGGCGGTGGCGGTCTCGGTTATCTCATTGGCGGCAGCATTTTCGCCAATCTCCTCGGCACCCTCGGCTCCACCGTCCTCCTCGGCGGCATCTACGGCGTCGGCTTCTTCCTCGCCAGCGGCCTGCATCCCATCCTCGTCATGGACGAGATCCGCAGCGAGATCGAGCGTTGGATGGAGCAAATACGCATCCGTCGCGAGCTGGCAGCTCAGGAGCTTGACCTCCAGGAAGCTGCTGCCGCAGCAGCCAATGGACAGCCTGTCACCATCCGCCGCAAAAAAGCCCCGCGCACCGAGATCGCTGCTGATGCAGCCCCCGCGCCTGTTGGGAAGATGGTCACCCCGGAACTCGGCCTCACCTTTGAGCCGAAGATCTTCGATTCCTCCGCCTCCCGCGCCCATCACGATGACGCGAACAAACCCAAGCTTTCCGAGGTCTGGCAGAAAAAGCGCGCCCAGAAGATGGAGCAGGCCCCCCATGGCACCCTTGGCAGCCTGACCGTCCGCTTCAAAGACTACGTCCTCCCCGAGCTCGACCTCCTCTCCTGGCCCGAGGAGGCCGCCAAACCTGCCGACAAAGGCGAAATGCGCGCCGTCCAAGAGACCATCATTCGCTCTCTGGCCTCCTTTGGCGTCAAGGTCGAAGCCGGCGACATCACCCGCGGCCCCGCCATCACCCGTTACGAAGTCCGCCCCGTCGATGGACTCCGCGTCGCCCGCATCGCCGCCCTGGATGACGACATCGCCCGCGCCACCTGCGCCGAGCGCATCAACATCCTCGCCCCCATCCCCGGCAAGGACACCGTCGGCATCGAGCTCGCCAACCGCGACAAAGTCATCGTCCCCATTCGCGAGCTCCTGGAGGACGACATCTTCCTCAACGGCAAAGCCAAGATCCCCATCGCCCTCGGCAAGGACGTCTATGGCAAAACCATCATCGGCGACCTCGCCGCCATGCCGCATCTCCTCGTCGCAGGCTCCACCGGTTCCGGCAAATCCGTCTGCATCAACGGCATCATCACCTCCCTCCTCTGCCGTTTCGCCCCCGATGAACTCCGCTTCATCATGATCGACCCCAAGGTCGTCGAAATGCAGAACTACGCCGACCTCCCCCACCTCGCCCTGCCCGTCGTCACCGACCCGAAAAAGGCCCTCATGGCCCTCCGCTGGGTCGTCAAGGAGATGGAAAACCGCTACCAGATGTTCGCCAGCGAAGCCTGCCGCAACTTCGAGACCTTCAACAACCGCAACCGCAAACGCGCCGCCACCGCCGCTGCAAACGCGGCTGCCGGCATCACTGCACCGGCTTCTCCCGCTCGTGGAGGCGCTGTCCCCGCCGCCCGCCAGGCTTCTTTGGCAAAGCCCGCCGCTGTCTCCAAAGCCGCCGCCAAAGCCAGCCCCGTCCCCGACGTCCCCTTCGGCAGCAGCATCGCCGCCTTGCAGGAATACGCCGCCGAAGTCGCCGCCCCCGTCCGCACCTCCAGCGCCTTTGCCAAAGCCGCCGCCATGGCCGATGCCGCCCAGGACGGCACCCACCCCGAGCAGGTTCGCCTCGATTACATCGCCGACTCCACCCCGCCCTGGGACGCCGACGACGAAGACACCCACAACGTCCGCATCCCCGATGAAGACGAGGACGACGACATCCTTCCCATCGAGGACAGCGGCATCTGGACCGGCGACAGCGAGGCCCCGCCGCCCCGCAGCCAGGAGCTCATTATCCCGGACACCCTGCCCTACGTCGTCGTCATCATTGATGAGCTCGCCGACCTCATGCAGACCGCCCCCGCCGACATCGAAGGCGCCATCGCCCGCATCACCCAGATGGCCCGCGCCGCCGGCATCCACCTCATCGTCGCCACCCAGACCCCCCGTGCCGACGTCATCACCGGCGTCATCAAGGCCAACATCCCCACCCGCATCGCCTTCCAGGTCGCCTCCGCGCTCGATAGCCGCGTCATCTTGGATCGCAAAGGAGCCGAAAATCTCGTCGGCAAAGGCGACATGCTCTACGTCCCCCCGGGCGGCGCGCAGCCCATTCGCAGCCAGGGTGCCCTCGTCACCGATGACGAAATCCTCGCCATCGTCAACCACTGCGTTGCCCAGGGGAAACCCATCTACGACGTCAAAGTCGATGCCAACAGCGGCGAATTCATGAGCGACGGCGAAGACGGCGAATCCAGCGGCGTCAGCAGCGAAGAAGAAGAGACCTTGGAAAAGTGCCTCGAAGTCATGCGCCAGGAAAAGAAAGCCTCCACCAGCCTCTTCCAGCGCCGCTTGCGGTTAGGCTACGGCCGCGCCGCCCGCATGATGGACATCCTCGAGATGCGCGGCATCATCGGTCCCGGCGACGGAGCCAAGCCCCGCGAGATCCTCGTCTCCATGGACATGATCTGAGGCTGCTGCGCAGCAATGAGGAACTCATGCCGTGGCAGTATCGGCTTCTTTGATCTCGACTCCGCCTGACGGCTCAAAGTAGGCTGCTTTCGTGAACGCCGAATCAGCTCAGCCACCGCCTTTAAAGCCTAAACGTAAGTCGTTAGGCTATTTGGCTGGGTTCATAGCGCTCGCCGCCTTGATCATTCTGGCTGACTATGGCTGCAGAAGAGTCCTTTCAGATGTCATTCTGAATCGATTGAGGTGGTATATGGCGACAGTCACCAAGTCGATGGAAGCCTACAAGGCCGTTTACGGTCATTGGCCGAGTGTGCCGGCTATAACCTCCAAGGAAGACGCTGCATGTCGATCCAGAGGAGACTTTATTGAGTGCCTACTCGGCGAGGAGGAAACCCACAACCCGAGGAAGATTCGTTTCCTCGACATCGCTTTAGCGAGAAATGGCATCAGCAACGGCCTCGTGGAAGCCTATGTGGGAAACGGCACCAATCCTGAACCCGCCAAGGTCATCGATCTTTGGGGAGAGCCTTATTTCATCATCCTCGACACTAACAACGACGGTGAAATCGCCAATCCCGAAGCGGGCAGACAAACAGGTTGGCTTACCAAGCTTGTAGCACCGGCAACCCTGCGGCTCCCCGCGATCATCTACTCAGCTGGTCCTGATCGAGACCCAAAGACCTGGCACGACAACCTTTGCAGTTGGAGATCGACTGAACCCGTCGCCAAATTGCGGCTCTCTTCCCTCTTCCGCTGGTCAGATGACATCAATCTGGAGCGTCGTTGAATAGATCCAGGGCTCTGTGAGCCGCCCCCTCGCATATTTGCGGCTCCAAACTCTGGGCTCGGAGCACCGGCTTTAGGTGGGACGCAGGCAGGAGGGCCTTTGCGGGAATAGGATCAAATAGGATCAGGAGACTCCGTTCCGCCTGAAGGCGGTGCTCCGAGTGATGACGGCGTGTTGGCCTGGCGATTTAATCTCTCACTTCCCGATGCGGTACAGCGCCTTGTCGGTGCGGAGGTAGAGGGTGCCATCGATGGCGATGGGGCTGGCCATGAGGGTGCCTTCGAGGGTGTTTTGGGCGAGGATTTTGAAATCCTTGCTGGCGGGGATGACGGTGACGACGCCTTCGCGGCTGGCGAAGTAGATCTGGTTATCCGCGACGATGGGGGAGGCGCTGTATTTGCCGCCGATGCGCTCTTTGTAGAGTGACTCGCCGGTCTTGGGATCGACACAACTGACGATGCCGCCGTCATCGACGTAAAAGAGGAAGCCTCCGGCGAGGACGGGGGAGCACATTTTGGGGGCGTTTTTGTTGTTACGCCAGGCGATGTCGGGGGTGGTCTTTCCGGCGTAGTTCAGGGCGATGACCTGGGACTTGCCGAAGCTGGTGCTGAAGTAAATGCGCTCGGAGTCGGCGACGGGGCGGACGCTCATGGAGAAGCCGAGGCCTTCATAGGGGAGCTTCCAGAGTTCTTTGCCGGTGGCGGGTGCGTAACCATAAACCCAGTCGGCGGCGGGGCTGACGACGGTGGGCTGGCCGCCGATGGTGACGATGAGCGGGGTGCCGTAGGCTTTCTTTTGCGGGGGGCGGGGGTCCATCTGGCCGCTGCGGTCGGTCTTCCAGGCGACTTTGCCGGTGGCGGTGTCGAAGGCGGCGATGAACTGGGCGTCGCTGCCATCGAAGTGGGCGATGAGGCGGTCGCCATGCAGGACGGGGGAGGAGCCTGGGCCGTTTTCGTGCATGACGTGGAGGTCTTCGTTCTTCCAGAGGATCTTCTGGGTGGCGGTGTCGAGGCAGACAGTGCCGAAGCTGCCGTGGCTGGCGTAGAGTCTGCCGTCACGGAGGATGGGGGAGGGGGAGGCGTAGCTGTTTAATTGATGGGCCCACTGGGGGTCTTTGACGTTCAGCAGCTCGATGTCGTGGAGGACTTTGCCGGAGGCGGGGTCCAGGCAGAGGGCGCGGATGCTGACGGAGGCGAGGACGGTGAGGGGCTGGTCTCCGGTGTTGGTGGTTAGGCGTGCCTTGGCTTCGGCCTCGGTGGCAGGCTTTTCGATGGCGGTGGTGAGCCAGATCTGGCCGCCAACAAGCACGGGGGTGGAGTGGCCGCGGCCTGGGAGGGGAGCCTTCCAGACGATGCTGCTGGTCTCGCTCCAGGTGGCGGGGAGGCCGGTGGCGCTGCTCTGGCCCTGGCCGCCGTCGCCTCTCCATTCGGGCCAGTCGGCGGCGTTGGCGAAGCTGGTGAGGAGGAGGGCGGAGAGGAGGTGGGACTTCATGAAGATCTATTTCGCGAGGGCGGCGCGCTTCTGTCGGTAATCGTCGCGGAGGCGCTTGAGGGAGGCGGGGAGATCGGGCTCGTCGGTGTCGGGGACGGGCTGGCCGGTCTGGATGCGGTCGAGCTCTTTGCGGATGTAGGTGAGCTCGTCGAGGCGGACTTTATCGAGCGCGGCGGTGGCCTCGTTTTGTACGGCGGTGCGGTACTCGGCATTGATGCCGGCGTAGGGATCGGGGGCGGGCAGGGTGATGGGCTTGGAGATCGGAGCGGTGGGAGCTTCGGGGAGAAGCGGGGCGGCGGGGAGTTTGCCGAGCATTTCGCCGGGGATGGCGGCTTCTTCGCGGTGGGACTTGGGGTCGTCGTCGGGGTTGATGACGATTTTGTCCTTCATGATGTAGAAGACGAGAAGGATGGAGGCGGTGACGAAGAAGACGCCGAAGTGGAGGCCGGCGCTGAGGCAGGACCAGAGGAAGTCGTCGAGCTTCTTCATGAAGCTGGGCTGCGCGCGGACCATGGGCGGCGGCGGGCGGCCCCGACCATACATGGGCGGCGGCGGTGCGGTGGGATGGTGTGCCGCTGCCGCCGGTGCCTGAGCCGGTGCGGGGGCGGGAGAAGCCGCCGGGGCTGCGGCGGGTCTGGAAGTGACGGGCGTGGGTGTGGGGACGGCGGGGGCTGCGGCGGCACCTTTGGCGGCGGCGCTCTGCTGCTGGGTGCGCAGGGCAAGGACGAGGGCGTCTTTGATCTCGGTGGCGCTGGTGAAGCGGCGTGCGGGATCGGTGTGGACGCAGCGGCGGATGACCGCGCCGAAGGCGGGCGGGAGATTGCGGGAGACGCGGCCATCCTCAGGGAGGGGCTCTTTGCCAAACATCTCATGCAGCACGGCACCGACGGCATACAGGTCATCGGCCAGCGTGCCCTCTTTCTCATGCAGCCAGGAGATCTCGCCGCTGGGCATGAGGGTCATGCCGATGCCGGTGACTTTGATCTGGCCTTCGCTGTCCACGAGCAGGGTGCGGGTGTTCAGCGCGCCATGTTTTGAACCCTGGCCATGGAGCAGGGCGAGGGTGTCACAAAGCTGGAGGGCGAGGCTGTAGGCGAGCTTTGGCGGGACCTGGCGCTCGACGATGAGGTCCGAGAGCAAGCGGCCATCGACATGCTCGGTGACGAGGTAGAGGAGGCCGGCCTGGGTGCGGCCGAAGTCATAGACGGCGACGATGCGCGGATGGACGAGACGGGCACGGGCGCGGAGGCGATCCATGAGCCGCGCGGCGGCCTGGGGCGTGGGCTCGGCGATGAGGCGGATCATGACGTTGCGATCCAGCGCGGGCTGGCGTGCGCGGTAGATGGCGCTCTCCTGCGCCACGCTGATGCGCTCCTCGATGTCATACTGCGGCAGAGCCGAGCCGAGTTCAGCGGCGGAGGGGAAGGCATCTGGCGGGAGGTCGTCGGACATGGTGGGAGAGGGGCGACCTTTTTTCGCGGGAAAGGCGGCGCTTGGCAAGCTCTAAGGGCGTGGGGCTTTTTTCATGGGATTGGCAGGTGAAAGCCAGCAGTGAAAGTGCCAAGGGATCATCTCATGAGTCAGACCGCCAACCTCCACATCGCCTCCAACCTGCCGCTGCCGCCTCCGCGCAGCCTGGTCGCGGAGATCGCGCCTTTGCCCAAGCACACGGAACTCATCGCCTCGTCGCGTGCGGTGATCCGGGACATTTTGCGCGGCAAAGATGAGCGCTTCCTCGTGGTGGTCGGGCCGTGCTCGATCCATGATCCGGAAGCTGGACTGGACTACGCGCGGCGGCTGACGGCGCTGGCGCAGGAGCTCCAGGACAAGCTGTATCTGGTGATGCGCGTGTATTTTGAGAAGCCGCGCACGACGGTGGGCTGGAAGGGGCTGATCATGGACCCGCATCTCGACGGGACCTGCGACATCCCTGCCGGGCTGAGGCTGGCGCGCAAGACGCTGCTGGAGGTGCTGGATCTGGGGATGCCGACCGCGACGGAGCTGCTGGATCCCATCACGCCGCAATACATCGCCGACCTGATCAGTTGGAGCGCCATCGGAGCGCGGACGACGGAGTCGCAAACGCATCGCCAGATGGCCTCGGGCCTTTCCATGCCGCTCGGATTCAAGAACGGCACCTTTGGGCACGTCTCCCCTGCCATCAATGCCATCAAAGCCGCCATGCAGCCGCAGACCTTCCTCGGCGTGAGCGAGGATGGCGTGGCCTCCGCCGTGCGGACGAATGGCAATCCCGACTGCCACCTCATCCTGCGCGGCGGTGAAGGCGGGCCTAACTATGGGGCGGACAACGTGCAGGAGACCATCGCTGCTCTCGAAGCTGCGAAACTTCAGCCCGCGATCATGATCGATGCGAGCCATGGCAACTGCGCGAAAGATCACTGCCGAATGCCCGAGGTCTTCCGCGAGATCGTCCGCCAGCGTAGCGCCGGACAAAAGGCGATCATCGGTGCGATGCTGGAGAGCTACCTCGTCGGCGGCAGTCAGAAGTTCCCGCAGCCGAAGGAAAGGCTCACGCGGGGGCAGTCCATCACTGATGCCTGCATGGACTGGGAGACGACTGAGGCCGTGCTGCGCGAGGCACATGCGGCTTTGTGATCAAGCTCACTCACGCAGCCAGCCAGCGTTTTCGATAAGCTGGCGCAGATTCGCCGACTCCAGCGAAACCGGACGCACATGCGTGCCGACATGCTCGCGAGTCCACCACGCTCCATCAGCCTGGCCGGGGGGCGCGAACTTGTAGCGATACACGCTCACGCGCAGCCATTTCGGTGGTGCGTCGGGGAAGGGATTGCCCGCGAGCAGGCTCAGCGTACCGGGATCATTGTGCAGCAGTTTCCAGAGAAAGTGTGGCAGCCAGTCATTGCGCCCAGGCACCTTTGACCATGGGAACCACGCCGCCCAGTCGAGCCGGTAATGATAGGGCGTGATAACCACGGGACGCCGCATCGGGTCAGTGGGCTTGGCTTTGAACTCATACTCGCGCCAGTCGGCGAGCATCTCGGGAATGCTGTCCTGCGTGCCTTCGAAGACGAGCTCGAAGCGCTCGCGGTCGATGCTGCCAAAGGCCCCGTAGGTGTTCACGAGATGAAGTTTGTCAAAGGAGCCGTTCATCGCCTGCTGATCGGTGAAGAAGAGGTTCTTCACCGGCGCGATGCTCAGCCAGAGCACAATGCCTGAGAAGAGCAGCGTCACGATCAAGTGCACCCGCGAACAGCCGACGTGCTCCGCGGCGGAGGCATCGGCGCAGCCCAACCACTTGCGTGGCAGCACCTTGCGCCAGAAGCTGTCGTCAAAGCAGGCCAGGGCCGGGATGATGGTGAGCCAGTTTAGGAAGGAGAGATTTCCCGTGATGATCAGCACGCCCATGAAACCCACCATCAGCACGCCGGAGATGTGCCGCGCCCAGCGCCCGTAAAAGCCGAACCAGGGCACCACCAGCTCCACGAAGTGATTTGTCAGCACGCCCGCCTGATGAAACCACTTTGGCGCGAAGTGCAGCCAGCGGGCCAGAGGATTCGGGATCGGCTGTGTCTCGTAGTGGTAGTAGAGCGCGGTCAGATCCGTCCAGCAGGAGTCACTGCGCAGCTTGATCAAGCCCGCGCCCATCATGATGCGCCAGATCAACCAACGATAAAGCCACACGATCAGGATCGGTGGAGCCCGGCGGGGAAAGGGGCGTGGATCGAGCAGCGGGCAGAGCATCACCCCGAGGAAGCCGGTTTCCAGAATCTGAATGTCCCAGCCATACTGAAACCACTCCTGGCCGATGGGCAGCAGCGAGAAGTAGAGTGCCCAGAGCACGAGCAGCATGAGGCTGTTGGCAAAGCCGCACATCACCAGCGCCGAGATCATCACGCCCGTCCACGTCACCGCCAGGATCATGGCGTCATCGCAGCGGAACCAGAAGAGTGAGGGAGCCTCCCAGAACACCGCCCACGGTGACCCAAAGCGCGATACCACCCGCTCAACAAAGAGGTCCGCCGGCAGCAGTCCGTCATGCCCCACCAGCGGGATGAATTGCTGTGCCGCCGAAAGAAACGCCACGAACCAGACCAGCCCTAGAAAGCGAAGAAGAACGAAGCGCGTCAGCCGGTAGTTCTCCCCCGCATTCTCCAGCCACCGAAGCGTGCGCCGCAGACGCGACTCAACGGGCATGGGGATTTCAGCGGCGGGCAGGACACTCTCGGATGACATGTCGCCCATGGTGAGAACTCACGCCGCCCGCGTCAAGACAGGAGCATCCCAGGGTGAAAGACCCGGCACCAAATCCACATTGGACAATCCCCAAACTCCGCCTAGTAGGTTCGGCGCAGAGTTTTTGGGGCTATAGCTCAGTTGGTAGAGCGTCTCGTTCGCAATGAGAAGGTCAGGGGTTCGAATCCCCTTAGCTCCACCACTGCTCATGAAAGCGGTGATGAATCACGCAGCGCGTGATTTCACATAAGCGATGATCTTTGAGTCATCGTCACCGGCGGCCCAGACCACGCGGAGGAAGTCGGCGGGATGGATGTCGTGCTTTGCCAGGAAGGCGCGGTCGCCGCCGCAGCAATACATGGTGTCCGGGTCCATCTCGCCGCGCAGCTTGGCACGGGCTTTCACGATGATGCGCGGCAGCCAGACGATGCCTTCGACTTCCGCCGTCTTCGCTGGCAGCTCGGAAGGGCCCACGATGTTCGTGCTCGGGATGCCTTTCTGAATGGTCAGGAAGTAGTCACGCCGCACCGCCGAGACGAGCAGGGCCGTGGTGGCCGTCGGGTCCTGGCCATCGGAGACGCAGTGGTCCTCGATGAAGTCGAAGATCTCGCGGTCGCGGCAGCCGATGGCGCTGAGGAACTCCTCATCCTCTTCCGTGAACCAGCCTGTGTAGTCCTTGTTACCTTCGTCATACTCCTGCACGCAGGAGTCGAAGAGTTCAGCGAAGTAGGCGTCCCAGATGTAGTGCTTGGTCATGAGGTGTGGAAAAATGATTCGCTGGCTCAGTAAACCCGGTTCGTGGGCTGTCCAAACAAAACCCGCCGGGCCATGCACTTGCCTGTTTGGGGCTAGTTCAATCACGAAGGCAGGCCATGCAACCATACATCGGCTTGTCAGCGCCAAACGTGCTGCGCTGATGGGTTGCGGTCAGGCGAACACGGTTTAAAGACTGCGCACTTGTGACTCCTACCCTGAACGAAGCCGACTCGCCCTTTGATCTCGCCCTGCGCCCGGCGAATTTTGAGGACTTCCATGGGCAGACGAAGGTGAAGGAGCAACTGCTCGTGATGGTGGAGGCGGCGAAGATGCGCGGTGAGCCGCTGGATCATGCGCTGCTCTGCGGGCCTCCGGGCCTGGGGAAGACGACGCTGGCGAATTTGATCGCGAGTGCGGTGGGTTCGCGACTGCACACGACGAGCGGGCCGCAGATTGAGAGGGCAGGGGACCTGGCGGGAATCCTGACCAATTTGCAGGAGCGGGACATTCTTTTCATCGATGAGATCCATCGCCTGCACCCGAGCATCGAGGAGTATCTGTATCCGGCGATCGAGGACTTCCGCCTGGACATCATCATCGACCAGGGGCCGAAGGCGCGGACGATCCGCATCGATCTGCCAGCCTTCACTTTGGTGGGGGCGACGACGCGAGCGGGGATGCTGACGGCACCGATGCGGAGCCGCTTTGGCATTCCGAATCGGCTGGACTACTACACGGTGGATGAGCTGCAGCACATCATCATGCGCTCGGGGCGGCTGATGACGGTGCCCATCGAGGAAAGTGGCGCGCGGGAGATCGCGCAGCGGTCACGCGGGACGCCGCGCATCGCGAACCATCTGCTGCGCTGGGTGCGCGACTATGCGCAGGTGAAGGCGCAGAGTGAGATCACTCGGGAGGTGGCCGTCCTGGCGCTGACGATGCGCGACATCGATGAGACGGGTCTGGACGAGATGGACAAGCGCTTCCTGGAGGCGCTGATCCATAAGTTTGACGGCGGCCCGGTGGGGCTGGGGAGCATCGCGGTGGCGGTGGGGGAGGATGCTTCGACTTTGGAGGATGTGCATGAGCCTTATCTGGTGATGCAGGGCTTTGTGAAGCGGACGTCGCGCGGTCGTGTGGCCATGCCTTCGGCCTACCGGAAGCTCGGTCTGGTGACGCCACTGAGCGGGCAGTCGGAGTTGTTTTGAGGAAGGTTAGACCTCGCTTGGCAACAGCTTTGCCAGCTCGGGCGGGAGCGGTGACTCGAAGGTCATGGACTTGCCCGTCTCGGGGTGATCAATGCGGAGGTGGGCGGAATGAAGGGCGAGCCGACGGACGGGGTTGGATTTGGCCTCATATTTGGTGTCGCCAACGACGGGGCAGCCGATCTCGGCAAGCTGGAGCCGGATCTGATGACGGCGGCCAGTTTCCAAAGTGAGTTCGACGAGGGTGCGGCCCATGCCATGACGCAGGACTCGGTAATGGGTGATGGCTTCACGTGCGCCGGGGCCGGGCCCATTGCGCACGAAGACGCGGTGGGGCTGGCTTTCATCAATGTGGCTGCGGAGGGTGCCGGAGTTGGCCGGTGGGGCTCCTTCGACGAGGGCGAGGTAGCGTTTCTCAAAGTCCTGCCAGTGGGTCTGGAGGAATTCTTTGGCCTCCTCGGTCTTGGCGAAGAGGAGGACGCCGGAGGTCTCGCGGTCGAGACGATGGACGATCCAGACGCGGGCGCGACCGCTGTGAGCGCTGTCTCGGAGGTAGGTGTTCAGGAAGGAGTAGGCGGTGCGCTCCTTCTCACTGTCCGTGGCCATGGTGAGAAGGTGGGGCGGCTTGTGGATGACGATGATGGCGTCGTCCTCGTAAAGCACGGCGACGCCCTCGGGGAGGTCATCGGTAGGCGGAGGCGGGGCTTTGGTGGGGAGGATGGAGACGCGGTCTCCGGCGGCGAGGGCGTGGTCGTGCTTGGTGACGACTTTGTCGTTCACATGCACGGCACCGTATTTGAGCCATTGCTTGACCTTCGTGCGCTTCACTTCAGGCCAGGCCGTGAAAAGGAACGGCTGGAGAGCCTGGGGCTCGGACACGGTTTGGGCGGGAATCATTCCCGCTCGTAGTGCGCTGCTTCGGGCTCGTCAAACCGTTCGTGCCAGTCGCGAAGAGTCGTGCTAGACTCGCAGCCATGCCCTTGCCAGACGAAGATGCGCTCACCCGACGCCTGAAGAAACTCGGCATCCGAGAGGATGACCTGGAGGAAGACTTCATCCGTGGCAGTGGTCCGGGCGGGCAAAAGGTGAACAAAACGTCATCGACGGTGGTGCTTCGGCACATCCCGACTGGGCTGGAGGTGCGCTGCCAGAAGGAGCGCTCGCAGGTGATGAATCGCCACTGGGCACGCGTGGAGTTGTGCGAACGTCTGGAGAAGGCACTGAGTGATGCCCGGCTGGCGGTGCAGAATGAAAAGGAGAAGGTTCGCCGCCAAAACCGCCCCAAACCTCGTGGGCTGAAGCGCAAGATTTTGAAGACAAAGCGGGAGCGAGGAGAGGTCAAACGGGGCCGCGGCAAGGTGAAGGAGGACTGAAAAGGGTAGGCGAGTCCGAATCTGGAGGGGAAGCAGGCTTGGATGGATCGGCGAAAATGGGAATGACCGGAGGGAGTCGAATTTCTATAAATAAACTCTTCGTTGTGAGTCGCTTCGGGGGTTGTTCTTCCTTGAAGGTTTGCTTATTTTAATAAATCACCTGCACTAACTGTTCGTGGGTGGTGATATTTTAAAAGCTTTCCACTTCGTGTCCGCCCTCGCTTCCATGACTCTGGCCGATGCACCGGTTCTCTTCCGGCGGGAGTCTCATCTGCTCAGCCAGTTCGATGACCTGCTCCAGGACTTCATCGTGAAAGGTGGCCCGCTGCCTCCCGAGTATGTGGTTTTGAACCGAGCGATTCGGCATTTGGCGGATGCTGTGCGTGGAGGTGCGATCTCCTCAGGGGAAGTGCTGGCTTATGTGCAGGACGTGACGCGGCGCTATCTCTCCGGGACGATGCAGTCGGAGGCGCTGGAGCGGAAATATGGCTACAGCGGCGACTTCGAGATCATCGATCATATCTACACCCGGCACACCAGTGCTGATCCGCAGAAGCGGCTGTGGGATCTCTACTTCCACTCACAGGCTGCACCCGTGGCGGTGCGGAATCGGAAGGCTTACTTTCAGCAACTCATGCGCGATCATCTCACTTCTCGCTCTGGCGCTGCGATGGATGTGCTGAACGTGGCCTGCGGTCCGTGCCGGGATCTGCGGGAGTTTTTCCTCGATCAACCCGACGCGCCTGTGACGGTGGACTGTGTGGACATGGACGCACGGGCGATCGACTACGGCAAAGGTCTATGCGCGCCGTGGTTGGACCGGATCACCTATCATCATCGGAACGTCCTGAAGCATGTGCCTGCGAGGCCTTATGATCTCGTGTGGTCGGCTGGGTTGTTTGATTATCTGACGGACCGTCTCTTTGTGCATCTGCTGCGCTCGTTGATGAAGGTGACGCGCCCCGGTGGCGAGGTGGTGGTGGGGAACTTCTCGGACTTCAATCCAAGCCGCGATTACATGGAATACTTTGGCCACTGGAGCCTGCGTCATCGCAGCCGAGAGACGCTGCTGGCGCTGGCTGTCGAGGCAGGAGCCACGCAGGATCAGGTGCAAATTTTATGGGAACCGGAAGGGGTGAACTACTTTCTGCACATCCGCAGGTAAGCAGCCATCAGCGGCTCAGATCGCCCTGGCAAAGCACGCGGAAGCCCGCGCGATTCAGCACGTCGGAGGCGATGTCGGTATCATCGCAGTGGATGGCGAGGAGCGGGAAGGTCTTTGGGCGTACGATGAGCGAATAACAGAACTCGATGTTTAGCTCAGCCGCCAGCAGGGTGGAAAGACAATCGGTGAGACGCTGACGGGCTTCATTCATCTCCACGACGACGATTTTGCACTCGGCAAAGGGAATGCCGCGCTCGATGAAAAGCATCCCGGCGCCTTCGGGGTCACTCAGGATGAGGCGGACGAGCGTCATCTCCGTGGTGTCTTGCATGGAGATGCCGAGGATCTCGATGCTGTTGTCCTGAAGCAGCTTCGTCAGCGCCATAAGGGAGCCGACGCGGTTCTGAAGGAAGACCGAAAGTTGCCGGATCGCCGTGCCTTCAGGGGCGCGGACAGGTGCTTCTTGAAGTGCTGAGTTCTCCATGGCGGCTACTTTGCCTCATGGGAGCTGATTCCGCAAGCTGGGGGCAGAGTCTCAGCGTCCAAGCCAGCGCAGTACCCACTCAGGCGGCGGCGCATCCGTGCCCGTCCCGAAGAAGAAGCGGCACAGGTGGAAGAACAGAGGCGCGGCGAAGCAGAGGGAGTCGATGCGGTCCATGAACCCACCATGACCGGCGATGGAGGCCCCCCAGTCCTTTGCGCCGAGGTCGCGTTTGATGGCGGACATGACGAGTCCTCCAAAGAAACCCGCGAGGCAGATCAGCAGCGCCATCAATGCCGCCTGCCAGGGAGCGAAGGGCGTGGCCCACCATAGGCAGGTGCTGACTGCCACCGTGGTGCCAATGCCGCCGAGCGTACCTTCGAGCGTCTTGTTTGGGCTCACATGCGGAGCCACGGGGCGCTTCCCGCAGGTCTTCCCCCACACATACTGCATCACATCACTGAGCTGCACGGTAAGCACGAAGAAGAAGAGCAGCTTCGCATTCTCATCGGCATAGTCTTTGAGCGGGAGCGAAAGCAGCATGGGCATGTGACTCACGGCATAAACGCAGACCAGCAGCGCCCATTGAATCTTCGAGGTGCTGATCAAGAAGTCACGGGTCTCGCCCGTCAGCACGCGGCGGAAAGGAATGAAGACGAAGGCATAAACAGGAATGAAAATGGTGAAGAGCCCATACCAGCGGATGCCGACGAGGAAGTAGTGCAGCGGTAGGATGATGAAGAAGGCCCAGAACAGCACCGCATGGTCGGCGCGGTCTGTTTTGTTCAGCGTGATGAACTCTCGCATTGCCAGGAAGGAGATGCTGGCAAAGAGCACGGTGGTGAAGTTCGGCCCCATCAGAAGGGTCGCGGAAAAAACAGCCACCATCACCCACCACGAACGCGTGCGGGCGTTCATATTCGCGATGGTCTTCTTCGCTCCCTCGCTCCTGGCTGTCTTTGCCAGAATGGCCCCGAGGATGGATGCCACGACGAGAATGCCGCCGACGATGGCGAACAGGAGTTTGGTTTCGGAGTCCATGGGAAATCAATGGTGGAGCATCGCTTCACGAGCGCGTTCGAGGAAGGCCTGCTTGGCTTCGCTTTCATCAAAGCGGATCGGCTCGCGGAAGTGCGCCTGGGCAATGATCGGCACGGGCAGAAGCGTGCCCTTCGGCAGCACGCGGGCGAGGTTGTCCAGATACACCGGCACGAGAGGAAGCTGCGGGAAACGTCGCGCGAGATGGTAGAGGCCGGATTTAAAAACACCGACCTGCCCATCGCTGCGGCGCGTGCCTTCGGGAAAGATGAGGATGGAACGTCCGCTTTCCAGACAGGTGGCGAGACGGTCGAGCGGATTGTTATCCCGTGTGATGCCTTCGCGCGGGATGAGCACCGCCTGAAACACTTCCTTCGCCACCCATCGGCGCATGGTGGAGGCGTTCCAGTAATCCTCTGCGGCAGCGGGTGAGGTCTGCACACGCATCTCACAGGGCAGGGCAGACCAGATGACGAGGGTGTCGAGATGACTCGTATGGTTCGCGTAGTAGATCGCTGGTCCATTGCCATGGGGTGCAGCGGTGAGTCGCCTGACGCCTGTGAAAAGGCGTGTGGCAGCAGCGATGGCGCGGCTTGTGATCATGGCGGGCATGTTGGTGTGTCGCTCCACTTAGCGGCAAGCACAATCTATGCATGGGCGGCGGGCTTCGTGAATGCCTGCGAAGTCTTCTGAAAATCAGCTTGCGAGGATGTGGGGGAGACAGCACTATCGCGCCCCGCTGCCCCGACCGGCAGCAGCTATCAGTGAGGACAGATGCCAGAGTGGTCGATCGGGTACGCCTGGAAAGCGTATGAACGGTAATACGTTCCGAGGGTTCGAATCCCTCTCTGTCCGCCAGCCTTCACGTTAAGGCTTGAAAATCAACGTTACCCGGGCAAGATTGGAGGACTTATGGGCCGAGTGCTACAGCAAACTGATACAGCACTTCTAGAATCCATGCCTGCCAAGGAACACCTGTTGAAACGCGGAAGCGTTTATTATTTCAGGATGACCTTCCCCCGCGAACTGCGTCGAGCGGGCGCGGTGGTAATGGTCAATGGCAAGCCTCAAAAGCACGCGGTCAAGTTCAGCCTCGACACCAGCGACTATCGAGCCGCGTGCGGCTTGGTTGCAACTCACACAGCCATCT
>NZ_JBILYB010000247.1:0-5078 GCF_044378005.1 Prosthecobacter sp.
CGTCATAGATGTCGATCTCATCCTTTTTGATGAGATAAAGAAGGAGGTCGAGGGGGCCCTCGAAAATCTCCAGTTTCACTTTGTAATCCTTGTCGTCCACCCGCCGAGCTAGACCGGGATGAAGGGGGAAGCGAGAGGAAAATCATTTCAGCACCTGCGACTGCCCGGCCGCAGAGAAACCCTCAATACACTCGACTTCGGTGGTGATGGCTCAACCTCGGCGAGGGAGGTCTTGGGTGAGGAGTAGCCGTTCCGGAGTCCACCGAAAGCCTCCTTAGCTGACTGGGTTTACGCATCAAATCGGCAACTGAATGTCAATCATTGCCTCAGTTACAGGATTTACAGGGTGAACAAGATTTTTCAGACCTGTTAATCATGCCAATCATGCCAATCATGTCAATCCTGTAGCAAAAAGCCCTATTTCATTTTGATGCCTAAGCCCTGCTGAACCGACAAGCTTCACGCCTTCTCATTTGCCCCGCAGCCCAAGCACCGCTAAACGCTGCCCTCCCATGTCCACGCTCACCATCCAACCCCGCGCCCGCATCTTTCACGGTCACGTCTGGGTTTACGCCACCGAGATCAAAGCCCGCCTCGGCGATCCCCAGCCCGGTGATGTGGTGCAGCTCCAGGATGCGCGTGGCAAACCGATGGGCAGCGCCATCTACAATCCGAAGTCCCAGATCAGCGCCCGCCTCTTTTCCTACCGCCGCCAGGACCTGGACCTCGATTTCTTCACGCGGCGCATCGAGCGCGCACTTCGTGTGCGTGAGGCTGCCGGACTGGATGTCCGCCTTTGCCGCGTTGTCTGGAGTGAGTCCGATGGCATCCCCGGCGTGATCATCGACCGCTATGGCGACTGTCTCGTGCTGCAAACGCTGACGCTGGCCATGGACATGCGGCAGGATTTGATCGTGCAGGCGCTGCAAACCATCTTCAATCCCACCTGCATCGTGCAGCGCAATGAGGGCAATGTGCGCAAGGCCGAGGGGCTGGAATTGATCAAAGGACCGGTCTTTGGTGATGCTCCTGAACCCTTCGTGGTGCGCCATGAAGGCAGCGCCTTCCATGTCGATCCCGTGGATGGGCAGAAGACGGGCCTGTATCTGGACCAACTCGATAACTATCAGCATGTCTCCAAACTCGCCAAAGGTCGCCGCGTGCTCGACTGCTTTACCAACCAGGGCGGCTTTGCCCAGGCTTGTGCGCTGGCCGGTGCCACAGAAGTCACCGCCGTGGACATCAGCGAGCCCGCCATCGCCATCGCCGAAAAGAATGCTGCCATCTCCGGCGCGCAGGTGAAGTTCATCGCCGCGAACTGCTTTGATTTCCTCAAGCACCAGGAATCCAGCGGTGCCACCTACGATCTCATCATCCTTGACCCGCCCTCCTTCACCAAGTCCAAGGCGACCGTGAACGATGCGATGCGCGGCTACAAAGAAATCCATCTGCGCGCCTTAAAAATGCTCCAACCCGGCGGTATCATGGCCACGTTCAGTTGCAGCCATCATGTCAGCCGTGGTGAGTTCCACGCCAGCATCGAAGACGCCGCCGTGGATGCGCGCAAGACGCTGCGCCGCGTCACCACCTTCACCCAGCGCCCGGATCACCCGATCCTCGCCACGATCCCTGAAACGGAATACCTTACCGGCTATGCCTATGAGGTCATCGCCTCGTGGTGATCAGGCGGCCTTCGCCTTGCCCTTCTTCTTTTTCTTCTTGCCGGGCTTCTTGCCATCGCCGCCGTCAGTTTTGCCTGCGGCGGGATTTAGGTCGGCGAGCACGGCGGTGAGGCGGGCGCGGGCGGTTTTGCTGGCCTCGGTGTCCGCAGCGGCGGCGACGGGTTTTTCGGTGAAGGGGGCATCACTCATGTCGAAGAGTTCGCTGGCTTCGTTCATCTTCCATCCGGCTTCGCGGACGAACCATTTGTTGCCAAGCTGAACATAGGCCCACTGACGTGGTGTGCCTTTTTCGCCGCGAAGTTGCGCAGCGTGGCTGATGCCGTCGATTTTTACGCCTTCGGGCAGTCTGCCGCCGCCGAGTTCGGTGAAGGTGGGCAGCACATCGGCGATGCTGACGATGTCATTGCTCACTTTGCCCGCTGGCGTCACGCCGGGCCAACTGGCGATGTAGGGCACGCGGGAGCCGCCTTCGAGCATGCTGGCTTTTTTGCCATTGAGCATGCGACCGCCGATGGTGCTAGGATAGCTGAGCGCGGTGCCGTTGTCGGCGGAGAAAATGATCAGCGTTTTCTCACGCAGGCCGAGCTTTTCGACCTCAGCGACGATGCCGCCGACTTGCTTGTCCATGTAGGCGATGTTGTCTTCGTAGAGGTCGCTGCCTTCCTTCGTGTCCGGCGTGCGGAGGATGGGGCCGTGGACGAGGTGCATGGCGTAGTAGAGAAAGAAGGGCTTCTCTTTGTTTCGCGTGATGAAGTCGATGCTGAATGCATGGATGATGTCCGGGTTATAGACTTCCTTGTCGGTTTTGATCTGCTCGCCGTTCTTTTCGTAGCTGTCCTTCCAAAACCAGCCGCCAGCAGTCGGGTCAGTGACGTATTCGTCGAATCCCCAATCACGCGGTGTCTCGCCGACCTGCCGCCACTTACCTGCCTGAGCCGTGGCGTAGCCGCTTTGCTTCAAAAGCCGTGCGACAGACGGTTCGTCGGCCGATTTGGCCCCCGGGCCGCCATTGCGCCAAGACCCATTGCCGATGCCACCGGTGCGGAAGGCGTAACGACCCGTCATGAGCAGGCAACGCGACGGTCCGCACAACGGCGCAGCATAGCAGGTCGTGAACCGCGTGCCGGAGGCGGCGAGCTTGTCGATGTTCGGCGTCTTGTGTTTGTCGGAACCGTAGCAGCCCACGCCATCGAGGCCGAGATCGTCGGCGTAGATGAGGATGATGTTTGGTTTGGCCGCATCCGCTGCGAACGCGGGGAGGCTAAGACAAGCGAGCACGAAGAAAGTCAGGAGTTTCATGGCCGCGTGAAACGTGGGTGGGGTGCGCACCTTTCGTGCAAACAAAAAGCCGCGCAGGTTTCCCCGCGCGGCTTCGTGATTTTGTGGCTTCGAATTACTTCGCGGCCTTCTTGAGCGCCTCGGCCTTGTTGGTGATTTCCCAGGTGATGTCTGGATCGTCGATCTTGCCGAAGTGACCGTAGTTGGTGGTTTTCGAGTAGATCGGGCGGAGTAGGTTGAGCTGCTTGACGATGTCGGCGGGCTTGAAGGAGAAGACCTTCAAGACGGCGTCGAGGATCTTGCCGTCGTCGATGGTGCCGGTGCCGAAGGTGTCGATGTGGACGCTCACAGGCAGGGGATGACCGATGGCGTAGGCGAACTGAACTTCGCACTTCGAGGCGAGGCCGGAGGCGACGACGTTCTTCGCAACCCAGCGGCCCATGTAGGCGGCGCTGCGATCCACTTTGGACGGGTCTTTGCCGGAGAAGGCACCACCGCCGTGACGGCCCATGCCGCCGTAGCTATCGACGATGATTTTACGACCCGTGAGACCGCTGTCGCCCTGAGGGCCGCCGACGACGAATTTGCCCGTTGGGTTGATGAGATACTCGGTGTCCTTGGTGAGCATGCTTTTTGGCAGGACTTTCTTGATGACCTGCTCGATGCAGAATTTTTCGATCTCGGCGTGACTCACGTCCGCAGCGTGCTGCGTGGAGATGACGACGTTGACGATGCGGGTTGGCTTGCCATCGACGTATTCGACGGAGACCTGGCTCTTCGCGTCCGGGCGCAGCCACTTGGCGAGCTTGCCGGCTTTGCGGATGCGGGTCAGCTCACGACCAAGGCGATGAGCAAACATGATCGGCGCGGGCATGAGCTCAGGCGTTTCATCGCAGGCATAACCAAACATGATGCCCTGGTCGCCAGCGCCTTGTTCGCCGTGCTTTTTACCTTCGGCTTCTGCGGCGTCAACACCCTGAGCGATGTCGGGACTCTGGATGGTGAGGTAGTTGTTGATGAAGATCTGGTCGGCGTGAAAGACGTCGTCCACATTGGTGTAACCGATGCCACGGACAGCCTCACGGATGATCTGGCCGACGTTGATGACTTCATCAATGGGCTTGGTGGTGCCGAGCTTCTTGTTCTGGAGCTTCGGGATGGTGATCTCACCACCGACGACGACGACATTGCTCTTCACGAAGGTTTCGCAGGCGACGCGGCTTTTCAGGTCGATCTTGAGGCAGGCGTCGAGGATGGCGTCGGAGATGGTATCGGCAACTTTGTCAGGATGGCCTTCGCCGACGGACTCGGACGAGAAGATGTAAGAGCTGGACATGGAGGTGGTCGTTTGGGTTATATATGGACGAATCATGATTTGTTGATGCGTCCGGCAGTGCGGAGAGTATTCCCCAAAGCGAGGGCGTCAACCGGGGTTTTCGGGTCTTAATGGCCTGTGGCGGCCTGAAAAATGGCTGCTTTGCGAGGAAGTCCCGCCGAAGGGGCTGCGAGAGGAACTATTCAAGAAGCGGGTGAGTTGACCTGAAATTCCCCTCGCCAGCCGAAAAAAAGCCGCTAGGATTCGCGCCCCCTTCCCCCGACCATGTCCGAACCCAAGAATATTCTCCGCCTTGGACTGCCCAAAGGCAGCCTGCAGGAGCCAACGCTCGAATTGTTCAAGCGTGCGGGGTTCAACATCGTCGTTTCATCCCGATCCTACCGTCCTGCAGTGGACGACGCGGAACTGGAACTCCGATTGCTGCGAGCGCAGGAGATCGGACGTTATGTGGATCATGGTTTCCTGGACTGCGGCATCACCGGCCGTGACTGGATCGTGGAAAACGGCGCGGATGTCGAGGTCATCACCGACCTGCGCTACAGCAAGGCGACCTCCTGGCCCACGCGTTGGGTGCTGGTGGTGCCAAACGACTCGCCCGTGCAAAGCGTGAAAGACTTGCAGGGCAAGCGCATCGCCACCGAGGCGGTCGAGATGACCAAGAAGTACCTCGCGAAGCACGGTGTGGAAGCCGAGGTGGAATTTAGCTGGGGTGCCACCGAAGTGAAAGTGCCGGAGATGGTCGATGCCATCGTGGACATCACGGAAACCGGCTCGTCCCTGCG
>NZ_JBILYB010000119.1:0-18850 GCF_044378005.1 Prosthecobacter sp.
GCCCTCATTTCCGGAAGTGTCACGTTCAGTGATGGCCAGATGGCCAAATGGTCTCTCGATCAAATGGGCCGCCTCGGTCTCGGTGGAGCCCCGCAGGGCTATCAACCGCCCAAGGGAGACATCCCGCAGTTCCAGCAGCAGCTCGATCTGCTCATGCAGCGCGCCGGGTTCTGACCTGCGTCACTCCACCACACTGCGCACCTCTCCCGCGTGCAGGCGAGTGATCAGCTTGTCGCCCGGCTTCACCGCCGACGCTTCCTTCAGGCTGCGACCATCCGCCGTCATCGTGAAGGAGAAGCCGCGCGAAAGCACGGAGTCCGGCCCCAGATTGCGCAGCAAATCCGCCCGTCCGGCGAGCCGATCCTCCATTCGCCTCAGCCGATGTTCCAGCGTCTGGCGCAATAGCGCGGACTGGGTCTCCAGCCGGTGTGCCGCCTCTGTGATCACCACCCGTGGGTGATGCTGCGTCAGCACCTGATGGCTGCTTGTAAGCACATCCGTCATTCTTTGGAGCTGCTCTCTCACCCCCTCGCTGAGGCTTGCCTCAAATTCATCCACCCGTTGGGCGGCTCTCTCCAAAAAACGCATGGGTTCATGCTGGAGCGGCCCCTTCGCCGTCAGCTCCAGCACATGCTCATGGTGATCCAGCAGCGTCTGCATCCGCGTTCCCATCCTGGAGGCCGTTGCTTCAAAAAAGCGCCGCAGCTCGGACAAGTCAGGCGCGATCAACTCCGCTGCTGCGCTCGGTGTCGGTGCGCGCAGATCCGCCACGAAATCAGCGATGGTGAAGTCGATCTCATGCCCCACGGCGGAGATCACTGGGATGCGTGATTCAAACATCGCTCGCGCCAGTGACTCCTCATTGTAGGCCCAGAGATCCTCGATGCTGCCGCCGCCGCGTCCGATCACGATCGTATCCGGTGTCGGCAGGCCATGGTGCGCTGCCTCATTCAGCACCCGCAACGCCGCGATGGTTTCCTTCTCCACGCCCACCCCCTGAACCCGCACCGGATACACCAGCACCCGCAGCCATGGTGCGCGCCGCGATAAAATGTTCAGCATGTCCTGGATCGCCGCGCCTGTGGGCGAGGTCACCAGCGCCACCACCTTCGGGAACTTCGGCACCGGCTGCTTGTGCTCCTCATCGAAGAGGCCTTCGTCGTAGAGCTTGCGCTTCAGCGCCTCAAAACGTGCCTGAAGAGAACCCTGGCCCTTCATCTGCACCTGCCGCACCACGAGTTGATACTGCCCACGCGGCTCATACACGCTGATCTCCCCATGCACTTGCACCTGCGCGCCATCCGTCAGCCGTACGCCGCTGCGGGATGCTCCGCGAAACATCACGCAGGACACCTGCGAACCTGCATCTTTCAGGGTGAAATACTGATGACCGCTGGATTGCAGGCGGTGATTGCTGATCTCCCCCTCCACCCACACGGAACCAATGCGGGACTCCAGCACCTCACGGATCTCCCGGGTGAGTTGAGTGACGGACAGGACTTGGTCGGCAGTTTCCATGGGGCTACCTTGAGCCTCGAATGCCTCTGAATTCAATCCGAAGCCTCCTGCCTGGTATTTGTCCAGGATTGGGAACCCGCGGACGGCTTGTCCCGAGCTTTAGCATCATGCGCTGTGGTCAGGTGATCCCAGGATCGGATCAAGGTAGAAAAGCCTGTGAAATCAGACGGGCACTGCCGTAGCTCTCTCACCACTTTTATGCCCTCCGTACTTGCCCTCTTCGCCCATCCTGATGACATCGAATTCGTCGCCGCTGGCACGCTGCTCCAGCTCCAGGCACGAGGCTGGGATGTCCACTACATGAATCTTTGCACGGGCAATGGCGGATCTGTGCAGATGGATGGCCCCACGACGACGCAAACACGGCTGGCGGAAGGGCAGGAGGCGGCGCGCATCCTGGGCGCGACGTTTTATCCGCCGATCAGTGATGATCTGGAACTGACCTACAGCGTGCCTTATCTGCGCAAAGTGGCGTCCGTGGTGCGCGCGGCGAAGCCGAGCATCGTGCTGACACATTCGCCCGCTGATTACATGGAAGATCATCAGAACGCCTGTCGTCTGGCGGTGACGGGTTCTTTCGCCCATGGCATCCCGAACTTTGTTTGTGATCCGGTGCGCGAGGCATTCTTCCATGATGTGACGGTTTACCACGCGATGCCGCACGGGCTGTGTGATCCGCTGCGTCACCCGATCCAGGCGGATCTGTATGTGGATACAACGGCGGTTCATGCGCGGAAGCGTGAGTCACTGGCCGCTCATGTGAGTCAGAAGCACTGGCTGGATGTGAGCCAGGGGATGGATTCGTATTTGATCAGCATGGATGAGGTGTCGCAGCGGGTTGGCAAGCTCTCGGGCAAGTTCGAGCACGCGGAGGGCTGGCGGAGGCATTTGCATCTGGGCTTCAGCACGGCGGAGATCGATCCGCTGCGCGATGCGCTGGGCGAGCTGGTGGTGTGAGTGGAAAGGCTGCCTTGCCACGCGATGATCCCGGTCTAAGCCTCGTGACTCATGATGCAACGCTGGGATGTGATCGTCGCTGGAGGTGGGAGTGCTGGCCTAGCCGCCGCGCTGGTGGCGGCGCGTGGCGGGGCGCGGACGCTGCTGATCGAGCGGCAGCAGCGGCTCGGTGGAATGGGGGTGAATGCGCTGGTGCATACGTTTTGCGGGCTGTTTCATCCCGATGTGTCGCGGCCCTGGGCCTGGCTGAATCCGGGTCTGCCGCAGGAGATCGGTGAAGCGATGATGGAGCGCACCGGGCAGTCAGCTCCCGACTTGATGGGCCGTGTGTATGTGCTGCGGCAGAGCCCAAGTTTGTTTGCCACGCTGGCCGATGAATTGTGTGCGGCGGAAAAGACGCTCGTTCGTGTGAACGGCGCGGAGTGGACCGGTCTGCGGAGGGTGGAAGCTGGCTGGGAGATCGAAACGATGCGGGATGGAGCCTTTGAACGGCATTTCACGAAGGCGCTGGTGGATACGACGGGTGACGCGACGGGCGCGCGTTTCCTCGGTGATGAATTTTGGACGCAGGCGGAGGCGGAGCGGCTGTATCGCCCGGCTTATGTTTGCTCGCTGCCACGAGTGGCGGGTGTGCATGATGAGACCTGGCGGCTGATGCTCGGGGCACAGATCGTGCGGGCGGTGCGGGATGGAAAACTGCCCGAGGCGGCCATGGGGGCGCAGGTCCGTGACTCGACGAGCGAGGGAGAGATGTTTCTAACGATCGATCTCGAAGCAGGGAAGGGGAGCTGGGACCCGCTTGATGCGGCGAAGCGTGCGGATGTCGAGTCCACAGGTCGTGATGTGGCGATGTGCTTGTGGCAGATGCTGAGCGTGGAGCATCCAGATTTTCAAAGCTGCCCTGCGCCGGTGCTGCCGGTCCAGGCAGGCATCCGCGAGTCAGCTCGCTATGTGGGAGATGTGGTGCTGACGGGCGATGATCTGGCAGGCTGCACTCGTTTTGAGGATGAGGTGGCATTGGCCGGCTGGCCGATGGAGAAGCGCGAGACTGCCCGCGGGCCGAAGTTCCGCTATTTTGACCGGCCGGAGCCTGCGGGCATCCCGGCGGGCTGCTTGCGGAGCGCGCGTCTGCCGGGGGTGTTCTTTGCCGGGCGCTGTCTTTCTGCGGATCATGAGGCGCTTGCATCGGTGCGTGTGATGGGCACCTGCATGGCGACTGGGCAGGCCGTGGCGAAATTGGCACTGGCACAGGCGCGGAATGCGTGATTGAGAGACCTCGCGCATGCGGCTGCTCTTTATCTCCAATCTCTTCCCCGACACATCCCAGCCCTGGCGTGGGTTGGACAACGTGACGCTGCTGCACGCGATGCGTGCGCAACGGCCTGAGGCGGACATCCGTGTGCTTTGCCTGCGGCCTGGGCATGGTTTCTGGAAAGGGAGTCGTTGTGATTTGAAGCCCCGTGAAGGTGATGAGGTCCTGCATCCGGCCTACGGTTGGGCTCCTTATGTGCCGAAGTTTGGCGGGATGAACGACAGGCTCTTTGCTCTGGCTGTGCGGCGTGCTTTGTCAAAGCTGCCTGCGGGATGGCGGCCGGACGCATTGCTGGTGCCCTGGCTCTTTCCAGACGGCTGCGGAGTGAATCGCGTGCCGGAGCTGGCTGGTGTGCCGATGGTGAGCGTGGCACAGGGATCGGATGTGCATCAGTACCTCGATCTGCCGATGCGGCGTCGGGCGATCCTGAGTCTGGCAAAGCGGGCACAGATCATCACGCGCAGCGAAGATCTGCGGCAGCGTTTGCTGCGTGCGGGAGCTGATGCCGGACAGGTGCGGACGGTTTACAATGGGGTGGACACGGAGATGTTTCATCCTGGTGATTCGCTGACGGCGCGGGTGTCATTGAATCTGCCGCTTGATGGAAGGCTGCTGCTCTTTGTGGGCAACTTTTTGCCGGTAAAAGGTCTCGACCTCCTGATTCAGGCCACGGCTTTGGCAGCGCGTGAGATGTCAGAACCGCTTCGGCTGGTGATGATCGGCAGCGGTCCTTTGCAGAAGGAGCTGACCGCTCTGGCGAAGCGGGAGGGCCTGCCAGATGATGCCGTGATCTGGGTGGGCAGGAAGTCGCCGGCTGAGGTGGCACAATTCATGCGCGCTTGTGATGCTGTATGTCTTTCCAGCCACAACGAAGGAGTGCCCAATGTGCTTCTCGAATCGCTCGCCTCGGGGCGGCCTTTCGTCACTACGGATGTGGGTGGCATTTCAGAGATTCTCCTCTCAGCACCATGTGGCGGACGGCTGGTGGTTGGGCGGGATCCAGCCGCTTATGCCTTGTCTCTGACCCAGACACTGACTTCAGTTTCCGATGCCAAAGCCCTCAGCCTGTTTGCCGCCACTCTGGCCTGGCCACGTTGTGCTGCCGTTTACTGGGCAGCATTGACTCTAAGCCATGACGACGCTTTAAAACAATCGCTCGCTCCGTCTGCTCTTCATTGAGAAAAAGCTTAACACCCCACTGAAAAGAGATTAGACTACCCGCCCCATAGGATTGCCCATGATTTCATTCAGCCAGACCCATTGGTTCTCCATCGCACGTCGTGCGAACAGGGATGTGTGGATTTTTATCCTGTCATTTGCTGCGGCCAATTACATCCGCTTCGGAGAATTTTGGCGTGTGGAGGAGTACGCGGTCTCCGTCGGAGTAGGTGCAGTTGCTCTGACCATTGCGGGATACATCATGGGGCTTTATTCCGTGGAAGTTCGTGGGGGCTCCAGGTTCGGCGCGCATGCGCTGCTGCTCCTGGCAGCTTTTACCATAGCCTTCCTGGTTTCGACGGTGGTCGGTTATGTGGACTTCGGCACGCGCATCGGACGTGGGTTCATGGCGCTGGGGGCGGCGATTTCCACGCCTCTGCTGCTGCTGCATCACTTGGTCATGTTTCACAAGCACCGCATCGCTCCTCAGCGTGTCGCCTTTGTGGCCGAGTCGCCGGATGAGATGGTGGAGTACCTGCGCTTCCGGGATGTGAAGCCGAGAGGGATCGAAATCGTGGGTAGGATCGACATTCGTGGGGCAAGTCCGAAGGGGGATCTGTTGGGCCGGCTGAAGCACATCTCAAAGCTGATCCGTCAGCACAAGCTCGACCGCATCGTCTTTGCGGACTCGCGCATGGAGGACGAAAATGCCCGTCCCTTTTTGCGTCGGTTGCGCTATTCCGGCACACTCTGCACGCCGCTGATCAATCTTTGTGAGGAGTTTCTCCAATATGTACCGCTGCACTTGGTCTCGAATGAGTGGCTGCTGCATTCCGAGACCTCTCCGCGTGAGTTTTACTTCCGGAAAATGAAGCGCATTTGTGATGTCTTCACCTCACTGACTCTGCTGGTTCTGCTTTCTCCATTCCTGGCTCTGGGTGTGATGATCGTGAAGTTCTTTTCACCCAATGGCCCGCTCTTTTTCACTCAAGAGCGTGTTGGGCGCTTTGGGAAAACATTCCAAATCCTCAAACTGCGCAGCATGCACCCTGATGCGGAGAAGGATGGACCGCAGTGGTCCGCTGGAACTGCGGATCGTCGAGTGTTCCCTGGAGGAGCCTTCCTGCGTCGCTACCGGATTGATGAGATCCCGCAGCTCATCAATATCCTGCGGGGTGAGATGTCTTTCGTGGGGCCGCGTCCTGAGCAGCCTGCTTTTGTCGAGGCACTGGCTGCTGCCCTGCCATTTTACGAAGAACGGCACATGATCCATCCTGGCCTCACTGGCTGGGCTCAGGTCTGCTACCCGTATGGCGCATCTACTGAGGATGCCCGCTGCAAGCTGGAGTATGACCTCTACTACCTGAAGCACGCAGGCATCATGTTTGACCTGCTCATCCTGCTGGACACCGTGCGTGTGGTTCTCATTGGGGGGTTAAAAAAGGACCCTCTCCGCCCACGTTACACACCGACGCTCGTTCCTGCCATGCCTCCGCCTGCGGAGGATGCGGATCAAAACGAGGTCGTTGCCTGAAAAATTTGTCCGTCAGCCGCTTTTCTTCATTGTCGGCGATCATCGAATTTGGCAGAATTTTCGTGATGAAACGTCACAGCTCTTCTTCCCCCCTCAGAGTTGCTTTGCTGGCCATCCTCGCTGCTTCTGCTGTGCCTGTTGCTGGTGTGGAGCTTGCGGCTGATCTCGACCCGCTTCTGGACTTCAGTACCTTCTGGAAGACTCCGTCAGAGAATTTTGAAACCATGTTTGTCCCGCGAGCCGTGCAGCAGGAGAAGCCGCCGCAGTTCGAGTGGCTGACGGCGACCAAGGATCGCGCCCGCTTCTCCCGGCAGATGTTCTCCGATGCCAAAACGACGCTCACCGTCTTCGCGGGTGCGGTGAAAGTGGAGGAGGCCATCGTTGAGTTTGTGAATGGCAAAGCTGCCCGCTCCACGATCTCCATCTACAACCGGGGTGACTCTGGTCAGATGGGAGGGACGGAGTTTGATGCGCTCTTCAAGAAGGTCGGGCAGAGTCTGGGGCAGGCTCTGAAAGTGGCACCGCGTCGGCAGTTGAGTTCGGGCAGTGGAGCGGTGAAAAACGTCACCTGGGTGTGGTCGTCGCCACAAGGGATCGCCTTGCTCGAGCACAATGATTTTCAAAGTGGTGCCACGCAGGGGACGCCCGAGTTCCTTCGTCTGAAGCTGGCCGCACTTGATCAGGCGGACTGGACGATGGGGAAGATGAGCATGGGCGTTCAGCGCATGGCTTTGCTCAAAAATGTCACGCGCGATGCGGGCGGGGATGTGTTCATTTCCGGTGTGCCAATGGTCGATCAGGGGGCCAAGGGCTACTGCGTGGCAGCGAGTTGCCAGCGGTTGTTCGAGTACATGCGCATCCCGTGTGATCAGCATGAGATGGCGCAGATCCTCAGCGTGGATGTGGAGCGCGGGGCAAACGCCCTGACGATGCAGAAGAGTCTGGCGAAGGTGGATCAGAAGTTTGGCGTCACCTTCAAGCCGCTGATCAATCCCGAGCTCTACTACAGCGCGAACCGCAAACGCCGGGTCTCGCTCAAAGAGTTTGCCAGCCTCATCAAAGAGCATGCCGATAAAGGTGTGCCTCTGCTCTGGGCGCTGGGCATCGGTCAATACCAGGAAGACCCACCGCTGCCAGCAGGCGGTCAGGTCAGCGGCGGACACATGCGGATGGTCATCGGCTACAACTCGGCAAAGAATCAGGTCATCTTTACCGACTCCTGGGGAGCCGGGCATGAAGTGAAGCGCATGAATACCAGCGACGCGTACGAGGCCACGCTGGGACTTTACTCCATGTCACCGCGCGGGCTTTGAGGCATCATCACCGATGAGCTTGCTGTCCGTCAACCATTCGACAAATCGCTCCGGCCACCTGCCTGCGGCGGTCGTGCTGCCAGGCTTGTAGCCAAAGCCATGACCGGCCTCGCTGTAGATGTGCAGTTCTGCTTTCACTCCCGCAGCTTTGTATTTCAAATACAGCGTCGCCATGCCCTCGGCGATGTCCGGGCGGTCCCCGTAACCGCAGGCGATGAAGAGCGGCGGCATGCCTTTTGTGGCGGAAAACAGTCCCGAGGTTCCCGGGTAGATCAGCGCTTGGAAATCAGGGCGCGAACTCTGGCGCTCGATCACATCCGAAGCATCAGGCTTGCCTGGATCATTCTTCATGGCGGCAAAAGCGGCCAGTTCACCTCCAGCAGAAAAACCCATGATGCCA
Organism: Prosthecobacter sp.; assembly: GCF_044378005.1. Classification (GTDB taxonomy): domain Bacteria; phylum Verrucomicrobiota; class Verrucomicrobiia; order Verrucomicrobiales; family Verrucomicrobiaceae; genus Prosthecobacter. The sequence continues at coordinate 8,193 of NZ_JBILYB010000119.1, forward strand.
AGGCGGTCGGGCCGCACGCCCCACTCGGCAGCACGACTGCGGATCAGGCGGATGGCCCGGCGGGTGTCCGCCATGGCGTGGTCCTGGATCGTGTAGGTGGAGCCCTTTTCGCGGGCGAGCCGATACTTCAGCACAAAGGCGGAGATGCCATGATCGCGGAACCATTCTGCCAGCGCGTAGCCTTCATGGCCGAGGCAAAGCTTCGAATGCCCGCCGCCGGGAGCGATAATGACCGCCGTTCCGGTGTTACCCTTCGCCGGGATGAATGGAGTGATCGAGGGACTGTGGACATTCACCACATTGCTGCCTTCCTGCTTTTCAGCTTCGTCTTTGCGGGTCTCCGAGCCGGGAGCGCCGTCAGGCCAGAGGCGGATGGCCTGCGGGAGGTCTGCCGCCTGGTTGAAGGAAAGGAACAGGGTGGCAAAAAGCAGTTGGAGTCGAATCATGGAGTGCTTTGAACGTGATGAACGGCTGCCTTTCTCCCAATAAAAAACCGCCGCGAGGGATCCTCGCGGCGGTTTGTGGAATAGGAGGCTGAACCTCAGCGTGGCTTATTTGCCGGGAACGCCGAAGACCTGCACTTCACAGTAGTGGTTCATCTCGTTGGAGGTGTTGCCATTGCTGGTGAGGCGCACGAAGCGGGCCTTGGTGTTTTTGCCGTCAACGACGCGACCGTGGTTGGTCTCGATGTAGGCTGGATCAGCACCGGCACCCAGCTTGAGGGTGTCGTCGTGGTCGGAGTTGAAGACGGTGGTGACACCGGTCTTGAACTCGGCGTCGTCAGAGAGCTGAACGACGACATCGACGTAGGCCTGGGCCTGCTTGTGGTAGTGCCACATGGCGATTTTGTTCACCGTGGTGGCGGCACCGAGGTCGATCTGGACCCACTGTGGACCAGGAGCGAGCTCGACGAAGCAGCCGTCGGAACCGTCGGCGTCACCATCGGTCACGAGGGGGAGGTCGCCGATGATTGGAGCCGGGTCACTGGAGGTGACAGGCTTGTCTTTGGCGAGGTTCACGGTGCCTTTCGGTGCCATGAAGGTCTTGACGATCTTGCTCGGATCAGGCTGCTCAAGGTTCGGAAGCTTGGCTGGCACGGGAGTGCCGATGAACATGGGCTTGGGGAACTCGAGTTTGATTTCTTCTTGGTCGCCGGCAGGGGCGGCGGCGGGAGCAGCAGCGGCAGGGGCTGGAGCGGCGGCCTTGGCCTCAGCAGCGGGGGCGGCGGCGTCTTTCTTGTCTCCGCAGGACACGAGGGCCAGGGAGAGGAGGAGGGCGGGGGTGGTGTATTTCATGAGGGGGAGTGTTACGGGTTTAGGCGACTTCGAAGTCGGCGGGGGTGAAGGTGTACTTCTGGCCGGTCTTCAGGCAATCGTAGGCTTTAAGGACGGTCACGCAGGATTTGAAGGCATCGACGACGTTGCAGGTGAGGTGAGCGTGGCTCTTCTGCTGCACGGCTTCGACGAAGTTCTGCACATGCGGGGCATGGGGATAGACTTCGAGGATGACGGGGATTTCCCAGGGGTCGAGAGCCTTGGATTCACGGGCATCAGCGACGGCTTTGGCCACGCCGGAGACGTTGAAGGACTTCGGCGGTGGCTTGGCCCAGGTGCGAGGATGCTCCCAGAACTTGTTTTTCACCGAGTCGGGGTTCTTGACGAGGATCGGATTGTCTCCGGCAGCGTATTCGCTCCAGTCATTGCCGGGTTCGGCATAGACCTGGTTGTAGGTCGGGCTTTCGGAGATGATGGCGGAACCGGCGACGCCCATGTGCTTCTCATAGTAGCCCTGGCTGCCGGTGGTGGTGAGCACCTGGTAGTAGGCTCGCATGGTGCCCTGCGGGAGCTTGTATTCGTAGAGGCACATGACGTTGTCAGGCAGCTCATACTTGGCTTTGGGAGCACCATCAGGACCGGGGGCACCGTCGTAGTAGTCCACTCCGCCAGTGGCGAAGAGGGAGATGGGGGTGGTCTCGTACATCCAGTTGAACATGTCGATCTGGTGAGCGCCGAGGTCGGAGATGGGGCCGCCGCCGTATTTGGCGAACCAGCGCCAGTTGAAGAACTCCTCAATGCTGTTGTAACCGGAGGCGGTGAGCAGGGCGGGATCGATCTTGACGTTCTTGGGAGCGATGGGTTTGCTGGCGGAGACGCCGCGATTCCACTGGCCGTAGCAGTGAGTCACCTGGCCGAGGAGGCCTTTCTTGATGATTTTGTCGCGCAGGTGGATGTAGCGGGGATTCGAGTGGCGCTGATGGCCGATCTGGAAGATGCCGCCGGTTTGCTTGCCAGCTTTCACCATGTCTCGTGCGCCTTCGATGGTGTTGGACATCATCTTTTCGCAATACACGGCTTTGCCCTTTTCGAGGCAGAGGCGGGAGTAGGGGGCGTGGAGGAAGTCGGGCGTGGCGATGAAGACGGCCTCGATTTCGGGCTGCTTGGCGAGCATTTCCTCGACGGAGGTGTAGCTCTTCACTTCGCCATCGACCTGATGCTTGTTCTCGGTGCGCATGTAGGCACCCATCTTGCGGGTCTGCTGCTCCCAGATGTCACAGACGGCCACCCACTGGAGGCCGGTCTTCATGAACTTCGAGGAAGCGCGAAGGCGGTCGCCCTGTGCACCGCAACCGATGAGGGCGGCTTTGACGGTGCGTCCGGCGGCCTCACCCTGAGCGATGGCGCTCTTGCTGGTGGCGAGGTAGATGCCGCTGCCTGCGACTGCGCTGGTGCGCAGGAAGGAGCGACGATCCATGAACTTGGAGAGCCCGTTCTGGGGCTGGGAAGGGGTGGTGTCTGAACTCATGAGCTTGGGCTTGGTTCTCGAGCGTTACGTCCTGTCGAAGATCAGGCGTCGGCGGATTTCGCGGCGCTGCACTTCTTTTTGCGCAGGAGGCCGTCCAGGGAGAGGTAGCCGTGCTTCACGGTGCTGAGGGCGAGGAAGACGATCATGACGCCGATGCCGATGTTCACGCCGAGTTCGGTGTCATCAGGGAGGGCGGCGAGACCGAAGCCGAGGGAGAGGAAGGTGAGGCCGGCGGCGAGGAGGGAGAACTCACTGAAGATGCCGAGCACGACCCAGATGCCGACGATGAGGAGGATGAAACCGATGCTGTGGGCGTATGCGTCGATGGCGGCGGGCGGGAGGAAGGAGGGGAGGAAGCTGTTTTCGGTCATCAGCTTGGCGATGAGGCCAGTCTTGGTGTCGTAGTTGGCCATGTTGAAGGTGGCAGCGACGCCATCGCCCGAGCGGAATTTGTCCATGCCAGCCATGAAGAGACGCAGACCGACCCAGAGACGAGTGATGAGATTGGCAGCGGCGAGATCGAAGCGCGGGCAGCAATGGGAAGTGGAGCAGGCTTTGTCGGACATTGGATGATTTAGGGTTGGACGGTGGATCGGGGGAAGGGGGCGCGAGTTTGAACGGAGCCACCGGGGAAATCCAGCAGAATTTCTGGGAGTTAGAACCTACGAGCAGACAGGGCGTTTTCATGCCGGAAGCCAGCCGCGCGAGCCATCCATTCAAACAATTCAGCCGCCGCCATCCTTTGACGAAACAAGGATTCAAAAGAACAAAAATCGCCCTACTGAGACCTCCTGTCTGTAACTTTCCCCTACCCGCAACGCAGTGTGTCTGCTACAAAACACCACTTTCACGCATGACACGGACACGGTGGTTGATCGCAGGGCTCTGGCTGCTGGCTTTCTGGCTGGCGGCGGCGCTTGGCATGGCGCCGAGGATCGAGCGCCAGTTGGCCGGGATTGCCACGGCACTGACGCGGGAACTTCCCACCGGTTACAGTGCGCCTGAGGTGCACTTTGAGGGGCAGACAGCCATCGTTAGCGGGCGAGTGCGCCGCGAGATTCAGAGGGCAGAGATCATCACGACCGTGAAGGAAAAAGTCCGCGCCAGCAGCCTTCTCGGCAGCGGGTTGAACCCCGTCCTAAGGGTGGCCGATGCCCTGGAGATCGAGCCATACCCGCCAGGATGGCTCATGATCGCCGCGAACGGACCTCGCGGACAGCTTTTGGGCACGGCGGCGACGGAATATGAAGCGCGTGACCTCGCCACGCTCATGGGGCAGCGCTGGAGTGAGAAAGGTGGCTATCTCGACAACCGAGTCCGCCCCGCGCCCGAGCAGCATGACGAATCTCCCGATGTGCAGGCGACTTTGGCAAAGCTGCCGCTTCCCCGAGCCGAGAGCGCCGGTGGCGACAGTGCGCAGATCCAGATCGCCCGCATCGGTGGCGATTGGAAGCGTCTCATCGTCGATGCGAAGGACGATGACCTCCGCGAGCAGATCACCGACTTGGGAATTACTGCGCCGGATTGGGAAAAAGCCATCCTGCCGGTGATTCAAAATGTCCGCCGTTATCAGAGCGATCAACGCACGCGCGTGGCTGAGACCGAACGTCAGGCAAAGCTCCCGCCACCGCATCTCTTCATAGCCGCGCGTGACAAACGTCTGCTCGTGCGAGGTGAACTCGCGACTCTGGCCTACAAACGCGAGCTTCTGAATGTACTCATCGCCGCCTTCCCCGAGTGGCGCGTGCTCGACGATCTCCGCGTCAATGCCCAGCGACGTGCGGTGGGTGAGTTTGGTCCCATCACTGAGGCGCTCCTGCCGCCGGAGACGAGTGATGACCCGAAGCTTGCAGGCAAATCCCTCTTTCTTGGCCTGCCCGGCGAAGCCTGGAAGAAGGTGGACTTCCTCGTCGGTGGCGATGCTCAGCCTTGGAAGGAATTGCTTCCTAAAGATCTCCTGCCCGACCTGCTCAAAGACGACAGCCGCATGGTGATTGAGTGGCTGCAAGGCAGTGCCAAAGGCATTCCCAAACTACCGATCCGTCTCCAGCCCAGCTTCATCACACTTACTATGCTGCCAGACAAAGTCATCCTCGCAGGGCAGGTGGCTGAGGAGTCTTCTCGCACGCAGATTATCGACACCGCAAAGCAGAAGTACTCCGGGCGCGCTCTTGTCATCGCCGAGAGTCTGCTCGCCCGTGGCACCTGCGAGCCGAGTGGCGATCTCCAGCAAACCCTTCGCAGTCTGCCCGATCTTCCTGATGCCGAAAGCCCTGGCAGCCTTGCGTTCAGCAAACCAGGTGAGATTTGGAAAAGCATCCCGGCGAGTGAAACACTGACGGCGGCAGGTGCCGTGGCAGCGAGTGGCATACTGCCGCAGGATTTCCCGGCCGCGATGGCGGAGGACACCTTCCTCGATGGCTTCGATCATCTGCGGCATCACTGGAAAAACCTCGCCAACGAGGCCAAGAAGGAGGCCGCGCCTTAAACGCTCATGGAAGGATTTCTCTGGCTCATCACTCAAATGGCTCTGCTGCTCACCGCAGCGGCAGCCGTTTTTCTCTGGCTGGGCTGGCACTGGCGTGGCTTGGATGCCCGGCGTGAAATCCAGGCTTTCCATTCTCGAATCGACGCTGAAACCTCTTCGGCACGAACGGCATTCGAAGAGCGTGATGCCGCCAAGTCGAATGACGAGATGCTGCGCGCCACGCAGTTGAAGATCGAGTCAGATCTTCAGGAGGCCAACGACCACCGTCGCAATCTCGAACGCGAACTCATTCGTGTGCATGACGACCTGAAAGTCGCCAAACGAGATGCCGAGCATCGCGCTGAAGATGCTGCCGCCGCACAGGCGGCACTCGCCCCGGCTCAAAGCGAAGTCAGCCGTTTGTCTGCGGACCTCGATCAACTGCGTCGTGACAAAGAGCGTCTTGAGAAACAACTCGCCGAGTTGCATGCCCATCCCGTCCAGCCTGTTGCCGCGCCAGTCATTTCAGCCATCGAGCCTGCGTCTGCTTCTGTCGATGCCGCGAAGCCCAGGCGTGTGCGGAAAACCACGACGGAGCCCAAAGTCAAAACTGCCAAGCCCAGCCTGGATGCACCGGCGACTCTCGCTCGATTGGAAGGCGAACTCACAGCCAAGCAAACCCTGCTCACCGCGGTTCAGCAGGAACGCGATGACTGGCAGCGCCGGGTGGCCACACTGCGGGAAAAAGGCAAGGATCCTGCCGGGCTCGGCCTCGCACAGAAGAGCCTCGCTCGTGCCGAGGCGGACGTCAGTGTGGCAAAGAAGGCGGTGGATCATTTGCTGCATCAGCAGAATGCCTTGCGCCACAGCCTGGAACAGGCTGCCACGATCACTGAAACCGATGATCTCACCAGGATCAAAGGCATCAAAGCCGTGCTACAGGATCAGCTTCATGCCTTTGGCATTCGCACCTTCAAGCAGATCGCCGCATGGACGGACGACGATGTCGAAGCCTTCAGCGAACTGCTTTCCTTCAAGGATCGCGCCAAGCGTGATCAGTGGGTGAAGCAGGCTCAGGAATTGATGGCTTCGTAAAAGATCAGAGCACTTGTTTCCATTGCTTCACGACGATCCCCACCTGCTCGCGGGTTATGGCCACCACTTTGGGGGCGGCAGTGATCCAGCCGGGCAGGATGATGGAGGCAAAAAGCAGGCTGATCATGGCATTCTTCACCGCGCCTTTCATTATCATGATGAGCGCCAGAATAGCGATCAATCCACCCACGGCAATGACCACATGCCAGTGCCATTTTTCCAATCCGGTCGGTGCCGCCACGAAAACCATGGTCAGCAGCACGAGCCAGGTTGCGCGTGAATAACAACGCTTCGCCACTTCTTTTCGGTGCTCCCATTCCCGGCGTTCGGCTTCGCGCTCGTTATCTGTCTGGCGGTTGTTAAATAGGAATCCAGGGTCGTTGAAACTCATTCCCGCTCTTTGGCATGGGCTTCTCCAGCGGGCAAGTGAAGGGCATTTAAAACAACAAGGCATGAGGTGATGAGCCTCATGCCTCGTGCGCTGGTTGGAAAGATGCCCTGGCTTCAGATGCCGTCGGGGCGTTTGACGGGCGGGGGAGCATCGCGTGTGCCTTCGGGGCGGCGACTGCCATCCCGGGAGCCTTCGCGGGCCGGGCCATCGCCGTCACGGCGCACGGAACTGCGGATCTCTTCCATCTCACGGAGCTTGGTGCGGTAGGGTTCGGGTACGGCGGCGCGTTCATCCTCGGTGTTCACGGGCCAGGTTTTCTCTTCGCCTTCCTTCGGCTTCACGCTGAAAACGGCGCGGTCACCATCTTTGCGCAGGCTGTAGATGCCGGTTTCGTCACTGCGGGTGATGCTCGCGCTTTCGTGGCTTTCACGATGCTCGATGCGGCGTGTTTCACCTTCACCGCGTGGCATGTCACGCGGGCCATCGGGGCGGCGGCTTTCGCCATCACGGGAGGGGGCACCGGGACCGCGCTCACCATCGGGACGGCGATCTCCTTCGCGGCGCGGACCGTCAAACATGGGAGGTGGAGGCATGTTGCCGCGCCGACCATCGCGGGTCCAATCCTGCATCTGCTCCTGATATTCACGGACGCGACGCTGGAACTGCTCGGCTTGCTCGCGCCACTCATCGGAATTGCCGAACTGTGAGCCGCCGCCACCGCCGAACCACTGCATTCCAGGAGGTCCGAATCCGCCGCGCTGGCGCTCATTTTCCACGCGGGCCATGCGCTCGCCGATCTTCACGCTGACCTGCTTCTGTTCGCCGCTGGTGATGACGGTGAGATTCACAGTGTCATCCTTCTTCTTGCTGCGCACGAGCGTCTGGAGCTGCTCCATGTTCACGAGTTTCTGATCCTCGAAGTTCACCAGCACATCGTGTTTTTTTAATCCAGCGGCATGAGCCGGAGACTCGTGCATCACTTCGGAGATTTGCAGCCCAAAGCCTTCCGCGAGACCGAACTGAGCGCGTAACTCACTACTCACTGGGCCGGTGAGGACGCCGAGATAGGCTACGGGCTTTTCGAGCACGCGCTCGGGTTCGCGGACAGGATTCATATCGCCACGCGGACGTTCTGGTGCGGGTGGTGCATCAGGTGGCGATGCAGGTTTCTCCTGCGCGAGGGCAGGCAGGTTGATGAAGGCCAGGAGGCCGGTCATCAGCATCAGGGCGGTGGTTTGGATTTTCATGGGGGTTGGGGGCGGTGGCTTATTGGAAAGAGACTGGCAGGACGACGCTGTCCTCGCGTGGCATCTCGACGGTGATGTGGGCTCCATCGCGAGGGTCGATCCAGGCGTGGCGTTCCAGTGAGACGATCTTCATGTGCTGCTCGGGCAGGCGTGAGGTTTCGTTGTAGCGGATGCCTTCATCCTGCGTGTCCACGACCTCGCGGATGGTGCTGACAGGCATGACGGAAGTTGAGCTGGCCAGAGCAAAAGCGGGCTTGCTCGGGCTGACAATGTTGGTTTGGCCGAGGCTCATGATGGCGACCGCTGCGGCAGCACCGAGCGAGGTCCACATCACTGGTGACAGCCAGCGTGGAGCGCGACTTGTCGGGCGCAGTGCCCAGCGCATGTCCTGCTCCAGCTCGCGGTCCACATGCTGAGCCAGCGCAGCGCTGGGGCGTGCGGGAGTCAGGGAGGTGAGGAGGGATTCGAGTTCGTGTTCGTTCATGGCATTGAGGGTTGGAAGTTCAGAAGATTCGCAGGCGGGCTGGATTCGCCGATGAGGTCGTCTTTGAGAGGTTCGAGATGCTTTTGAAGATTGCCGAGCGCGTAGCGGTAGCGGCCGGCGACGGTGTTGATGGAGATGCCGAGGGCGGTGGCGATTTCCTGGAAGGTCAGCCCGCCCCAGAGCTTCAGAGTCACGACTTCGCGTTGTTCTTCATTCAGCTTCGAGAGGGCATCCGTGACGATGGCGGCGGCTTCTTTCTTTTCAGGCGGGACATCAAAGGTGGGAGTGTTTTCTCCATCGATGGCGATCTCGGAGGCGGCCTCCCGCTTGGCACGGCGAGTGTCACTGCGGCGGAGGTCGAGGGCGATGGTGCGGACGGCGGCGTAGAGCAGGGGGATGTTGTCTTTGTCTCCATCCGGGAAGCGCCGCCACCAGCGGACGAAGGCCATCTGCACCACGTCCTCCGCATCGGACGGACTGGGCGTGAGCTGGCGCGCATACAGCACCAGATTCGGGGCGATCTGGTCGAAGCAGCGTTTCCAATCAAAGTCAGCGGAAGCCATGGCAGGGCGGGGGAGAAGTAGAGACACCCGCTTAACGCCAGATGGCGAAATTTTTGTGTGCTCTGGCTCGGAAAACTCTCCATCATCCGCGCACGTCATGAACTACCCGCTCTCCTTCCGCTTCAAACTGCTGGCCCTCTCCCCGCAGATCTATGTCACCGACGCCTCGGGAAATGAAGTCTGCTATGTGAAGCAAAAGCTCTTCCGCCTGCGCGAGAAAGTGGAGGTCCACACCGACAGCACCCGCCAGCAACTCCTCTGCACCATCGAGGCGGATCGCATCATCGACTGGTCCGCCAAATACACCTTCCGTGATGCCTCCGGCCGCGAGCTAGGAGCCATCGGACGCCGTGGCATGAGGTCGCTCTGGAGCGCGCATTACGATGTCTTCGCGCCCGGCATCTCCGAGCCTCTCTTCTCCATCCGCGAAGAAAACCCCTTCGCGAAGTTGATCGACGGATTCATCAGCGAGATCCCCATCGTTGGCTTCCTCAGCAGCTACCTCTTCCACCCCAAGTATCTTGCCGCTCGCATGGATGGCACGCCCGTCATGCGCCTGACGAAACAAGCAGCCTTCTTCGAGGGCCGCTTCCAGCTCGAACAACTCGGCGACGCCAGCGAAGGCGAGCAGACCGCGATCATGCTCGGTTATCTCATGATGAACCTGCTGGAGCGCAGCCGCGGCTAAGGTGAGATCATCGCGATGTCTGTGCCTTTTTCACTGCCTCAATGGATTTGAGGATGTTGGTCTTCCACACGCCTTGCAGCTTGCTGAGGTCAGCTTTGTTGAGAACGGCCAGCGCCTCGTCAAAACGGCCTTTTCGGGTCAAAACACGCGCCATGCCTTGCAGCGCTGAAAGCTCGTCCGCTCCGCCAATTTGTGTTTTGCCGCTCAAAATGGCCTCGTAGGCTTGCAGGGCCGTTTCGTCGTTTTTCAGGTTCAATTCACGATTCTGAGCCTGCGCCAGTAGTACGGACTCGCGTTGGCGTAGGTCGCCGATGAACTCCAAAGCGGCGCTGAGATCGGCTTCGGCCTTTTCTGCGGCTTTGGTGATGGAGTAGGCTTTACCGCGAGCGTGAAAGCCGTCTCCGCGTTTCCAGAAGGGCCACTGACTGATGTCCTCGGTTCCAAACTGCTTCACGACTTCGGGCGCTTTGAAGTTGGCGAGCAGGTTTTGCATCATCGCAGTCTTCTTCACCGCTTCGATGGGGATGCGCTCGATCACGCTGGGGTCAGCAAGCGCCGCTTGTTCGAGCGCAACGGCTTTTTGGAAGTCCGTGAGCTTAACTTCAGCGAGGGCGAGGAAGGCTGCCGGTTTGGGCTTTTGCGTGGCATCGCGGAAGGCGATGACGAAGTCGGTGACACTTGGATCGGCGTCGAAGACGTGCGACCGACCATCGTAGAAGTGGGCGAATTTCATCGGGGCGTGGAAGCCCTCGGTGCCGGTGGGCGAGAGGGCGCTGAGTTCCTGGCCATCATCGCGGATGCGCTGGCGGCAGAGGTTGATGTGCCATGGCAGACTCTGCGTGGGGTGGCGACCGATGATTTGATGCAGCGGATCGTTTTCATCCTGCGTGACGGGCAAGCTGATCTCGACGGTCCAGTGAT
>NZ_JBILYB010000120.1:0-18842 GCF_044378005.1 Prosthecobacter sp.
CGCGTTCTGCGGCAGGTTGGATTCACGCCAGGTGGAGGTGAGGAAGTAGGCAGGATCAAACTTGCCCAGCGCCGCATCTGTCTGCTGATCTGCCACGGCCCAGTTCAGCCACTCGATGCGCACATCAAGACTTTTCTCCATCACGCCGCGTACCACTTCATCCAGCGTGACCTTCACCGGCTGGAGCCCGAGCGTCTCCTGAAACGTCTGCGCCCGCGCAGACACGACCGCGAGGCCGAGGCTGATGACAAAGGATAAACGGGCACGGATCACGCCGCCGAGCATGGCGGGCTGAGACACTGCGTGCAAGCGCGGCTCAGCTCCCCTTCTTCCACTCCTCACCCTCGTCGTCGTCGTCATCGAGATGGCCGTAGCCGTCGTCGAAGCCACCCTCATCGTCGCTATCTTCGTCGATCTTCAGGCCGGCCAGTGCTTCGAGATCAAGGTCATCGGGGTCGATCTCTTCGACATCATCGCCAAGAGCCGCATCCACCTCGGCAGCAGCCGTGGCTTCCGCTTCTTCAGCGCTGCGTTTTTCGATTTCAGCCAGGGTGTGTGTCACATCCTCCACGCTGTCCAAGACATGCTTCGCTACAAAGATGGGTGCGCTTTGCTGAAGAGCCAGCGCCAGACTATCGCTGGGTCGTGCATCGAGCTCGATGACTTTCCGTGCATGCAGTTCATTCTCAGCCGAAACAATGATGCGGGCGAAGAACACACTGCCCTGAACATTGTTGATGATCACCCGGTCCACCTTGGCTCCGAACGCCAGGAGCACTGTCGCCAGCAGGTCGTGTGTCAGCGGACGCTCTTTGGACACGCCGCGCATGAACATCGAAATCGCCGAGCCGACCGACTCATCCACGTAGATGACAAAGGTCTTCTCGTCGTTGCCCAGGAACACGGCAAAACTACCGTCCAGCGGCAGGACGGCGCGCACTTGGACCTCAATGACGTCACGATTCATAGGTGAGGATTAAAGCGCTGCCGCTGAGGCTGGCAACCGGTGCTCCACGAATTTATCGGAGACTAAACTCCCACGATCTCACGCAACGGCACGCCGCCATCCGTGACGGCACGAGGCCGCTGGATAGGATCGAGAAACTCGTGATTGGGCTGGATGCCGAGCAGATGAAACAGGGTGGCGGCCAGATTCGGAGGAGTCACAGGGCGATCTTCGGGGAACCCGCCAAGTTTATCGCTCGCACCGATGATCTGACCTCCAGGGATGCCAGCACCCGCGAGGGCGACGGAGAAAACATTGCCCCAATGATCACGCCCGCCGCTCTTGTTGATCGTGGGCGAACGCCCAAACTCGCCCATGACGACGACGAGTGTTTCATCGAGCAAGCCACGCGACTGGAGATCCTGGATCAAAGCGGAATAGGCGACATCGAACTGCGGCGCGAGCACCTCGCGCACGCGTGGCCCGTTGCGCTGATGGGTGTCCCAGAGAGGGCTGCCTTCATTCTGATCACCGGGCTCGCGCGGCCAGTTCACCTGCACGAGTCGAGTGCCAGATTCGATGAGCCGTCGCGCGAGCAGCACACTTTGCCCAAACCTACCTCGGCCATAACGATCTCGCATGGCAGCAGGCTCGCGTTCGATTTCGAGGGCAGCGCGGCTGGCCTCCGAGTGAATCAAATCGAAGGCGCGTTGCTGCATGATGCCTGCTTCCTCGATCTGCGGATTGCCCAGCGTGCGACGGAAGTCTTCATCAAACTGCCGCAGCAGACTGCCACGTTCGGACAGGCGCAGATTGGTCATGCCCTCGACGAGTGACATGCCCTCGATTCGCAGCCGTTCCGCGCTGGGATCGCACTTGATGAGCTGCGGATGCCATGGCCCGCCCATGAAGCCGCCGTTCTGGCCGGGCCAGACGACATTGCCATTGTTCTCGATTCGCTCGGGCAGGACGACGGATGACAGAGGCGAGTGTTTGCTCGGCTTTAGCGCACCCACGGCCGCTGCGATGCTCGGCCAGTCATTGCCGCTCGGTGGCACACTCTCGGCCTTCGATGTGGGCGCATAGCCGGTGAGCATGAAGCACCCGCTGGTGGAGTGCGCATTGATGCCCGTGGTCATCGAGCGGATGACCGAGAGGTGATGCATGAGCCTGGCTGTGCGGGGCAGCGTCTCAGAAAAATGCACCCCTGGCACCGAAGTCGGGATCGATTTGAAATCCCCGCGAATCTCCAGCGGTGCATCTGGCTTCGGATCAAAGGTCTCGTGCTGGGGTGGTCCGCCACTGAGGAAGAGAATGATGCAGCTCTTGGCCCTGCCAAAGGCGGCGTCCTTGCTCGGTATCGACTTCGACTGAAGCAGCGAAGGCAGTGACAATCCCAAACAACCCAATCCACCCACGCGAAGCCATTCGCGGCGATTGAACGGAGTGCTGGGCGTTGCGGAAAACATCGGCGCAAACTACGCCCGGCCACTTACAGCTCTCTCATTTCCTCTCCCGTGTCTTGAACGTCGGCAGCCGCAGCCGCCATTTCATCGCCGCCAGTCGCAGTACCAAAATGACCGCCATGCTGATGTAGCGATGTGTCTCCGAAGCTGGCAGCCATTCGTGTAACAGCACAAACACCAGCGCGCCGACGAACACCGCCGTCGCATACAGATTCACATCCGGCTGAAACACCAGCGGCAGCTCGCCACGCAGCACATCGCGAAGAATGCCGCCCGCAACGCCAGTGACGATGCCCAGCAGGATAGCGACGATGCCCGGCGCACCGAAGGCCAGCGCCTTCTCCGTTCCCGCGATACCGAACAGCGCCAATCCAAAGGCATCTGCAATGGCGAGCATCTTCCCCGGCAGATGTACGAATCGCACGAGCACAAAGGTCACCGTTGCCGCGATCAGAGCCGTCCACACATGATACGGCTGCTGAATCCAGAAGACCGGTTCTGCACCCAAACATAGATCACGAATGGTGCCGCCACCCACCGCCGTCACCAGCGCCAGTACCATCACGCCAAAGAGATCCATGCGCTTCCCCTCCGCTGCGAGGACAGCGGAGACCGCGCACACGGCGACAGCGAAGTATTCGATCCAGGCGGGCATGATCATTTCAAGAGTTCCGCCGGGAGATCCTGCGGAGCTGTGGTGGAAACAGCAGGCAGTTTGAGCATGGAGCCCACTTCGGTCACGTGCTTCACCTCGCCGCCATTGGCGAGAAACAACGCTGAATCTGTTTGTCCGGCATTGATCAGTTCCTGCGCCTCACTCTTGGCGCGTGAGCAGGTGAAGCGCCCCTCGGTGATGGCTTGCAGCTTGCCGTCAGTGGTCTTGACCCAGCCATTGCCGAACTCGCAGCGGCGTTCTTCCTTCACGCTCTTGGTGTCGCGCCGGAAGTCCTCCACAAACGAATACAAACCCGACAGCGGCTTCCCACCCGTCGTCACGCGGAAGGTGACCAGATGCTTCCACTCGCGCGTCTTCGGCAGATATAGCCAGCCGGCATACGCAGTCTTTTCGCCCTCGACCGTGGCCTGCACGATGCAGCGCACCTTCTCTCCGATCTGCCAATCAAACGGCGTCATGCTCTTTCCGCCCGTGCCTTCGCCGCCGAAGCGCGAGACCTCGACGTCCTTGCCTTCATGCAAAACCTCCACGCGTTGCTCCAGAGGCACGTTGTTTGGGTTGTCGCCCTTCGCCGGGTCCCACACCGAAAAGATGGCGACCTTGCTACCATCGCCACGTTCCTGAATGCCGAAGTATCCCGTGTTCCAGCCGCAGACCATGAAGTAGCTGCCGCGTGTGCTCTTCTGCACCGTGGCTTCATTGTAAAACCATGTCGCGGCTGGTGAGGGCCAGCCGAAATGTATCGAACATGCTGCGGTCGGTTCGGCGCTTTGAATGGAGGCGGCGAAGAAGGTGAGAAAGAGCGGTAGAATGAGTTTCATGGTTTGGGAGGTTCGGGATTCCACTCGGCTTTCGGGGTGATGCCGAGGTGCTGGTAGATCATCGGGACGAGCGCCGTCTGCGGTGTCGGCTCGTTCATGAGCTTCTCGCGTGGCAGCGCTTTCCCATGAGCGATGAGCCAGATGTTCCGCTCCGCTTCGCTGTCGCCGCCGTGTCCATTTCCACGACCGCCGTGATCGGTGGTGATGAGCACGAGCCAGTCTTCTTCAGCAAAGTTGGGCCGTGCTCGCATCGCGCGCACCAGCTCACCGACATGCGAGTCCACATGGCTGATCGCATTCACATACAGCGTGCTGTCGGGCGAAAAGTTCGCCCGCGAATCCGTCGCGCCGTGCCCGAACTCATCCACCTGACCGAAATAGACGAACATCGCGTCCGCGTTGCGCGTGCGCAGTGATTTCAGCGCTTCATCACGCACCTCGATGTCCTTCTCCGGGTTGTCGATGTAGTGACGTGAGGCATCCGGTGTGGCCGTGAACTTCTCATCGAGAAATTCCACCTCCTCGGACTTCGAGAAGTCAGCGATCTTCGTGTGGATCGGTGGCCAGTCGGCAAAGGAGGCGCACCACGCCGTCGGGCTCACCTCTTTGATGCGGCGCATGAAGTGCGCATAGGTTTGATAGCGTCCGCCAATGAAGTTATTGTCCTTCACACCGTGTTTGTTCATCCACTCGCCCGTGAGCAAGCTGCTCCAGCCGGGACCGCTGATGGTGGGCTGATGCGTTGGCGTGTCGATCTCACCGCCCGCATAAAACTTCTGCGTCAGCAGCCCGCCATCGCTCTCGCTCAGCATCTTCATTTGCGGAGCGAGACCACGCTCCATCGCCGCGATCAAGGCATCCGCGCGACAGCCATCGATGCCGATGAACAGCACGCGTTTGCCGCCAAAAGCGCCGTCTTTGCCAGGACCATGCGCCGCGAGCTGAGTGACGAAAGCGAGCAGGATGAGAGTGATGAGGGATCGCATAGAATGGGTCAGCGTTTGAGGTAATGCTCGATGCCATTGAGGAACATCTGCACGGCCACCAAGACCAGCAGCATGCCCATGAGTCGCTCGACGGCCATGGAGCCCTTCTCTTTGAGTACGCGCGCAATGGCTGGCGCACACAACAGTACCGCTGCCGTGATGCACCACGCGATCAGCAGGGCGGCAAACCAGTTCCAAAGCTGCTCCGGCTGCGTGCTGACGAGCACCAGCAGCGTCGCCAGCACAGATGGCCCCGCGATCATCGGCGTGGCAAGCGGCACGATGAAGGGCTCGACCTGTGACTCATCCGCCTCATGCCGCGATGGTGGGAAGATCATCTTCAGAGCGATCAAAAACAGCACAATGCCCCCGCTGATGAACAGCGCCTCCTGCTTCAAATGCAACAGTCCCAGCAGCCACGGCCCTGCGAACAAAAACACGACGAGAATCACCAGCGCGATAACCAGTTCCCGCGCGATCACGCGCAGCCGCCGCTCCTGTGGCACGGGTCGCAGCCCGCACACAAACGTCGCCACGTTCCCCAGCGGGTCCATGATGGTGAGCAGCAGCAGTGTGGCGGAGAGCGTGTCCATGCTGGTCATGGGTTGGGCTTGAGGTCGAGACCATGCCGCCGTTTCGTTTCATCGCGTTTGAAGATCGGGCCGACCTCGACCACGCAGTTCTCGCCTTCGGCCTTCGCCCACGCGCAATCTGGTGAATCGGGGCCGCCTTTGTCTGGATAATAGGCGTGGGCTTTTTTGAGTGGCACCTTCTGCCCATTCAGTCGCGGCCAGCCAAAGGTCACGTTCACTTTCGGAATGCCTGACTTCGGGATCTTTGACGTGCTATACACTTCGACGAAGGCGGAGTGCTTCTCCCAGAAGGTGAAGTCACTACCTTCAAAACGCAGGCTGCCGACTTCATGCACGGCTCCTGCGGCATCGCGGATCGTGCAGGTTAACCAGGTGCTCTCGCCTTCGGTCGCGCCTTTTGTGATGCACCAGGTGTAGGTTCCTTTCGTCCACGCCAACGGACGCCGCACACTCGCGAACTCGCCTTCGTAGCCTGCACTTTCGACGAGGCAGTCCTCCGCTGCCGTGCGCACATGATCGAGGCCGATGGGCGTCGTCTTGTCGCTCGACCAGCGTGAAAAGATGCCGCCTTTTCCGCGATGCACGCGCTCGCGGCTCTCCTTCGTGGCCCAACCGTTGATGTTGGTCTGGATGCCGCCGTAGAATTGCAGCTCGTTGATCTTCGCGATGCCGCAGGGCGAGATGTACAGATTGTAATCGCTCGGTACATCGCGGTCGATTGTCACATCGACCTCCAGCGAGGTGAAATGCTCCACCGGCTTCTCAAAGTCCCACCATACATTCGCCACATGCCACGGCGATGGCGGCAGCTTCACGCCAGCCGCCTTTGCCATCTCTTCGGGCGATGGTTGCTTGCAGAGATCTTCGGCGAAGCCTGCTGAGAGGAGCAGAGCAAGGAATGTCAGGGTTGTTTTCAAAGTTAGATGCCGAGTTGATGCTTCACTTCCATAAACGCGTTCACCGCTCGTTCCAAATCCTCCCGTGTGTGCGCCGCGCTGATCTGCGTGCGGATTCGCGCCTTCCCCTGTGGCACGACAGGGAAGCTGAAACCGATGACATAAACACCGCGCTCCAGCATGGCGTCGGCAAATTTTGAGGCTAGGGCGGCATCGCCAAGCATCACGGGCACGATGGGATGCTCGCCGGGCACGATGTTGAATCCCGCGCTTGTCATCGCCTGACGAAAGTAGCGCGTGTTGACTTCGAGCTTGTCTCGCAAGCTCGTGGACTTCTTCAGCAACTCCAGAGCCGCGAGCGATGCCCCCGCGATGATCGGTGCCAGCGTGTTCGAAAACAAATAGGGCCGCGAGCGCTGCCGCAGCAGTTCGATGATTTCCTTTCGCCCGCTCGTGTAGCCGCCGCTGGCTCCACCGAGTGCTTTACCGAGTGTGCCGGTCAGGATGTCGATGCGGCCCATGACATCGCAGTGCTCATGCGTGCCGCGCCCCGTCTTGCCCATGAAGCCGACAGCGTGCGAGTCATCCACCATCACCAGCGCGCCGTATTTATCCGCCAGATCACAAATCGACTTCAGCGGTGCGATGAAGCCATCCATCGAAAACACTCCGTCCGTGGCGATGAGCTTGAAGCGCGCGCCTTTGGCATCGGCGGCGATGAGCAGGGCCTCCAGATCGGCCATGTCGCAGTTTTTGTAGCGATAGCGCTGCGCTTTGCACAGGCGCACGCCGTCGATGATCGAAGCGTGGTTGAGTTCGTCGCTGATGATCGCGTCTTCGGGACCGAGAATCGTCTCAAACAGCCCGCCGTTCGCGTCGAAGCACGATCCATAAAGGATGGTATCCTCGGTGCCGAGGAAGTCGGTGAGCGAGGCTTCCAGCTCCTTGTGCACACCTTGCGTGCCGCAAATGAAGCGCACACTCGCCAGACCGTAGCCCCAATGTTCCAGCGCCTCATGCGCTGCCTGCCGCACCTTCGGATGCTGGGCGAGGCCGAGGTAGTTGTTCGCGCACATGTTCAGCACCGCCGCGCCACCGTTCGCACGCACGAGTGTGCCCTGCGGCGTGGAGAGCACGCGCTCACGCTTGTAAGTGCCAGCGGAGCGGATGGCGTCGAGCTGGGTGGTGAGATGAGTTTGAAAGGCCGGATTCATGTCTGCCAATATACTGGACACACGTCCCGTATGTTGGCAACCGGCTTTTTTCGACTCAGGCTCCGACGCGCATCACGTCCTGCAAAGTGGCGCGCTGCTGCTCGAATTCTTCCTCTGAGAGGCGACGCGGGATGGTCATCGTCGGCTCGAAGATGATGCGCACGGTGGAGAATGGCAGCGGAAGCATGAACTCGTCCCAGGTCTTGAAACGGATGGCGCGCGAGTACAGCACCCGCACGGGAACGATGGTGCCACCGGTGAGCTGGGCCAGCTTGATGATGCCGGGCTGGATCTGGTACATCGGTCCTCGCGGTCCATCGGGCGTGATGCCGACATCGCGCCCCTCTTTCACTTTTTCGGCCAGCATGATGAGAGCGCTCAGGCCTTTTTGCGGCTTCGAGCTGGAGCCGCGCGCGGCTTCAAACCCAAACTGTGCGCAGGCATCGGCGATGATCTGCCCATCGCCGCTCGGGCTGCTCAAAATAGCGCCGGGGATGTGGGGGAACCATCGGTCATGCAGGTAGGGAATCACGAACATGCGGTTGTGCCAGAAGGCCCAGATCCCGTTGGAGCGTCCGGTGGCAAAAACACCTGCGCGGTCCTCGACCTCGAAGTGCAGCGTCCCGCCGATGGCGCGGATGAGCCACGCCACGATCTTGCCGAGGTTTTTGATGCGAATCTTCGCCATGAGTGAAGCTGCCTTAGCGGCGACGGCCCGCGCGTGCAACTTGGGACCGTCGAGCGAGCTTCCATCGCGCACGCTGGCGTGGCAGCTTTAAAGCCCGGCGGAAAACGCACGCAAGCCACACACGCGAGAGACGTTTCCTTGCGACACCATGCCCCGACTCCTCCTCACCAGCCTCCTTTGCCTCACCGTCTCGGTTTTCGGACAACGCCCCAATGTACTCCTCATCGTGGCGGATGACCTCGGCTACAACGATGTCGGTTTCCAGGGTTCCAAAGAGATCCCGACGCCGCATCTCGACAAGCTCGCCGCCTCTGGCATCCGCTGCACGAACGGCTATGTCTCGCACCCGTTTTGCAGTCCGACACGCGCGGGCCTGATGACAGGTCGTTACCAGCATCGTTTTGGGCATGAAAACAACCCCGGATGGAAGCCCGAGAGCACCGTGGAAGGTCTGGCGCTGGATCAGATCACGCTGCCCCAGTTGATGAAAAAGGCGGGCTACACGACGGGTGCCGTGGGCAAATGGCACCTCGGCGCGCATCCGCAGTTTCATCCGATGAAGCGTGGGTTTGACGAATACTTCGGCGCGCTCGGCGGCGGACATCAATACCTGCCCACGGTCCCCGGCAGCGCGGAGTACACCATCCCGCTGAACCGGAATGGGAAAGACGAGCCGCAGACCGGCTATCTGACCACTCAGTTTGGCGATGAAGCCACGGCCTACGTCCAACGTCATGCTGCCGATGACCAGCCGTGGCTGCTTTACCTGGCCTTCAATGCACCGCACACGCCCCTCCAGGCACCGAATGCGTGGTTGGAAAAACTGACCCACATCCAAAACGAACTCCGCCGCACCTACGCCGCGATGATCTGCGCCATGGACGCCGCCATCGGGCAGGTCATGACCCGGCTCGACGAAACCAAGCAGAGGGACAACACGCTGATCTTCTTTATCAGCGACA
Organism: Prosthecobacter sp.; assembly: GCF_044378005.1. Taxonomy (GTDB): domain Bacteria; phylum Verrucomicrobiota; class Verrucomicrobiia; order Verrucomicrobiales; family Verrucomicrobiaceae; genus Prosthecobacter. The sequence continues at coordinate 9,249 of NZ_JBILYB010000120.1, forward strand.
ACGGCGGCCCGAACCTGAGTGCCCGGAAGATCGGCAACTTCACCGACAACACCCCGCTGCGTGGCGCCAAGGGCGATCTCCACGAAGGCGGCATGCGGGTGCCTTTCCTGGTAAGCTGGCCGGCGAAGCTCAAGCCCGGCGTGTTTGATCAACCCGTCATCGCGCTCGACTTCCTTCCCACCGCTCTTGGCCTCGCCGGTGCTGAGCTGCCGACGGATCGTCCCATGGATGGCGTGAATCTGATTCCTTATCTTACCGGTGAAAAAGCTGGTCTGCCGCACGAGCGTCTTTTCTGGCGCACAGGTGGCCCAAAGGGCAATCACGCCGTCCGTCAGGGCCCCTGGAAATTTGTGCAAACCGCCACTGGGGAGCCCGAGCTCTACAACCTCACCACCGACATCGGCGAGACGGAAGACCTCGCTGCCGACAAACCCGAACTCGTGACCCAGATCCAGGCCGCCATCACCGAATGGGAGAAAGGCACCATCGCCCCGACCTTCGAGAGTCCCAGAGGCGGCAAAGTCGCCCCGAAAAAGAAGGCCAAGAAGTGAGTTCCAGCCCAGACTGGCAAGCAAGGCAACGTCTATGAACTCCGCCGCCTGCTCTTCAGCAGCATCGCTTCCACCTTCGTCGTTCTGACCGATCACCAGAGTGGCGGATTCATCCAGCCCCTGCAGCACATGCTCCCAGATGTCGCCGCCCGGAGGGATGTCATTTTCATCAAACCACACCAAGAGCCCTGCGGCGGTGAAGCCATTAAAGAACCCCGTTGGGATTCGATGTTGTGGGCGTTCGTGGTTTTGGCTTCCAGGGGAGCACTCGCTAAGGCTCGGCACCCCTTCGCTGTGATACGGAAGGGCGTTGGCCTTCGGAGGGGAGGCCATCACCAGACCTTTGTCGCTGCTCAATCCTTCGAGTTGATGTTCCCTGACTTCCGAATGGCGCGGAGGAGACGCCAGCCGAGGAAGAGGCTGATGACGTAACCAAGAGCGCCGAAGACGGAGATGCCGAAGAGGACGGGCTGGGCCTGACTGCTCCAGAGCTGGGAGGAGCCGAGGAAGATGGCGGCGGTGAGCACGCCGAGGACGAGGCGGTTCACGATGGGATCGAGATGACGATGATCGAGATGCACCGTGAGGGTGCCATCGCGGAAGCGGGCGAGGAGGTCGGTCAGGTCACGCGGTAGGGCGGAGATGAAGCGGTCCCAGTCGCGATAAGCGCGGCGGGCGCGACGGACGAGACGCTTTGGGCCGAAGCGGCGCATGACGATGCCCTGGCAGAAGGGCTGCATCAGCTCGGCGAGACTGACGTCGGGACTGAAGCGGCGGCTGGTGCCTTCAAGCACGATGATCGTTTTCAAAAGTACGGCCAGCGGCGGTGGCAGGGTGATGTGATAGCGGCGGATGATCTCGATCAGGGAGCTGAGTGCCGAACCGACATTGATGTCACTGAGCGGATGCCCGACGTAGTCGGCCATGAAGTCATCGAGATCGGCGCGGAGGCGATCATGCGGGCAGTCGGGCGGCACGGAGCCGAGACGCAGGACTTGCTCGGTGACTTGAGCGGCGTCGTTTTCCACGATGCCGAGGAGGAGCGATTCCACTTCATCGCGCAATTCGTCGTCGATGCGGCCCACCTGGCCGCAGTCCACCACGCCGACGATGGCTCCCGGCAGGAGCATGAGGTTTCCGGGATGCGGATCGGAGTGGTAAAAGCCATCGCGGAAAACCATCTCCAGATACATGTTCGCGCCGCGCTTGGCGAACTCGGCGAGGTTTTCACCGGAGGACTTCAGCGCCTCGATGTCGGTGCCGGGGATGCCATCCAGGCGATCCATGGTGACGATCTGTTGGGAGCAAAGTTCGGGATACGAGCGCGGGATGCAGACCGTCGGGTCATCGCTGAAATGCAGCGCGAACTCCTCGAGGTTTCGCTTTTCGTAAGTGAAGTCCAACTCACGCAGCAAGGTCCGGCGGAACTGGCGCACGATGGCCACGGGCTGATATGGACGCAGCGACGCGGACTGCTTTTCGATCAGCTCCGCCAGCAACTGTACGATCTCCAGATCGGTGACGACTTTGCTCTCGATGCCGGTGCGCCGCACCTTCACCACCACGCGCTCGCCACCTGGCAAAACCGCGCCATAGACCTGCGCGATGGAAGCTGCGGCGATGGGGGTTTCATCGAACTCGGCAAACAGTTCCTCCAACGTCGCGCCGAGATCCTGCTCAATGATCGCTCGTGCAGATTCGGCTGATTCAGCGGGCACGTTCGATTGCAACTCCGCCAGCTCCTCGGTCATTTCTTTGCCGATGAGATCAGCGCGCGTGCTGAGCATCTGACCGAGCTTGATGAAGGTGGTGCCGAGCTCCGTCATCGCCATGCGCACGCGTGCGGCGGTGGTCACTCCGGCCAAAGCCTGACCGTCAGCACTGCGCAGTTTGTCCTTCAGCCAGGGGTAGTCCAGGCCGCCGAGCAGATCGGCGAGGCCATACTTGCCGAGCACGGCAGCGATCTCGCCGAGACGTTTTGCATGGCGCTCCAGGCGCGCGATGGCATCGATTTTCATGGGCAAAGCATACACGGGACATGCCGCGTGTCGAAAATCCTTCTGCTGCGAAGCAGCTTACTTACCCATGAATGTCTGCAAATCGGTGACGCCGGTCTTCAGCAGGCCGACGAGTTCACGCACGATGGGCATCGCATTGCTGGTCAGGAGCCCGAGCATGAGAACCCAAGCGACAGCATTCACGATCAGCATGAGTTGCACGACCGTCTCGACCCAGCGCGGCCAGGACTTGAGGAAGCCTTCCTGATCGGCAGCACGGCGAAAGATGCGCTCTTGAAATGCGGTGGCGGAGGCCCGCCAGAGCTTCGGTGGAAAGAACAGGAAGCCCAAAAGCATCTCCTGAATCACCCAGCCACCTTGCTGCTTCAGTGGCACTTTTTCATACTCCCGATAGCGCACGATACGTCGGCGGCGTGTGATCTCCTGCAGCGCCTCTGTGCCTTGGTCGAGCTGGAGTTCTTCCAGTTGGCGCAGCGGCATCCACACCTGCTCGCCCGCGCGCATCGTCAGATCACTGTCTCTCACCGAACCGTAAGCGAGATAGCTGCGGAGGTCATCGAGAGTGCATGGGCCGACGGTCTTGCCGGATTTGGTAAGGAAGTACTGGGACACGGGTGCGGGAGCTTGGGTACGATCACGGGCAAGGAGTGGTTCTGTCAAGCAGCCAAGATAATCTTGTTGTTCATTTAGTGACACGATAGCCTCGCGAATAATCACCAACCAACCCCATGAATGCTCCCCTCGCTGAACTCGTCGGCACCATGATCCTCGTCCTGCTGGGCGATGGCGTGGTGGCAAATGTCGTGCTGAAACAAACCAAAGGGCACAATGCCGGGTGGATCGTCATCACCACAGGCTGGGCGCTCGCCGTCACGGTGGCGGTTTACTGCACGGCATCCATCAGTGGCGCGCATCTGAATCCCGCCGTCACGCTGGCGATGGCATCTCTCGGAAGGCTGCCCTGGGCGGAGGCTCCGATGTACATGGCCGCTCAAATGGTCGGCGCTTTCCTCGGCGCAGTGCTCGTGTGGCTGGCTTATCTACCGCATTGGAAGGTCACGGATGACAAGGGCGCAAAGCTCGCCGTCTTCGCCACGGGGCCCGCGATCCGGCACACGGCTTCCAATCTGATCTGTGAGATCATCGGCACGGCCATGCTGGTCATCGGTGTGCTGGCCATCCTTTCGCCTGCCAATCTCGACCCCACCACCGGCTTCGCGGATGGCTTCGGGCCTGCGCTCGTTGGTGTGATCGTGTGGGCCATCGGTCTCTCGCTTGGGGGTCCCACAGGTTACGCTATCAATCCCGCGCGTGATCTCGGCCCTCGCCTTGCGCACTTCGTCCTGCCCATCTCTGGGAAAGGCAGCAGCGACTGGAGCTACGCCTGGATTCCCGTCATCGGCCCGATGATCGGCGGTGGTGTCGGCGCGCTCGCTTACACGCTGCTCTGGGGCTGGGAGAAGGTTTAGAAAACCGAGAGGAGATGCGATTCACGGTTTGCATGGTCGGCGGCTGGAATGGAACAGGGAAAAAGACTGCCCGCAGTTCATGTTAAGTGGCCCCGTCTGGAATATTTTGCTTCGATGTTCCTCTCATGGGGCGTACTAAAAGACAAACCATGACATTTCTCCGCTCCATCCTCCTCCTCGTCACGTTGGTGACACAGGCGCTGCCTGTGGGGATGGTCAGCACTTCGGTGGCGGAGGAGAAATGCGCCATGAGTTGCTGTGCGGCACTGGCGCAGGATGGACTTGATGATTGCGGCTGTGCCGCCGCTCCGGGTGTGCCAACGACACCGTCACCTGCAAGCCTGCCGCCTGCTCACGGTCGTGAGGTCATGCCGCAGTTTGTCTGTGCGGAGTTGTCAGATTTCCAGGGCATCTCTTCATCGGCTCATGCAGACACGGACCGTGCTCTGCGGCCTGAGTTCGTTACGCAGACCGTCACCATGCCGCACGTCCGGCTGGCGGTGCTGTTCTGCTCGTTTCTGCATTGAGTCGGCGTCTCTGACAGACGCATTGTGCCCACGTCTCGCGGTCCCTCAGGGGCTTTGGCTTGCGTGAGCTTGGTTCTCAGAACCTTCAACGACTCCGATTTCATGAAACGACTCTTTTTGCTGCTCGCGATCCTCGTGTTGCCCATGACCACATTTGCCTGCGATACCTGCAAGCTACCCCAGCCCGCCGCCGGTCAGCGCGTGGTGGAATACGATCTCACCATCGCGGAACAAACCGTGAGCCCGGCAGGCAAGGCGGTGCGTGGCTTTACGATCAATGGCGGCATTCCTGGGCCGACGCTGCGATTTCGTGAGGGCGACTTCGCACGCATCCGAGTTCACAATCGGCTCAAGACCGAGACCACTTCGACACACTGGCATGGGCTGCTTTTGCCCAATGAACAGGACGGTGTGCCGCATGTGACCACGCCGCCTATTCAGCCGGGGACGACGCACACGTTTGGCTTCGATCTGCGGCACAGCGGCACCTACTGGTATCACTCGCACACGCATTTGCAGGAGCAGAATGGGGTGTTTGGCAGCATCGTGGTGTGCCACGTGATGGCGAGTCGGTGAAAGCAGATCGCGAGCAGGTGCTGGTGCTGTCTGACTGGACCAACACAGACCCGATGGAGGTCATGCGCATGCTGATGCGTGGCAGCGACTACTTCGGGCTGATGCGGCGGAACTCGCAGTCCATCCTCGGTGCGTGGCAGCGCGGGATGTTGAAGGATTACTTTTCGCGCGAGTGGTCGCGCATGATGCCGATGGACATCTCCGATGTTGGTTATCACGGCTTTCTCGTGAACGGACAGCGCCAGACACGGATCGATGGCAAGCCGGGTGAGCGCGTGCGCCTGAGGATCATTAATGCCTCAGCGGCCTCATATTATTATCTGAACTCTTCGGCAGGTCCGATGACCATCGTAGCTGCAGACGGTCCACCCGTGGAGCCTGTGAAAGTGGATCGTTTCCTGATGGCGATCGCGGAGACGTATGACGTGATCATCACCATTCCGGCCAGCGGTGAGTATGAGCTGCGGGCCACCACTCAGGACGGAAGTGGGCATGTCTCTGCGTTCTTTGGTTCGGGTGAGAAACATCCTGCCGCTGACCCTCCGAAGCCTAATTTGTATCAGATGGACGAGATGTTGAATCTCGCGCTGGAGGAGCAGGAAGAAGATTTGCTCGCCTCGTTGAAGCTGCCACGGCCTGGATCACCCTACCGAGTACTGCGGTCGGTGAAGGACACGACTTTGCCTGCGAAACTGCCGCGTCGGAAGATCACGATGCACCTCACGGGTGACATGAACCGCTACATCTGGTCCTTTGATGGCAAGACGATCGCACAGGAGCCCTATGTGATGATCAAGCACGGCGAAATCATCGAGCTGGAACTCATCAATGACACGATGATGCATCACCCGATTCATCTGCACGGTCACTTCTTCCGTCTGCTCATGGGTAATGGCGCGCGCTCACCGCTGAAGCACACCGTCGATGTCCCGCCGATGAGCAAACGCACCGTCGAGTTCGCGGCGAATGAAGCGAAGGACTGGATGTTCCACTGCCACATCCTTTATCACATGATGAGCGGCATGGCCCGCGTGTTCAGGTATGAAGATGAGGTGCCCGCAGACCACAGTCTGGCGACTGCGGCTACAGATCACAGCCTTCATCACGCCGCCGGGCTGGGCGAACACAACCACGACATGGCCTACGTCTGGGGCGCAGCCTCCATCCAGTCGCACATGAGCGAAGGGCTGCTCACCTGGATGAATCCGAAAAACGATCTTCTTCTCGGCTGGGAAGCCGGCTGGCAGGGTGTGGACAATCCCGAATACGAGATCGACGCGCTCTATCAGCGCTACTTCAACATGAACTTCCAGGCCTTCATCGGCGGACGCTTCACCAATGATCCCGATGCCGAAGATCGAGCCGTCGCTGGTATCAACTACCGATTGCCGCTCATGGTCTGGGCCAATGTCAGTCTCGACAGTGAAGGTGATGCGCGCTTCACGCTAGCGAAGCGCTTCCAGCTCACGCCACGTCTCGGTGTCTGGGGCCGCGTGGAATATGACACGAACACCCGCTGGGAATGGACCACCGGCGCCGACTTCACCCTCACACGCAGCACCTCGCTCACCGCGCAGTATCACTCGCAGTTCGGCCTCGGGGCCGGGCTGCTGTTCCGCTTTTGATGACACGGGTCATCATTCCAAAACCCCAAACCACCCAACATCATGAAAACGAAACTCGCCCTCCTCCTCACCACCACCCTGCTGGGTATCAGCCTTCAAGCTGCGGACGTGAAGCCCTACCCGCTGAAGACTTGTGTCGTCAGCGGCAACGAACTCGGCACCATGGGCAAGCCCATCACCAAGGTTTACAACGATCAAGAGATCAAATTCTGCTGCAAGCCCTGCATCAAGAAGTTCGAGGCCAACCAAGACAAGTATCTCTCGAAGCTGCCGAAGTAAGACAGTGATCACGGGCAGTCGCAGTCCAAGCAACCATGCGTGGCGCAGGTGCGGCACACGCGCTCCACCTGCTCACGCAATTTTCGGCGGGCACGGAGCAGCCGCACATTGAGCGTGTTCACGCGTTGGTTCGTCGCAGTCGCGATCTCGGTGGCCGATTCGCCGCCGAGATCGATGCGGCGTAGCAGTTCGGCATCCGCCTCCGGCAGCGCGGGGAGGAGCTTCATCACACACTGGCAGAGCGTCTTTTCGTCTTCCGGCTCCAATGCCTCAGGCAGCTCATGCACGAGCTTTTCCAAGGCCTGATCCCGTGTAGTGCGGCGGCGATGGGCGTCGATGATCGCATGACGCAGCACACGATAGAACCAAGTGACGACGCCTTCGGCATCCTCGGGGACGTTGTCGGCCTTCAGCGCCTTCATGAGGCATTCCTGCACGAGATCGGCTGCCAGTTCAGGATCGCCGGTGCGCGAGCGGGCGAAACCGATGAAGGCATCCAGATGTTGAATGAGCGGATCGGTGGACATGGATGGGGCTCAATTCACATTCACAGGCGTGCCTGTCAGCACCCACTCAAAGAAGAACTTCGCGGGATTGCCCTCATCGAGTGGCAGTCGTATGCAGCCATGGGAGGCGGGGTAGTTTGGCACACTGGTGAAACCGTGAACAAAGACATGGCCATTGATCTGCACACTCCAGGGCATCGGGGCGTTGTTGTATCGACTCGAACGGTGCATCACCGCGCGAAACGGCCCTACGTGGAAATTGCCCGCTGGCGTCCTGCCATTGCGACCGGAGCTGATGCGTGTTTGGAGGACGAGTCTCCCTCCCTGCCAGCCTTCCAAGCGTTGCTTCGCGAGATTAATCTCCACATGCTGCGGCGATACCAGAAGGGTGAAACCGCGAAAAAGTCTGCCTACGCGAATCCGACCCTTTTCATCGGGTGGGGAAACTGGCGCGCCTGCCCGGGCCAGCAGATCCGCGCTAATCAGTTCCGTGCCATCTGTCAGCGTACGCAGTGAGCCTGCCCGGAGTTCCATGTCATTGAGGTGAAAAACTTTGCCGTCGTCATCGCGCCCCACGCTCCACTTCAGCGCCTCCACGGCCTCATCCACCGGGACAAAAACCTGCCCTGGCTCCGCTGAAATAACGATGCCTTCCAGAGTGGCGGCGGCTAGCGTGCCATGGGCAGCCATCATGGCCAGAGAGCATGCCAAAAGTCGGCGCAGGGAAAGTCGGGTGTTCATCAATGGTGCCATTTAACATCACATACGAGAACATCGCCAAAGCCTTCGCACTACCAACCATAACCTGCCAAGATACGCACAGACACACGGCAAACCAGCGCGTAACAAATTCACACCTCGTGCGTGGGCACAGGATGAAGAGCCAACCAGGCTCCAATTCAAATCATCACCCATTCACTCCATGAAAACGCCTTCTCACTCGCACGAACCTCAAGCTACGGCCTCCTGCTGCCACGCGCCCCCCAAACCTGCCAAACCAAGCTGCTGTCAGCACGATCATCACGCACATGATGAAGCGGTGAAGCCGCCAACCACGGCGAAGTATTTCTGCCCGATGTGCCCAGGCGTGGAGTCGGACAAACCGGGCACGTGCCCGAAATGCGGCATGGCTTTGGAGCGCAATCCGGCCTGGAAACCAGCGGCGAAAACGATCTACACCTGCCCGATGCATCCTGAGGTGCAGCAGGATCATCCGGGCACTTGTCCCAAGTGCGGCATGGCCCTGGAGCCGATGACGGCGACGGAAGCCGATGATGCGGACGACGATGCCGAGCTGCGCGACATGACGCGGCGTTTCAAGTGGAGCGCGTTGCTGACGCTGCCGGTGTTTGTCACCGCGATGGCGCATATCGTTCCCGCGTGGAGTCATGCGGAATGGGCGAATGGTGTGGCAACTCGCTGGATGCAGGTCGTGCTCGCGACACCGGTGGTGCTGTGGGCGGGCTGGCCGTTCTTTGCGCGCGCGTGGCAGTCGCTGCTGCATCGCAGCATGAACATGTTCACGCTCATCGCGCTGGGTGTCGGAGCGGCGTATGTCTTCAGCGTCGCGGCGATGTTGGCACCGGGGTGGTTTCCGAAATCACTCGGCGACATGCATGGTCAGGTGCCGCTCTACTTTGAAGCGGCGGCGGTGATCATCGTGTTGGTGCTGCTCGGCCAGGTGCTGGAGCTTCGTGCGCGAGCACGCACAGGCAGCGCGATCCAGGAACTGCTCGGCCTTCAGCCCAAAACCGCGCGACTCGTCACACCTGAGGGCGATGTCGATGTGGCACTCGATGCCGTGCAGGTCGGCCAACGTCTGCGAGTACGGCCTGGTGAAAAGATTCCCGTCGATGGCGTGGTGATCGAAGGCAGCAGCCATGTGGATGAATCCATGCTCACCGGCGAGCCCGATCCTGTGGAGAAATCCGCCGGAGCCAAGGTAACGGGCGGCACGCTCAATCAACACGGCAGTCTGATGGTGCAGGCCGAGCGAGTGGGCGCGGACACGATGCTGGCGCAGATCGTCCAGCTTGTCGGGCA
>NZ_JBILYB010000013.1:0-68795 GCF_044378005.1 Prosthecobacter sp.
CGGCTTTTCAGCAGGCATGGCTGGATGTGGAGTCGCGGCAGTTGGGGCCGATCCGTGTGTGGATGCCGACCTCGCTCAGCTACATTTATGCGGACCCTAGCCCGCTTTTCTACATGTTCAGCGGACCGGACATGCTGTATGCGCATGCGTTTTATCCCAATGCTTCGACCTACATTCTGTGTGGTCGCGAGCCGGTAGGGGAGGTGCCGAATGTGGCGGGGCTGAAGCCTGGGGTGCGGGCGGCGGCTCTGGGGAATCTGCGGAAGTCGCTAAATGCGATCCTGAGCTACAGCTTCTTTATCACGGCGGACATGAAGAATGATCTGGCGGCGACGCAACTGAGCGGGACTTTGCCGGTGATGATGGTGTTTCTGGCACGCGCCGGGTGTGTGATCACGAGTGTGGAGCTGGTGAAGCTGGATGCGGCTGGCGGGTTGACGACGGAGAAATCAAAGACGCCGGGGGTGAAGGTGGTCTTTATGGGGACGACTGGGAAGGTGCAGACGTTGTATTACTTCCAGACGGATCTTTCGAACTGGGGCATCCAGGACAATCCGGGCTTCATGGCTTTTTGTGCGAAGCAGGGGCAGGGGAATGCGCTGGTGAAGGCGGCGTCGTATCTGATGCACATGAATGAGTTTTCGACGGTGCGGGACTTCCTGCTGAACTCGACACGCAATGTGATGCAGGATGACAGCGGCATCCCGTGGCGGCATTTCCAGCAAAAGGAATGGATGATGGGGCTGTACGGGAACTATGTGGGGCCGATCAATCTTTTCAAACAGCACGATCAGGGGGATCTGAGAGCGGCTTTTGGGCAGCAGCCGGTGGGGGATCTGCCTTTCGGGGTGGGGTATCAATGGAAGCCGGGGATTTCATCAATGATCGTCGGGACGGCGCTGAGATCGGTGCCGAAGGCGGCGGTGGTGGCAGAGCCGGTAGAGGAGTGAAGTCTGTGCTATCGTGAGCGGCGGTCCTGTGCGAGATGCCACGCTTATGAATGTCGAACGCGTGAAGTATGTGATCTGGGCTGTGGATATGGCACGGGCGGTGAAGTTTTATCAGGAGGTCTTCGGGGGAGAGCTGCTGAAGCGGAATGATTACATCAGCGAGGTGCGCATCGGGGAGGGGATCATCGGCATCCACGGCGGTGGTGAAGGTGGCAGGACATGGACGGGGCTGAGCTTCCAGGTGGCGGATGTGATGGCCGGTGCAGCGGAGATCGTGCAGGCGGGCGGTCAACTGACGCGCGAGCCTGAGCCAGAGGATGATGAACCGCCGCATCTGGCGATGTGCGTGGACACGGAGGGCAATGAGATCATGCTGACGCGGAAGCGCTCGTGATGGAGCGGGGCTTAGCGCCCCGGAGCGGCGACGACATCGAGGATGAAGAGCCAGTTCCGCGTGACTAGGGCGCTGACGAAGATGGCGAGCATGAGGGTGACGGGGACGGTGAGTTTTTTCCAATGCTGGAGGGCGCGGTCGAGCCCGAGTCCGGCCGCGATGACGACGACGGAGGTCCAGAGGCAGGCGTAGAGGAGGAGGTGATCCTGACGGCCATACCAACTGACGGTGGCGATGCTCCAGATGAGGACGCCGATGACGCCGAGGGTGAAGGGTTCGATCTGCGCGCGCCAAACGATGCCGGCAAAGGCGAGAGCGAGGATGAGGAGCCAGCCGCCACTGAGGCCGCGCTGAAGTCCAAGGGCGGACCATTCGGGAGCCTGGAGCACGACTTTGCTGCGAGTGCGGTCCAGTTCCCTGGTGGCGTAGTCGGGGGCGACGATGTTGGAGACGAAGACTTCGCGCGCGACGAGAGCCTGGGTGTCGCGTGTGGCTTCCCAGTCACTGCGCAGGCTTTGCCAGTCATTCCAGCTTTTCGGCAAGGGAGTGGAGGTGGGGTAGATCTGGCGCTGAAGATTGGCGAGGCCGAAGGTGAGGGTGAAGGCGGCGAGGGTGATGAGGATGGGGCGCACGTTGAAGCTGCCGTTTTGAAGGCGGTCCTGGGCACAACGCGTCATGGCCATGATGAGGCAGGGGATGACATTGCCGATGAAGCAGCTCATCGCATAGACAGCGGCGGCGACATGCCAGGCTGGATGCACGAGCGCGCCGCGTGCGGTCACTGCGATGAGTGAGGCGACGCCGAGGCCAGCAAAGATCCAGGTCTCCGGCAAGGGGGCCATGATGAGGGCACAAGTGCCGGTGCCGAAAGTCATGGCGAGCAGGATGCTGTGTAGATTGCCCGAGCCTGACCACAGGAGCGCATGATAGACCATGACGACGGTGAGTGCGGCGGCCAGACAGGTGAGGAAGGCGACGCCATGCTTTTGGGCGCTGCCGAGATCCTGGCCGATGAACTTCCATCCTTTGATCATGATCTGGGCGAGCGGCTGATGCAGGAGGGTGAAGGCAGGATGAAGCGGGCTGATTTTGCCATGAGCTCCAAGGCGATCTGCAGTGAGATCCTGAAACACAGTCTGCGTGGCTGCACCAAAGATGCTGCCATCCCGGATATAGATGGGGGTGTCCTGAAATTTCAGGTGGGCGGCAAAGAAGAGACTGTAAAAGACGGCGGCAAGGAGGGCGCCCATGCCATGCCAACGCGTGAGGACGCGCGCGGTTTTGTCAGGTGATCTGGGGCGTGTGGATGGACGCATGAAAGGAGAGCGTTGTGAGAGACCACAACCCGAGAGTGAACTTGCAGCAAAGGCGAAAACCTGGGATCAGCGGTATTTTTTGCTGAACATCAGCCTTGCCAGCTCCTGGTGCCGCTTTTGCAATTTCATGACACGCTGATGGTGAGTGTCGATGACGGCGATCTGGTCGGGTGAACTCAGACGGAGGTTTGCGCAGTTTGCGGCCATCTGATCGATGGCGATCTTGAGTTCGCGCAGCTTGCGACTTTCGTCAGCGGTGATGCGGCTCTCATAGATGGTGTGATGGAGGATGTCTGTTTCACGTTCCAAATAGGAGATGGCATTGGGCAGGGCTTCGACTCCGCCAACGAGGCTGCCTGAGTTCGGATCGACCTGGGGGATCTTGGGCAACTGATTGCCAGGACGCTGGGGGATGACAGCCTGGGGTTCTGCGGGTAGTCCGCCATTACGCGCATCAATAATGGTCGGAGTGATGAAGAGCATGAGGTTTTTGTGGTTCTTGCTCTTGCTGTCATACCTGAATGCCTTGCCGATGAGAGGGATGGCCTGAAGGAAGGGAATGCCTGCTTTGCCCTCGCTCTCGCGGGCTTCATCGAGTCCGCCGACGGCCACGGTGTAGCCAGAATCTACCTCGACGGGGGCTGAGTAGAGGCGCGAGGATGCGATGGGGTAGGGATTGCCGCCGATGACTTCAGTGCCGACGATGCTGGAGACGGTGACGGCCATGTTCATGAGGATTTTATCACCGTCCATGCGCTTGGGTAGGATGTTGAGGACGGTACCAATCGGGAGGTAGGTGACGCTCTGCGCGGTGGTGGCTCCGGCTCCGACAGTGGAACTGGACTGGCCGTCGAGCACAGGCTGGTTTACAACCGCACGGATGGCGACTTCGCGGTTGTTCAGCGTGACCATGCGTGGGTAGGACGTGGTCTGAGTCTCTTCATCGCGGAGCATGGCGCGGAGTTTCACATTGATGTCTTGGGCACTGAGAATGCCGAGTGCGGGCCAGCCGAGGGCTCCTTTGGCGAGGTTCAGATTCGTGTCGGTCCAGAGATTGGAGAGGTCGGTGCGGTAACCGCCGTTGGTCCCGATTTGCTCGAATTTGACGGTCGTGTTGGTGCTGCCATCTTCGTTGACGTCCTGGGACACGTCGGTGGCTTGATTGAAGGTGCCCTGCTCAAATGTACCGCCCCAGTCGATGCCGAATTCGCGTTTCGGATCGCGGGAGGTCTCGATGAATTTAACCTCCAGGGCGATGAGCGGCTGCGGTTTGTCCGCAGCTTCTAGATAACCTTCCACCCACATGTGCTGAAGCCGAGTCGCGACGACGTAGAGTGTGTTGGAATCAGACTTCCAGATGATCTTGGGTTTGCGGAAGCTGCTCAGTTCATTGGAGTTCCATGCCTTCGCGACGTCTGCCATGCCCTGAGGTCCTGATGGAGTTGCAAACGAGTCAGCTCCGCCGCCCAGATCATCCGGTGGTAGTCCGAGCAGGTCACGAATGTCGCGGATGATCTCGCTGGGTTTCAGGGCGAAAGTCTCCTGCATGCCTTGCAGGCTCAAGCCGCCGCCGTTGAGGCCGCCAGCACCACCACCGCTGCCCCCGCCACTTCCGCCCCCGCCGCTGCTACCACCACTGCTGCTACTACCGCCACCGTTGGTGCTGATTTTTTCCACACGCTCGGCGGAGTTGTTTTTGATGATGTAGGATTTGCCGATGAGTTCGCGGTCATCCGATGGGCGGAAATAGAAGATGCCATTTTCAAAAATGACCGAGAGTCCATTGGCGCGGCAGACGGTTTCCAGAACAGCAAACGGGCTTGCCTTGATGGAAAAGGTGGTTAGTTTTGCTGCTTCAGGACTGTCCTGAGGCAACGAGATGAAGGGCACACCGGAATCTGTGGCGAGGAAGCGGATCACGTCACCAAGCATGGCTTGAGAGAAGTCATACTGAGTGGCCTGTGCCTGCCGCAAACCTGAAGCCATGGCTTCATACTGTGCGCTGGACTGACCATTGGGGTCTAAGAACACCTGTGCACTGCAAAAATGGCAGAGCGCAAAACAGGCCCCGAGAAGCAGTGGGCGGAAAGTGGAGGAGTGGCTCATATTGTGAAAAATATGGAAAACATAATTAAACTAATGAATTAGCTCAAACGAAATTTATCACTTTCACAATTAAATGATCAAAACATCCTTAATCCATAGTGATTCGATTTGAGATACATCCTATCAATGTGGTATTTATGGTATTTAGTTGCATTAGGGGTGAAGCTTCATTATTATTAACTATTCACCGAAAGTCATATGAACCTCGCGTCATCAAACTTTAGCTCATGCCGCCCTCGGGTGAGTTTGTCTGCCTTGAGGCGGGCCTTCTCGCTCGTGGAGGTTGTCATGCTGATCGCCATTCTGGGAGTTCTGGCGACGGTGGCTGTCACCATGGTCGGTAAGCAAAAAGTGGCTGTGATGGATACCAAGCTGTTGTCTGACGTCTCTGCGTTGAATCATCATGTGGCCATGTATCTGGCGGATGGGGGCTCCCTCACCGGTCTCACAAGTCCACAGGCTGTGATCGACAGATTGAAGAGGACTCGAGCGCAAGCAGACTGGCAAACGCATACAGGAGCGGTTTCGGGAAGATTGGTGGACACAAGACTGAGGGCCACAATCACCAACGCTGCCAATACAGACGGGAAACCACGCGCCCAATGGAATACGCGAACCGAGCGTTTCGAACTGACAACGGCAGGAGGCCAGGCGGTGTCTGAGTTCACCTTTGATGAGGCACTTCGAAATACAGAGTACGGGACAGACTCCAACAGAAGGGCTGGTCGTGTCAAATATAACGCCAGCTCGCGAGGCTGGATCTGGGGGGGCGCAGGTGCCTCCGCAGCCATTGCCTATCAGAATCCAGGTGGAACAAGCGGAGATGGCAGTACTGACATGTTTGATCCAGACGAGGCTGTGCCGGTGGCTCCACCACCGGATGCTGGTGGCGGCGATGATGGCGGAAGCGGTGGTGGTGGCGGCGGCGGGGGAGGAGGTGGCGGCACACCCGATCCTGTGCGTCTGCCATCACCCAGCATTTCGCCTTCAGGCGGCACCTTTTCGTATGCTACTTTTCCCACGACTGTCACTATTAGTCCGAATGGCGCTCCAGGTGGGACGATCTCTCAATTGCGCTTTCAGAAGAATGGCGGTGGCTGGGAGCCTTATCTGGGCATCCCCATCTCGTTGACCCCATCCGATGTCGTGGTGGCGAAAAATTTCGCGATCGACACCACCGGCTACTCTGACAGCAACTCCAGGAATGCGAAATACTACCGCCTCGTGTCAGGCTTTACTGGCACGAGCACTGGCACCTGGGGAAATGCCACGGGGGGATCTGGATTGCTCACCGAAACCGCCAACGGGGTGGATAACTCCACTTTCAAACATGGGAACACCAAGCTGGATCTCGGCAACGGTGAGTTTCTCGATGCAGGCACAGAGAATGTGCTGAGCTTCACGAGGAAGCCCTTTGACTCAATCATTCCGAATACATGGTTCCCACTCGGTGGGCTGGTCATGCTTAATGGCACCACCTTCTACAGCAGCGAGGCGGATGGAGTTACGCTGAGTATCAATCTCAACATTGCCGATCCCGCACAAACCGGGGTCGTGCATGTGAATCTTGGTTTGATCAGCACCGAAAACACCTCGGATCGCACTGCCAGTGCCGACATCGTCGAGCTGCGCAATCCGAGCACCGATTTCACCGTGCTGGTCGATGGGGTCACTTACAGGCTCGAACTCGGCTGGGCTACGCTTGATCCAGGCGCGGGCATCTCCCGTGGCAATCAATTCCTCGTTTACGAAGGCTCCTCTGCGACGGCCGAACTCCGCGCCAGATTCGTCAGCGACCGCTAATTCACCACCCTCTATCAGCATCATGGAAGACATCAACGAACGCAGTCAGCTTGGTTACCGAATGCTTCACCTTTCGAAGGACTCGGGAGTCAGTGACTTTTACATCACCCCATGGGAACCGCTGACCTATAAACGCAACGGCAAGCTCTTCTTCGACTCCTTCATCTACCAACCCGAGCGCCCTTTGGAGTTTACAGCCGGCTGTATTGACTACGCGCTCGCACTGGGCAACCGGCGCTATCGTGTGAATCGCATGGTCACGCGCGGACGCCCGCGCTGGGTCATGCGTCTGCTGCCGGAAAGCATTCCTGATATCAGCAAGCTCATGGTGCCACCTGCTGCCATCAAAGCTTTCCTGGAAGCGAAGAACGGGCTCTTTCTCGTCTGTGGGGCCACAGGTTCTGGTAAGTCCACCACGATTGCCTCGATGATCCTCGAACGAGCAAAGCGGCGTCAGGAGCATGTGCTCACATTCGAAGACCCGGTCGAATTCGTCTATCCTTCCGGCATCCCCTCACTCGTCTCTCAGCGCGAAATCGGCACGGATGAGCTGGACTTTAGCAAGTCTCTGCGCGCAGCCTTGCGCCAGGCGCCTGATGTGATTTTGGTGGGGGAAATCCGAGATGGCGAGACTGCTGAGATCGCTCTTCAGGCAGCTGAGACCGGACATGTCGTCGTGGCCACACTGCATACCTCCAGCGCGGCCCAGACCGTGCAGCGCTATTTAAAACTCATCCCCAGTGATCGCATGGAGAATGCCATGCTATCCTTTGCGGACAGCTTCCGTGGCATTCTCTGCCAGCGTCTCTTGTTTGATGAATCACGCGGCAAACGCTTCCCCATCCACGAGCTGCTTCTGCCCTATGACTCGGTTTGCGGCATGATCCGCCGTGGCGAGTTCAAGAACCTTGAGCAGGAGCTCGAAGCTGGTTTCACTCGCGGCATGCTCAGCTTCGAGCGCTGTTTGAACAACCGCATGGGTGACGGCTGGAAGCCCACACAGCCGAAGAAGAGCGGCTACGCCGAACACGAAGTCTATGACTACCTCCAACGCGAAAACCTGACCTCCATTTATGCTATTAGCTGAAATTAAATCCGTACTCACCTTCGCGGCATTCAAACCCGAGCCAGATGACTCCAACGTCTCCTGGGCGAAGCGTTTTGAGGGGCACAAATCCCTGCTCATCAATGTCAGCCGCAGTCAGACGAGCTGGCGCGCCATCAACAAAAAGGGCCGTTTCGAAGACGGTGGCGTCATGGAGGGCGAGTTCTCAGACATCGCCCCCCAGCGAGCCGACGAGTGGCGCCAGATGGTCGAGGGCGGGTGGTGCGCGCTCAGCGTGAACAACCGCTTCATCATCAGCCTCGAGAACAACATGATGCGCGGGGACAACGTCACCAGCCTCTTGCGCACCAATCCCCGCGCCGTCCTCGGACCGAAGTATGACCGCGGCAAACGTTATGCCATGTGCCACCACCCAGAGACCACGGCCAGCATGCTTCTCGCCTGCGAGGAGAGCATGGTAAAGACTACCGAGGACGTGCTCAAAAACATCGGGCTGCGCACCGGGCGAGTCTGCTGCGGGCTCTTCGCCATCCTTGAGCACGCCGTGGGAGAAGTCTATAGCATCAAGCGTGGTGGAGCGCCTGCCAACCTCGCCATCATCGCGGCTTGTGAAGGCTCCATCGCCGTCCTTGTCCAGCAGGATGGCGTCTGGAAAGAATTGCGCTGCCGCAGTGGTCTGGGGCCAGATGCCATCGAGACATCGCTTCAGATCATCACGCCGCTCATTCAAAAACTTCCCCAGGGAAGTCCGGTGCATTTCATCAGTGATGGGCAGGATCTCAAGTTCCGCAGCGAGCTGATGTCACATCTCGAAAAGCTCGGAGCCAACGACATGTCACAGGATGATCTTCTTTGGACAATCCTCGGCACCCACTAAGCCCCAAACCACCAACTGCCATGAGCGAAATCATCTGCCACGATTTTAAAACACCGCGCAATGACACATCCAAGCGTCTGCCGGACACCTTCAAGGCCATCCCTCTGCTATTCTATCTCTCCCTTGTCGGAGCGGCCTACTTCATGACCATGGACTGGCTGGCATACAAGCAGGCCCAGAAAGAAAAGATCGAGGCCGAGGCGAGCAAAACCCAGCATGATGAGGGGACTCGGCGCTTTCAGGAGGAAAAGGCCAAGCTCGATGCTGAAACCGAGAAGGCGGAGAAGCTCGCCAAATGGATCGAGGGCGCACGCAACGTGCAGCCCATCACCGCTGCCATTGCCCGGGCCATGCCACCGGAAGTACGGTTGTCTGATCTGACCATCGAACGCAGTGAGCAGGTGCCGGGGAATCTGTCTCTCTCTCTGCGCATCAATGGCGGTTCCGCCTCCGAGATCGGGCTGTTGGAGACAGGCATTTCCAGATTGCAGTATCGCTCATTTTCACCCCAGCAGAGCAAGGAGGGGGAAGCCATCGAATACCGCTCCACGCTCGTGCGGCAGGAACAATAAACTCAAAGGAATCCCACCCACATGAATTCCAAACAACTTGCCTGCGTCGTGCTGATGGTCTTCATCGGCATCGTCACCTACTGCGGCCAGATCGTGCATAAAAAGGTCACTGCCATGAAAGATGAGGCCACCGCAGCCATGGATGCAGCCACTGCTGCCGAGTCGGCTCTCAAGCTGGCGGAGATAGCGACTGCCAAGACAAAGGTGGAGACCGAGGATCTCCGCCGCTTCCTCAGTTCATGGACACCGCACGCAGATAAAATCCAGACCGAGCAGGAGATTGAGAGCGCCTTCGACATCAGCCTGCGGGACCGCAGCATTACCCTCGTGCGCTCCCGTAAAAGTGAGCTCAAGGCAAACCGCAGTGACAAGTTCATCCCCAAGGTCGTGCTGACCACCCTTGTCGTGGAGGACGAATACTCAAAAGTGCTCAATTGGTTTGGCGACATCGAAAAGCGTCTGCCACTCGCACGAGTCACCTCCTGCAACATCACGGGCGGCAGTACGGTCCGCCAGCTCCGCCTGGATGTGACCATTGAGACTCCCATCGTCGATGTCGGCGCTGACCTCACGGATCCAGCAGACAAGAAAAAGAAAGCCTGATCTCTTACCATGAAACCTATTCTGATCACTTTAATGACCTTACTCCTGGCTTCGGCAGTCATGGCCCAGGAGCAGTCCCTGGTCGATGCGGGCGAGGATGTCAAAGAGCGTGTCCAGTACACGCTCTTCCTGCCTGAGGAAAAGACTCCCGAACTCATCAAACCCGAGGAAAACAACCCCTTCGAAGCCGCCGCCGATCAGAATGAAAAGGAGGGCGACACCGAGGAGAACCGTGTTCGTGACAGGCTGCTTCAAATGCATGCGAAGGGCGGTGGCAACGGTCCTGAGGGCATGCGTGTCATGCTCGGCAGCATGAGGCTTGAGGCCGGGCAAATGGTGCCTGACGTGCTGCCGGACCAGCAGGTGAAGTTAAAGGTGAAGTCCATCAGCCCCACACAGATCGAGATGGTTTGGGTGGAAAAGAAGCCCACAGGCCTGCCGCCGAAGCCTTTTGTCATCGACGTCGATGTCTCTCCACGAGTGCGCTACCAAATGCCAAGCCCTGGCGCAGATACGGGGGGAGGGATCGGGACCATGAAGATGGACGGCATTTCCGCCTTCACCCGTGAGGAGGTCGTCAGCCGCCCTTTGCCGAGTGATTCACCGCCGGTCAAGGCCGTCGCCATGGATGACAAGCCTACTTCTTCGGAGCCCTCCACTACCCGCAGCAGCAGCAAGTCTGCACCTCCGCCCAACGTCCCTGAAGCTTCCGTGCTGAGAATGCTCTTCGGCAATCATGCCGCCAAAGGTCAATGAAGCAGACTCCTCCAGTTCGGCGCACCTCAGCTTCAGGCTTCACTGCCATGGAGTTGCTGACCGTGCTCGCGCTCGGGGCGGTCATTCTTGGCAGCATCGTCGTTGGTTATTGCACACTGGTGCGCATGCGCACAGGAGTCGCCGCGCTCGTCACTGTGGAGTTGGGGGCCGCCCGGCAGGCCGCCTTTGCCTACCCAGGAGCCACGGGTACCAGCCGCAATGTCGTCACGGCACCGAGTTACGGCATGATGGCACAGGCCGAGGAACTGCGTGAGTCCTTTCTCTCCGACACTCTCGGTGCCACGGCCGTCTTCTGTCTCCCTCGTGCTGGCGTGAACACCTACAAACCCCACACCATCTCCTACAACCCGGTGCAGCATGGTGAACTCGACACTCCGCAGAAGTTCCGTGATCACCTCTACCAGATCCTTGGTCGTCCGGCCACCTTCCCGTACCGTGACTATCGCAATCCGCTCAACACCACCGCCACCACGCCCTCGGAGAATGCCAGCATCTTTATCCTCGGCTTCAGCAAGGTGGAAAACAAGCTCAAGGTCCTCGCCCTCTATGACCTTGATGTCATCCGCTACACCGCCAGCAACGAGCCCCAAGGCTTCTACGCCAGCGTGAAACGCTACACCGACAATCCCCTCGGCACCACTCTACCACTCGCTTTCTCCGGCGGTTATGAGGTGTTTTATCCTCCCTCCATTCCAGATCCAGATCCTTATCGTCCCGAGCAGTGGGCTTCCGATGGGTTCACCCCGCTCTTCATCACCTTCGAGCGTGCCACACGTCTGGCCTGGGTGGAGAGCACGGAGATCGACCGCTTCAAGCGCGCTGCCGAGCGACCCTTTTACTTCATCTGGTGGCCTGATCCCGGTGCACGAAACTTCAGCCGCACTTCCTCCAGCCTGCATCCGCGTGATCCACGCCATGCCTACAACCACATGGGAGGCAGCACCTCCTACATGTTCACCGTGCCCATGTTCCCCACTCTCTGACGCCTCATGCGCATCTCTATCCCAAGTCGATTCAAGTCTCATCGTGGTGCCCTCATGGCCGCCGCCTTGCTGCTCATGATCGTCAGCGGCATGTTCATGACCGCCTGGGTCTCCCTCCTCAGCGCTCGCAGCACCCAGGTCGGTTTCATGGAGACGGTCTTGAAGCGCCGCCTCTCCGTGGAAAACTCGCGTCAGTTCGCCTGGCAGTGTGCTTTGGAGAAGGCCTTCGATCCCGGCAGCAATCTCTCCTCCGGCACCTCCGGCACCCTCGGAGCCAGCTTCGGCGGCCTCAGCAGTCACGATGGCTGGAGCGCTCTGAACATCTACACCTCCACCCGCACACCGGGTGCCATGACCAGTGTCTTCCCCTACAACTACACCGGCATGAGGCCCATGAGCAGCTACCTCAGCACAGAGCAGCTCAAGCGTCCCTCCGCCCTCACTAATGTCGATGACTTCAATGCCTACCTTTTCCTGAAAACCTACTGCCCGGTGCTCGCCGGAGACCTGCTCACCTACTTCCGCAAACCCGAAGGTGGCACCTACAACAGCCGCCAGATCGAGGCCAACAGCACCGCTGTCAGCAACACTCTCTGGACCGTCGAGGGTCGCACCGTCATCCGCGACAATGCCTCCTTCTTCGCCCGCACCACGCCCAGTCCGATGCAGTTGCCCTTCTACACGCGCTCCCTCTACATCCAGTCTCACGATAGTTATAACTCGCGCGCCATCCTCGGCACCACCACCGACTCCAACGGCGACCCAGTCAAGCTCCTCCCCTCCAATCTTCCCGCTGTCCCCAGCACCACGGGTCCCGTCTCCGCCACCACCGCCGACCGTTTTGCTGGTTACCTCAACGTCGTCAATAACGACCTTAATCCCGACAACTCTCTCTGGCACTTCATGGAGCGCGAGCAACTCGCCGGACGTGGCTCCTTTGTCGAAATCGATGTGTTCTCCCACACTGGCACATCCGCCTCTCCCTACTGGATGGAAGACCACACCGGCAATCCTGACGACCAGCCTCTCCATCCTCCCTTCGATTACAGTCTCAGCCTCAATTACATCCGCACCCTCTACATCCGGCTGGATCACCCTAACCTTCCCCACCTCCGCATCAGTGGCAACTCCGTGGACCAGATCGTCCTCCTCGGCCAGACCAGCTCCTCCACCCTCGAGGCCGCCGGTGCCATGCGGCCCATCATGATCGCCATCGACAAAGACGAGTCCCGCCCTCTCAACGACATCACCATGGTCGATGACAACAACCGCCGTCTCGTCGTCGGAGTCAAAGTCGCCCGCCCCTCCAATC
This sequence comes from Prosthecobacter sp., assembly GCF_044378005.1. Classification (GTDB taxonomy): domain Bacteria; phylum Verrucomicrobiota; class Verrucomicrobiia; order Verrucomicrobiales; family Verrucomicrobiaceae; genus Prosthecobacter. Next base: position 12,760 of record NZ_JBILYB010000013.1, read on the forward strand.
GCGGCCTTTACATGAACTGGCTCCGCTCCACCGCCAGCATCGCCTCCCACGACTGGCGCATGGTCTTCATCAATGAAGGTCAGCTCACCATTCTCAAGCTCCCATCAAGTCTTAGCCAGAGCGTCCGCTGGATCGGCGGCGTCATGACGAACTGGTCCTTCAAGCGCTATGCCGCTGACGGCACCTCCCTCTCCCGTCTCCGCTTCGTCTCGGATGCCTCTGTCTCTACTCTCACCCCCGCCGGCCCCAGCTTCGCCTCCCTCCTCCCGCGTGATGCCTGGCTCGAGTCCTACTTCCTCCCCACACCGCCGTGAAGATCAGAAGTCCAATCCGCTTACAGTCGTTTACTGTGGTTGACCGTTGTTTGCGATGGTTTGGAAAACAACCGTCAACCCTCTGCCGGGCTGGCTACACACTCATCGAGGTTCTCGCCGCCTCCACCGTCGTTGCCATCGGCATGTCGGCCATGGTCTCCCTCACCGGCACCCTCATGCTCCAGGAGGAGATGACCTGGCGCGTGGCCGTCACGCGTAACTATCAAGAAAACATGGGCCGTCTCTGGCAGCTCGGTCTCCGGCCTGAAGATGTCCTCAACCTCATGCCCAGCCAGGCCGACAACGCCCAGCTCAATCAGATCATCAACGGCACCCCCAGCATCATCCAGACCGGCACCACAAACCCTTCCAGCCTCGGCGTCATGCAGGCTGCCGCCGTCACCGCCGCCGTTAATATCTCGCAAAACCCGAACGCCGAGTCTCAGGGAACACCCCTCACTCTCAGCGTCTATCGTCCCAGCCTCCCCGCCAATCTCCGCCCCGCTGCTCCCTGACCCTCCACCTGTTCCACGGTCATGCTCAAAAAAGTCACCATCACCAACATCAACACCGGGCACAAGGCCATCACTCTGGTCACCACCGACACGCATGACAAAGCCATCATCGGCTGCGGCATGTCGTCCAACGAGACCGCTGTCATCGAGGACGTCGGCGGCTTCGATGAAAAGCTCCAGGTTCTTACCTCCCCGAAGCCTGGCAATGAAGACTGCGGTGCCTTCTTCTCCGGGCTCGGACGCTGCCTTGAGCGTAACATCAGCATGGTCAAAGGCCTGAAACTCCAGGTCAACCGCGTCAGCTCCCCCGCCTACAAAGGCATGATCGCCGATGTCGTCTATGCCATCACCCAGGGGGAGAAATTCAGCGAGGCGATGGCCAAGTATCCCCATCTCTTCTCCGCTGACATCCTCTCCCTCCTCTTCGCCGGGGAAGAAGCCGGTCAGCTCGCCCGCGTCTGCAAGCGCATCGGCATCGCCCAGAAAAAGTCCTCCAAGACTCTCAAGAAGCTCAAGGGCGCCATGATCTACCCGGCCATCGTCATGGTCCTCGGTGTCATCGTTGTCATCGTCATGAGCTTCACCCTCGTGCCCGCCATGGCCAAGCTCTTCGCCAGCTTCGGCACTGAGCTGCCCGTCCCCACCAAGATCCTCATCTGGCTCTCCAACCTCTTCCTCCACCAGCCCTACATGGTCGCCATCCCTTTGGTTGGCCTGTACATGCTCTTCTCCAATTTCGGCAAGATCATGGCCCAGCGCTGGACCCAGGACCTCTGTCTCAAGCTCCCCGTCATCGGCAATCTCGTCCGCAAAGCCGCCGCCTCCACCGGCTTCCGCACGCTCGCCATGCTCACCGAGTCCAACATCCGCCTCACTGGCGCCCTGGAGATCACCGCCTCCGCCTCCTGGCACTACCATTACAAAGAATTCTTCACCCGCCTGCGCGATCACATCACCGTCGGCCGCAATCTCCACGAAGCCTTCCTCCTCGAATCCCACTGGCTCGGCACCGACGGGCGCAACCTCTGCGGCCTCATCGAACTCGCCTCCGAGACCGGCTCCGGCACCGAGATGCTCACCGAGATCGCCGACGACTACGAAGAGGAGCTCGACAACCTCGCTGCCTCCCTCGACAAACTCATCGAGCCCCTCACCATGCTCGTCCTCGGCGTCATCGTCGGCTTCCTCATCTACGCCATCTACGGCCCCATGTTCAGCCTGGGAGACGTCATCCTCAAAAAGAAGTAAAGCACTCCGGCTCAAAGATGAAACATGCAGCAGGGCAGGGGAGTCCTAGTCTGCACTCATGAACTCCTGGCCCAAAATCTTCCTCTCGCTGAGTGTCGTGCTCTGCCTCATCTCCTTTGGAGCCTTGGGCTGGCTGGCGCTGGAGACCACAGACATGGTGGAGGAGGGGGCCTCCGCGCCCCCACCTTTCGAGAAAAGCTCGGCCCAGGTGGGAAAGCAGGCGGGCAAGGCGGCCACATCCGGAGCCGTGGCCCCTGCCGCAGTGCCAGTGCAGGATGATCTCATCCAGAAGCTGGCAGAACTGAACAACTCCAAGTCCGCCGTGCCGGGGGAGCTCCTCCTCACCTTTGAGTCACCAGAAGCACTGAATGCCTTCCGCGTCCGGGCAGGGCTGGCCGGGATGGAGATCCTCTACAGCGATGCCCGGCTAAAAGTCGCTCGCGTGCGCTATCGGGATGCCGGGAGGATGGCGCAGGAGCTGCGCGAGCACGCGAAAGACTACGCCAATGTGGGACCCAACTACCGCGCCTGGGTGCCGGGCGTTCCCAAGGAACCTGCCAAGGATGCTGCCAACGCAGGCGGAGCCGCCCCCTTTGAAAGCAGCGGACTCGGCATGATCGGCGCGGACCGCGATCGCAGCCGCTGGGGAGCAGGCATCAAGGTGGCCGTGCTCGACACTGGAGTCACTGACCACCCAGACCTCGCAGGCGTCAAGATCACCCACATCGATCTCGTCAAAGACGGCCTCCCGCTGCATGGGCACGGCACCGCCATGGCATCCCTCATCGCTGGGCGGGACGCCGTCCACGGCGGAGTCGCCCCGGCCAGTGAGATCCTTGATGTGCGGGTGGCAGACTCCACCGGCGCGGGAAACACAGCCTTCGTCGCTCAAGGCATACTCCAAGCCGTGGACGCAGGAGCGCGCGTCATCAATATCAGCCTCGGCTCCGCCGCAGATGCCACCATGCTGCGGGACGCCGTGGCCTATGCCATCAGCCGTGGCGTCACCGTCGTCGCCGCAGCGGGCAATGAGCAGGCGTCATCCCTGGCCTATCCAGCGGGTTATGAAAAGGTCATCAGCGTGGCCGCCGTGGATGCACAGGGGCGGCAGGCCTACTTCTCAAACTCCGGGGAGGGCCTCTTCATCTCCGCACCCGGAGTCGGCATCGTCTCCGGGTATAGCGATGGCAAGACCGTGATCGGCAGCGGCACTTCCCAGGCTGCGGCGCTGGTCAGCGGTGGAGTGGCAGCCTTGCTCAGTCGGAATTATCAGGCGGTGAACATCCCGCTGGTATTGAGCACCAACGCCCAGCGCACCGGTGCTCCAGTGACGCAGGTGGGGGCTGGCATACTGAAGCTGCCGTGATCCAGCGGCTCATGCTGAACACTGACTCACTGTCCCGCGCCCGCCGGTGGATCAAACAAAAGGCGGAAGACTCGAAAGCCTTCCGCCTTTGGAAATGACATTAGTAGCAGCTTACTTGCTCTTCGCTTCGCCTTCAGCCTTCTTGCCATCAAGAGGCGTGATGAGCGGGCGATCCTTCATCTCAGGGGAGATGGTCCAGGAGTCGCCCTGCTTGACGAAGGAGATGAGGAAGAGTTCTTCGATACGATCCGTGAGCGTTTCCTGGGAGGTGCGGACGGTGGCGTGAACGAAACCTTTTTCCTTTTCTTCGACGAGGCCGAGCACGTCGATCTTGAGGGTGTCCTGCTTGCGCTTGGTGACATCAGCGGCGGCGTTGATGCGCTTGTGCCAGGCTTCGCGATCAAGGATGTAGAATTCCTGGGGAGTGAGCTTTTCGAGTTCGCGGATTTCTTTCACGCCAAAGCGTTCCAGCATCTGCTGCTCCTCGGTCATCGTGGGGGCGGTCTTGATGATGGCGATGGTTTCCTTTTGTTTGCGCTCCAAAGAGGAAGCCTGGAGCAAGCTGGAGGCGGTCTTCCATTCCTGGTTCACGACACTGGTGAGGTATTTTTTGACCAGCTCACCGCAGGGATGATCCGCAGGCAGAGGTGAACTGAAGGCATCACCGGTAATGGCGAGAAGGCTGATGGCCAGTGTGACACAGGAAAAGAGACGGGCAGATTGCATAGGGCTGGGTTTGACCGAGCAGGAGAGGAAACGTTCGGGCGAGTTTCTAGCCCGCTGCTATGACGGCGTCAAATGGAGAAACCCTTTCAACGCGCAGGCAGTTTCACAAGACACTCTGCCGGAACGTCCAGCACCTTCTGTCGGCTGCCCTCCCCACGCACGAGTTGCACTCTGCTTTTGGAACAACTGAGGCAGTCAGCCATGAAGCGGACAAGCTCGGTGTTCGCCTTTCCATCCACGGGTGGCGCGGCCAGCTTGATCAGCAGCACGGGGCGGCCTTTCTCATCCGCTCCCCAGCCAAGGATTTCGGACCGCCGGGCATTTGGTGTGACGCGGACGACGAGCTGGGCGGTGGTTTCAGCACTCATGATCGGGCCGCCAGGATGCCGCGGGCGATGGCTTTGGCCAGTTCTTCGCGATGATAAGCGGTCGCACATCGGCTGGAGTCGGTCTTGTGGCTCAAGTAGCCGCCCTCCACGAGCACGGCAGTCATCCGTGTGGCTCGCAGGACTTTGAGATCTTGATAAAAGATGCCGCGATTCACCCCTTTGCAGTTCACATCCATGCTGCGGAGGATTTTTGCCGCCACGGTCTTGCCTTTATCGCTGCGATAAAACACCTCCATCCCGCTGATGGATTTATCCCGGCTGGCATTGAAGTGAATGCTGACAAAGAGCGCGTTCTTTTGCCGGTTGGCGATGGCGGCACGCTGTTCGAGGGAGACAAAGGAATCGGTGCGCCGGGTCATCACCACTCGCAGCCCCTTGGCTTTGAGGGTTCGCTCCAGACGCAGGGCCACGTCCAGGCAGATTTTCTTTTCAATGAGCCCGTGATGAACACAGCCCCCGTCTTTGCCGCCATGCCCGGCATCGATCACCACCGTGGAGAAGCTCAGCGCCCAGGCGGGTGCCTGGAGCATCACGAACAGCAGCGCACTGAGGATCAATCGCAGCATGGGGGTGGCCGATTATTTCGGGATCTTCAGGGTCTTGCCTTCGCGGATGAAATCCGAGGACATGCCGTTGGCGGCTTTGATCTTGGACACCGTGGTGCCGTTCCTTTGGGCGATCGCTCCGAGCGTGTCTCCCTTCTTGATGGTGTAGCTGCTGCCACCTTTCGATTTGCTGGATGAGGAGCTCTTCTTCTTGCTGCTAGACGATGGCACTTTCCTCACAGGGGATGGATTCCTCCGTGAAACTGATCCTTCATGTGACTTCTGCCACGAATCATAATCTGAAACCGATCCCGCACGTCCGCTGTTGGAAGCCCAGGCCGTGAGGTATTCACCATTGGGAGCAAAGGGGTAATCTTCCTTCTCCATGCTGTGGGACGGTGTCGCGGCGGAGCCATGAAGATCGATCTTCGGCAGATTCCTGGGCACTCCGCGCACTCGGGGGGAGGACCCGCAGGAGGCCAGCGTGAGCAGGAGCGCCAGACTGAGAACGATGCGAAGGGGGGCAGGAATCATCCACTCATGATTCTGCTGAACACGCACTCCTGCAAACGCATTGTTCATTCAGTCAAAGCACATGAAAAATTCGCTCGGAATCAGTCGCGTGGCGGCGTTTGATCAGACCGCCATGAGGTTCCCACTCTTTACCGCCGCCTTACTCTCCGCCATCGCACCTGCCCTTCACGCTGAAAAAGTCGGCTCATGGGATCTCGATGCACTCAAAAGCAACGTGCCTGCCATGAAATGGGTGCGTCAGGATCAGCCCATTCACTCACTGACCTATGCCGGTGAAAAATATCTGGGCCATGACACCGAAGTCTTCGCCTTTTATGCTTCCCCCATCACCCTGGGCGAAGCCAAAGCAGGTGCCAAGTTTCCCGGCGTAGTGCTCATTCACGGCGGTGGCGGCACCGCCTTCGCGGAATGGGCGCAGCTTTGGGCCAGGCGTGGCTATGCCGCCATCGCGATGGATCTAAATGGCTCGCGCCCGCCCGAGGTGGAGTTCGACGCCAAAGGCATCGCCATCGGCAATGGTCACCGCGGCACGCGAACACGTCTGCCAAAGGGCGGCCCGCCGCATGGGGCTCCCGAGAAGTTCGACAGCATCGGCGGTGACACGAGTGACGACTGGCCCTTCCACGCCGCCGCCAGCGTCATGCGCGCTCATACCTTGCTGCGCAGCTTTCCCGAAGTCGATGCTGAGCACACCGCCGTCACAGGCATCAGTTGGGGAGGCTACACCACCTGCCTCGTCGCCTCGCTGGATGATCGCTTCAAAGCCGCCGTCCCTGTCTATGGCTGCGGCTTCCTCCATGAAGGTGAGTCCGTGCAGAAACCCAGCATCGACAAGCTCGGCGCCCGCGCCGCCGACTGGGTCAAAGCCTACGATCCCGGCAGCCTTCTGCCGCGCTGCCGTGTGCCCATCCTTTTCGTCAATGGCACGAACGATGTCCACTACGTCCTCGACAGCTACATGAAGAGCTACGCCGTCGTCCCCGGTGAGAAGCAGATGCGCATCCAGGTGAACATGCCGCATGGTCATCCGCCCGGCTGGGCACCGCAGGAGATCGGTCTTTTCATCGACTCCAAATGCCGCGCTGGCAAAGCTCTTCCCGTGCCCGGCAAACCCGAGATCAAAGGCGAACAAGTCGTCGTCACCTGCACGTCCAGCACCGCACTCAAAGCCGCCAAGCTCAACTACACCACCGATACCGGCCTGCGCTCAAAGCGCCAGTGGACCAGCATCCCCGCGATCATTGACGGCACGACCATCTCCGCACCCAAACCACCCGCTAACGCCAACACCTGGTTCTTCACGATCTTCGACGAACGCGACGCCGTGGTCAGCACGGAGGTCACGCTGGTTCCTCAGCCTTGACCCTTGAAAGACTGTCCAGTGCTCGATCACTCACCATCACGCCGATGAGCATGGCAAAGCTCGCGGCGAGGATGCCCGAGAACGGCTCAAAGAGCACACCATTCAGCGCCAGGATCGGCGTGAGCAGGAGCGTCAGGAAGGAGAGGCCGAGCAGATACAGATACTTCTTCCAGGCCGCCTCCAGCTCCATGCCCAGCCACGCACTGCTGAAGGCGAGCACGGTGTAAAACAGGTACTGCAGGGGCAATGAATGACGCAGCACTCCTTCGGGCAGCACGAGCAGATTGGGCAGACGCCCGCTGATCCATCGGGCAGCCTCCGGGAAGACACCAAAGTGATACAGTGCCAGCAGCGGAGCACTGACGAGGACACCAATGAAGAGGACGGCGGCGCGATTACGATTCATGCGGAGCGGAGGATGGCGAGTTGGCTTCGGGTTGGCGATAAGAATTCACGACGAGATCGCTCAGATACTTGTCCGGCGCATCCACGGCCTGGCGGTCGAGTTGGAAAGTGGTCTGACCCGTGCCCCGTGAGATCAGTTTCAGGCCAAAGGCAAAGTCTTTAAAGAGCCGCGAACACATCACGTCGATCGCGCTGCCCTCACGCTCCGCACGCTGCACCAGAGCCGAGATGGCAAAGCTGTCGAAATCCAGATGAAAGCCGGATTCATCGGCAAAACGAACGGCGAAGGCGCGCACCTCATCCGCGCGCCCATCGGTTTGCAGCTTCTCCGCTTCACTGCGGCAGCGCTCCAGCCGTGTCAGGGGATCATTCACCAGCGCTGCGTCGATCACGATCTCCGGCAGGCCCAGGCTCGGCAGCTCGAACTTGAAGTCACGCAGCACCTTTTCCCAGGCGGTCACGAGACCTCGGGCTCCCGTCTTCTCCTCCGCAGCGCGCCCGGCGAGCACACGCAGAGCCTCATCCTGGAAGGTGGCGCGCACGCCATAGGCATGAAACTCGCGCTCATACTGGCGGATCAGACTGCCCTCACTCTTCTTCATGATCAGGAAGAGATCGTCCGCCGTCAGCGAATCACAAAACACCCGCACCGGCAGCCGCCCGATGAACTCCGCCTCGAAGCCGTAGTCGATGAAATCCTTCGTCATCGCCTGGCGCATCAGCTCCTCGCTGCTCGGATTCTCCGCCACCGCCGCACCAAATCCGATGGTCGCCTTGCTCTGGCGCTTCTCGATGATCTTCTCGATGCCTGAAAACGCCCCGCTGACGATGAACAGGATGTTCCGCGTGTTGATCACCTCACGCCCCTGCTTCTTGCCCTGGCGCATCTCAAACATCATCTTCATCTGGCTGCGGAAGTCATTGCTCGCGTAGAGCGGCACCTCCGTCTCCTCCATCAGCTTCAGCAGCGCCGTCTGCACGCCACGCCCGCTCACATCCCGCCCGATCCGGCCCTCGCCGCCCGTCGCCAGCTTGTCGATCTCATCCAGGTAAATGATCCCGTGCTCGGCCAGCTCCACATTGCCATTCGCCTTCGCCACCAGATCGCGCACCAGATCATCCACATCCGCCCCCACATAGCCCGTCTCGCTGAACTTCGTCGCATCCGCCTTCACAAACGGCACGCCGATCAGCTCGGCAATGTGCTTCACCAGGTAAGTCTTGCCCACACCCGTCGGCCCCGTGATCACGACATTCTGCTTGGAGAACTCCAGCGCCTGAGCCCCCGGCTGGGACTCATGCTCCCGCAGCATCCGCGCATGGTTGTAGTGATCGCAGACCGCCGTCGCCAGCACCTTCTTCGCCTCATCCTGACGGATCACAAAGCGGTCGAGATGCGCTTTGATGTCCGCAGGCTTGTAGCGGAAATCAAAGATCGAGCTGTTGTCCTCCTCAGCCTGGGGCTCGGAGTCGCCCTCTTCCAGTTCAGGCGTCTTCGTGCCAAGGTTGTGAGGCTCGATGCGGGAAAAGACCACCTGCCCGCCGAGACTGTTCTTGATGAAATCCTCCAGCTTCCGCGTGATCTCCTCCGGAGAGGGCAGGGGCTTCTGCGGCGGCTGGGGCGGTTCGGAAGGAAAGTCACTCATGATACCAGCAGTCTCTGCGAGACCGGGCACGAGGGCAAGAGCAGAGCGTATCGCTCATCCTGCTTCATGAGATGAGCGGAATGCTTGCGTAAGGTATCTTTCTCGGCAGTCGTGCTGGGATCTGGAAGGCTTCACCCCCGGCACGGTGGTCTGGGTGTGCGTGCGCACGGTGGGCCGCAAGGGCGTGATGGGCTCGTGGAGTGATCCCGCGCAGATCCGTGTGGTGTAGCGCGCTGGAGCGCCGAGCCGTTGACGGTTGTTGAGGGCGCTTCGCGCCGTTGACGATGGTTTACAGTGGATACTCAGAGCCGAGAGCCGAGAACAGCCCCCGCTTCAAAACAACGGTCAACCACCGTCAACGCTCGCGCAGCGAGCCTCAACCACGGTCAACTTCTTCTAAGCCATGCCCTTCGACCCATCCCAGCCTGCTGAAAACTCGCCGCTTTCGAGTGCGGTGATGCGTTCCCAACTCAATGGCCTCAACACGCTCATCGACGCGGTGACGACGATTTCCTCGGCGGTGGTGGATGCGGTGAACACACTGCCCGCGGGTGATCCGGCGGAGGTGAGTGTGTCGGTGGTCGGCGACGTGCTGCACCTGACCTTCGGCATTCCCATGGGCCAGAGTGGCCCGCCCGGTGAAGTGTCGCTGGCAGACATGAATGCCGCCATCGCGACGACGAGCAGCAACTCGAACGCGGTCACCATGCTGAGCCAGGTGGCGGATGCGGAATACAGTCAGACGCAGATGCAGTCGCTCTTCACCAAGGTGGACGAGCTGCTCATGGCGCTGAGGAGGTCGTAGAACGAGTTTTCAACTCGTACATTGGTGCCCCGAGTTTTGAACTCGGGTGTGGGGGGATGGTCAGGGCTGGCGCATCCAATCGACAACTGATTGTTAATCAGGGCCTTGGTGACAGGATTGACATGATTGACAGGATGAACAGGATTTTCAGACCTGTGAATCCTGACCCTCTTGTGAATCCTGTAGTAATCAGCCCCTTCTCATGATGATGCGCGAAGCTCTGGGCGACGCGGGGGCGGTGGCCTCATGGCCGTTGCACCTTCATCCACTTCACGGTCTCGATGCCGGAGGCCAGCTCGCGCACGTGCACTTCCCAGGTGCCGGGCGTTTCGTTCTTGGCGAGATCGAGAGGCAGGGTGAGCACGCCATCCTCGACGACGTGATACCCGTCCCACTCGGCGGGGGCGCCATCGGCATCGCGAATGCGCACGGCGACAGGAATGGCGGCGGGCATGGGGCGACCTCCGGAGGTGTTCAGGGTGATGCGTGCTTCGGCGACATTTCCGCAGGTGGCGGTCTCGGGCAGATCGAGGTTCAATTCGAGCAGGGGGGCGGATGAGAGCAGGAACACGCGGCCTTCCGCAGGCCCGAGTTTCAGCGGAATGGTGAGCCCGTTGTCCTCGCGCTTTGGCAGGACAAAGGCGGAGCGTGTGAGGTCATAGACGTTGATGCTGTCGGAGCCAAGATTCAGACTGGCGGTGACGGGCAGTCCATTCTCCTTCACGAGACCATGCTGCCCGACATAGGTGCCGGCCTCACGGCTGTTGTTGATGACGAAAAGACAGGTGGCTTCCCCCGTGCTGCTGGCATGGAGGATGACATCGGGGCTGTCGCAGGTCACGCGCGGCAGCCAGCCGAGGTCTTGGCAGATTTGGGCAAGTCTTTCCGACAAGGAAGCGGGCGCGGGGGGAGGAGCGGCGGGTGTTGGAGCGGGCGTGCCGTTGGCAGGTGCAGGGGCTTCCGGTGGGCTTGCTGGCGGAGCTGGCACAGGCGCTTCAGACAATAAAGCATCTGCTTTCAGGGCAGGGCAGAGGTGCTCGTCGGCGATGATCTTGCCGCCGCCCTGTTGCCACTGCTTTAATTTTTCCACGAGGCTCGCGGGCAGGACATCACACTCGGTCATGATGAGGATGTCACGACCATCGAGTCCACCGGCGGAGAGGATTTCCTCATAGACCAAGTCTGCCTGGATGTGCGCGCGCTGGAGAGCCTGCCAGACTTCCAAGGAGCGAGGTGAACCTTTGCGGTAGATGCCGCGTCCCGCGAACATCTGCGAAGTAAAGCTCTCCACCATGGCCACGGGTGAGCGCGACTGCTGACGACGTGCCAGCATGGGGCCGAGAGGCCGGAGGATGCGGTCGGCGAAGTCACGGAATATGGTGCGGGCATGAGGATGCGTCGAGCGATCCATACCGATGGCATCGGTGGTGGGAAGCAAGGCAGACCAGCCCGTGCACACGAGCCCCTTCACAGGGCGGGCAAGCGTCATCCAGAGAGACTCTTTCAGGATTGCGGGGGACAGGGTGACCCGCCGGACAGGAGCGGTGCGCTCGGCCATCAGGATGCTTTCCGCCGTGCCTTCTGCCCCGAGGGGCGAGACGGTTTCGCGCTCCCAGCTCAATGGCAGAATGCCGAAGACTCCCTGTTCGCGGGCATTCGCCTGACGCATGGCCAGGAGCTGATCCAGACAAAGCCCCGTGAGCATCGGGTCACGGGCATCCGAGGTCTGATCGGCGATGTAGTTCACCGGCCCGGACGTTCCACCGATGGAAGGCTGACGCACGGCGGGATCTTGCATGGACCAGATGTCCAGGCGTTCCCCACGTTCACGATCCAGGCCCTGAAGCCAGCCTTCATGGACGCCCTTCCAGCCATTGCCTTCGGACCAGAACCAGCGGTAATAGGCAAGGATTGGATGATCGTCCGGGATGACTCGATCCGCTGGAAAGCCTGGCAGCGTCTTCCAGTCCACACCGCCACCGCTTTGAACCTCGGGCGGAATTTCATGCGTGGAAAACTTCTGATAGGCCTCCTTCTCCTCCTTGCTGAAGCCTGGCTGGGACTGGCTGAGCGGGGAGGAGTTTAACCAAGTGCCGGTCCAGATTTTGTTTTCACGGTAGTTGACCATGAAACGTCGGGCGCAGTTGGTGGTCAGGCCGACCACACCGCGATTGGTGGCATTGAGGTCGGCCGGCTCGTAGGTTTTGCCATCGCGATTCATGCGATGAAAGGCACTTTTCGGCAGCATGGCCCGCCAGGGTTCAAGAGCAACGATGGTGCGGAGTCCGGCGACGAGCCCGGCATCCAGCCAGGGCAGGGTATCCAGATGATGCGTCTTCCCATGAGGTCCCAGGTAGGGAGAGTCATCATTGGTAAAGCCCACCCAATGGGTGCAGGCCAGAGGTTGCAGTTGCGGCAGATCATCGACCTTTGCGCCCTGCATGATGACGGGAAGACTGGCGGGAAGACGCGGCACGATTTGGAACTCCTTCTTGCGGCTCAATTGAAGATTGCCGCTGCGAATCACCGCCTCCATCTGATAGGTGTCAGGCTTCAAAGAGGTGTCAGGCGCGAAGTCAGTCGCGTATTTGGCGCCCGGCTCAAGGTCAGGCAGAATGAACGACTGAGTGGTCCCGCCCACGGTGTAGGTCATGCCAGCTCCGACCAGGGGAACAGGCCGCAAATTCGTGCAGGTGATCTTCCAGGAGGTCGATTGCTCCTGCCTCTGCCAGACACGGCGAAGGCCTGCCAGCTCCAGCGCAAACGGGGCGAAACCGCGCACGCCATCGCACAAGCGGACTTCGTCGATGTCACCGGGGAACGAGGCTGAAAGCTTGAGCCCTTCGCCAAGACTCAAAGGCTGATCCCCCGCCTGCAAAGCTCCACAACCCTTCTGAAAAACGACTCCCAGGGATTCTGCATCGGCAAAGAACTCCACCCTGCCGGCAGCATCATAAGTGAAGGCCAGATGCCGCCACTGACCGGCAGGAATCAGCAAAGGCTCCGAGAGGAACTCTTTGGCCTCTGCTCCGAAACCCAGACTCACCGCCATGCGGCGTAGGCCACGCTCATCGGCAGCCATGAGGCTCCAGCGGTAATCCTCCAGACGCTCCCCCTGCTTATCCATCAAATAGGCGTTCTCTGTGGTCTGAATGTGTTCATTGGCCCGAACCCACATCTCCGCCGAAAAGGCAGCGACAGGCGAAAGGCGCGCAAGTGATGGCTGAGTCAGGGCGACGTAGCGTCCTTTGCCAGCCTTGATACGAAAGGTCAGTCCACCTCCAAAGCGACCTTGAGGCTGCAAGGTCGCTGTTTTCAAAAAGAGCTGCGCGCCATGCCCGGAAGCATCCGACAAAGGAAACTCATCAAACTTCCAGCAGGCGAGCACATGGGGAGCCGTGGCATCCAGATTGGCATAGCTCGCCTCCCAGGGGTCTTGCAATGACTGAGCCGGAGAACTGCTCAGCAGGAGCAGACTGAGAAGGGCGGCGGATAACTTGAGATTCAAAGACATACGCGGTGTGTGACGATGGCGAGTGGAGGGTCAAAGACCGCCCAGGTTCAGTGGGGTCCCGGTGGCTAATTCCTCCAGCTTCTGATGCTTCACGTAGCGCTTGGCTGGCTTCGGAAGTTCTGCTGCGAAAGTTGCCCCAGCGCCCTTGCAGGGGGAATCAGGCAGGAGAGTCAGGTCCAGTTTCTTCAGCGATACAAAGCCTGGCTCTTTCCCCTCCAGGGAAGGCTCCAAAGTCTTCAGATCGAGCTTGAGTTCTTCGACCGCCTTCACCCAGCCGGAGGTCAGCCAGTTCTTCCCCAGGGTCAGCGTGCCACTGCCGCCCATGAGCGAAAGCTTCATCCCCGGAACGGTGACATGCAGGATGTTGCCATGGCATTCCACTTTCTCTTCGGGAGTGGAGGGGCGGAACAGCACCGTGGTTTTGGTTCGGTGGGAAACGACGGTGTTGTGGTAGAAATGCAGCACCCCTTTGCGGTAGCCTGCGGTCTTGGTGCTGTCGCCACCGTAGTGGACGATCTGGTTGTTGCCGCCGTCCTCGTTCTCAATGAGCACATTGCCATACACCAGCGTGCGCCTGTATTCGGGAGAGGCGTTTAGGGCTTTGTTGCCCGTGGCATCCACGAGATCGAGCTGGCGGCTGCCGCCTTCGATCCAGTTGTAAGCGACCACCAGACCTGCGGAGCGATCCTTGAGGTTGATCCCCAGGCAGCCTTTCCGCAGCGGGCCGAAGTGGTTGCCCTCGAAGACGATGCCGTTGCACTCGGTGTAGGCGTTGTGTTCGGTGATGCTGCCTGGATTGCCATTGTCATAGATGTGGCAGCCTTCCACCCGCACATTGCTGGACTGGGCGCTGATCATGAGTCCGTTGCCGCTGTCGTGCAGGGTTAGATTTCGCAGCACCAGATGGTCAGCCTTTTCCACGATCACACTCGCCGCGTCTTTGCTGTAAGCGGTGGCTCCTTTCCGCCCGGCAAAGGTGAAGGGTCGCCGCGCGCCACGGATGTCGAGGTTTTCGATCAAGATGTGTGCCGGCATTCGATCCGCTGGCTTGTTGGCTCCGCCGATCTTCAGCACTCCGCGTTCCTCACCCCAATAGCTCAGCACCGGACGCTTCGTCGCATCCTGACCGTCGATCACCGGCAGTTGCCCTTTCGGTCCTGGCACGCCGCTGATGGTGATGGGCTGTTCCTGGGTGCCACGGAAGCACAAGACCCACTTTTCATGGTAAGGCTGTGCCCTCCAGTGGATGCGAACCGTGTCACCAGGCCTCAGCGCCTCCCAGGGAACTTCGCCAATCGTCGCGAGAGACTTGCCAGTTCCCACTTCATAGACCGCGGCAGGAGACATCAAAGGCCAGGCCAGCAAAATCCCGGCAAAGAGTGGAGAACAAGGGCGAAGAAAGCAGGTCATCAGGAGCTTCATACAATCTGCGAAAGGACTAGGCTCCTGAAATGTCTGCAAACGAATCTTTTCCAATCTCAAGGTGACCATGCGCGTGATGATTCATATCACAATGCGCCCATGCCACCGCCCATGATCCATGCCTTCAGCGGCGTGAATTGTGCGGCATCGATGGGGATGGCACAGCCGAAGGGCGCGGCATTCACCGAGGTCATATCGAGCAGGCCGTCCTGCACATCGAGCGTCGGGAAACCCAGTTCGTGTCGGCGATAGTAGCCCGGATGACACCGCAGCGCATCCGCCTGAAACTCTGCCGAATACATGCTCAGTCCCCGGAAGTAGTGGTGCCCATTTCGCTCCACATGAGGGATGCCAAGCGCGGACATCATCGCCAGATCCTGGAGCACGGAGACAGGACCGACATTGGCGAGGTCTTCGCCACTGAGGATCGGCGGGCGCTTCATGTGCGGGGCGCGGACCTTCAGCAACGCGGCGTTCGCCAGGCCTTTGACGATGCCTTTGCAGCTCTTGTGACTCGTGCCGCTGTAGCCGAGATCCAGAGCACGCGGCAGATCGGCGAGTGATCCATCCGATTCATCAATGATCATGCCCGGCCCATCACTCCAGCCTTGGAGAGCGGGGGCCACGTCATCCTTCAGCGCATGATCACGATGCAGCGGTTGCTCGATGAGGAGCAGGCTATCAAACAATGGCGCGAGCTTCGCATCCGCCTTCAGCGCCTCATAAAAGTCACGGAACGCCGCGAGGTCGGTGAACTGCTCATTGCCATCGAGCGTGGCTTTGAAGCCCTGCGGACAGCCCACCGTGAGCACCTCGGTGATGACCCGCAGCCGTGGCAGGTCCACCTCCGCCTGACCCGTGACCTTGATCTTAAAGTAGCGCAGCCCATAGGCACGAATGGAGTCGGCCAGCGTGTCCGGCAGCCCATCATCGAGATGGGGAGACTCCTCCGCACGCAGCGGATCACCGAGCCCGATGGTGTGCCGCAGCGCCACTTGAGCCAGTGGCTCCTCAGGCAGCACTTGAGCCACTGAGATGTCCGCCAGTTCCCCGCGCACCGCCCCCAGTTCGATGCCCAGCGCCTCAGACTTCAGCAGCCGATGAAGTGGCGTCGCCGCAGCCTTGCACAGCCCATCCAGCACCGCCCGCTCCATCAGGCTCACGCCCAGATTCGCCAGCAGCGGCGGTTGCTCACGCAGCCCGGCCCAGCGCGACTGTTCATCATAAAGATCCCGCCACCATCCGAAGTAACCCACCGGCTGCTGAGCCGCGTTTTCCGCGATGCGCGCCGCGTTCTGGATCACCGCCAGCATCTCCGCCACATCCTGCTCACAGGACGTCTCGGGATGCTTCGTGAACCACTTCGGCGCCAGCCCCTCCGAGGCCAACCCGCGCACTGGCCTTCCATCCACCACCATCTCCGCCGTCACAAAGAGGTGCGGCAGCTTGATCATGCTCGCGATCCCATATCTAAAAGGGAATCGGGTCTGCATCGGCAGGACGTGGAAATGGATGTCTGGGATCGTGAAGGTCACGCTCATGAAATGCCGCACGATCCAAGCCCTTTCATGCGAAAGCTGCTGACAATTTCAACGCTGACCCCATGGTCACCCAATTGCCAAGCCGATGCCCTCCGCCACCATCTCACAAGTCATGCCTTGCACATCGGTGAAGGTCTTTGAGCTGCTTCATGATTATTCGCGTCGGCTGGAATGGGACACCCTGCTGTGCGAAGCCCGACTCACGAGAGGTCATCAGGTTTCCGCCAAAGGCGCGACGTCGCTCTGCGTCGGCAAACCCTTCTTCGGACTCATTGGCATCGAAACCCAGTATGTCACCTTCACTCCAGGCTCCATTGCCGCCGTGGAGATGATCAACAAGCCTCCGTTCTTCGATCACTTCGCCGCCAGCATTCACCATCAGGACAAGGAAGGCGGCGGCTCGGTAGCCACCTACAAATTCCAGTTTCTAGCCCGGCCCGTCTGGATCAGATGGCTGCTGCATCCCCTCCTGCTTTTCACTCTCCGCCATGAGACCACCAAGCGCCTGAAAGCTCTGGCCGAGTTTCTTGGCAGCGAGGCGGAAAGGTGAATGGGAAGGGAAAGTTGCATCCCCGCTGTAGCCGGGTAGATAGCCCGCCCCATGTCCGACCCCGCCAACCGTATCGACGCCCATTTCGCCCACCTCCGTGCTTCCGGGAAGCGCGCCTTCGTGGCCTACGTCTGCGCAGGTGACCCGACGCTGGATGCCACGATCGATGTCGTCCTCGCCCTCGAACGCGCCGGGGTGGACATCGTGGAGCTGGGCGTGCCTTTCTCTGATCCGCTTGCCGATGGCGTGGTGAATCAGATGGCCGCTGACCGTGCGCTGAAAGCCGGAGCCTCGATGCCCAAGGTGCTGGAGATGATCCGCCAGCTCCGCACCAAGAGTCAGATCCCGCTCGTGCTCTTCACCTACCTGAATCCCGTGTACACTTACGGTTACGAGCGCTTCCACATCGATGCCGCCGCTGCCGGAGCCGATGGAGTGCTCGTCCTGGATCTGCCGCCGGATGAAGTCGCCGAGAATCCCGAGCTGAAGCCCACGCCCGAGCTGCGCCACATCCAGCTCATCGCTCCGACCAGCCCGCCGGAGCGCATCGCCAGCATCGCCAGCATCGCGGAAGGTTTCGTCTATTACGTCAGCCGCCTCGGCGTGACTGGCGCGCAGGTGGAGATCGCCAGCGGCATTGCCGAACAAGTCGCGGTGATCAAAGCCAGCACGCAGGTGCCCGTGTGCGTCGGCTTCGGTGTCTCGAACCCCGAACAAGCCGCCAAAGTCGCCAGCATGGCCGACGGCGTCGTCGTCGGCAGCGCCATCGTAAAGCTCATCGAGAAGAACGGCACCTCCCCCGATCTCGCCGCGCAGGTGGAAGCCTTCGTGAAACCACTCGTTGATGCCGTCCACGCGCTGTGACGTAGGCTCGTTCGCCAGAACGAGAGGATCGGAGTGCCCGCGCTCTTCCACGCGGACACCTCCGCAGTCTGGCGACTGCGCCTACGCCCCGTAGGCTCGTTCGCCAGAACGAGAAGATCGGGAACACAACCGCAGCCTCGAAGCCTGCGCTTTCCTCAGCCACCTGCACGAGTCCTGTCAGAACCAGCGGTCGGATCACGTTCCCGTCCCCCTCATGCCCACGCCGCTGCCTGATGATGATAACCATCCCGGACACCTCCCGCGTCTGGCAGATGCGGCGTATCGCGGCAAGGCCATCGTCCACTGGACTCTGACGGTGAGGGATCGCGGCACGGGCTGGCTGGACACGCGATTCACCACGCGCTTCCGCTGGCTGCTCCTGCATGCCTGTGGTCGCTACGGCGTGGACTGCCCCGTCCACTGCCTGATGCCGGACCATGTTCATCTCCTGCTGCATGGCAACCATCGGGAGGGCGATCAACGCGGGCTCCTGCGTTTTCTGCGTCGCCACTCTAACCCACTGCTCGCGGAAACCGGGCACCACTGGCAGCCGCAGGCCCACGACCATGTACTGCGCCCGGAGGAAAGCGACCGCTATGCCTACGAGCGTCTGGCGCGCTACATCATGCAGAATCCGGTGCGTGCCGGGTTGGTGAAAGAGGCCCAGGAGTGGCCGCACACCGGAGTAGTGATTCCCGGCTACCCGGAGTTGAAGCTCTGGCAGCCCGATTACTGGCCGCGCTACTGGCGGCTGAGGAGTTCCAGAGCCGCCCTGTAGCCTCGTTCGCCCCCCGTGCGCGCTCCCCCCGCAGTGTGGCGACTGCGCCTACGCGTAGGCTCGTTCGCCAGAACGAGGGGGCTTGACCGCTCCCCAGCCCTCGCTTTGACTCCGCGCCCTTTTCCATGACCCTGAACTTCACTAAAATGAACGGTGCCGGCAATGACTTCGTCATGCTGGACAATCGCGATCTCTCACTCGCCCTGAGCAAGGATCAGATCGAGAAGCTCTGCGACCGCCATCGCGGCATCGGTGCCGATGGCTTGCTCTGCGTCGAGCCCGCCACGGATGGCGGCGACTTCAAGATGCGCTACTACAACGCCGACGGCGGTGAGGCGGAGATGTGCGGCAATGGCGCGCGCTGTTTTGGCCGCTTCGTGAATCTTTTGCACGATGGCAAGCTCACCAAGATCGCCTTCGAGACACTCGCGGGCATGATTTCCGCCGAGTTCGAAGGCGACCAGGTACGCATCAACATGAGCGCTCCCCACAGCCTCAAGCTCGCTCAAGATCTGCCCGTTTCTCAAACAACACTCACCGTCCACAGCGTGAACACCGGCGTGCCTCATGCCGTGGTTTATGTCGATGATCTGGAAAACGTGCCCGTGATCGAATGGGGCGCGGCCCTGCGCTACCACGAAGCCTTCAAGCCCAAAGGCACGAACGCCAACTTCGCCAAAGTGCTCGCCCCCGGCAGCATCGCCATCCGCACCTACGAGCGCGGCGTCGAGGGCGAGACCCTCGCCTGCGGCACTGGCATGGTCGCCTGCGCGCTCATCCATCACGAACTCACCGGCGCTGCCAGCCCCGTGAGCGTCCTCGTCAAAGGTGGCGACACCCTCCGCATCGGGTTTGTGGAATCCGCCCCGCATGAATACACCGACGTGACCTTGTTTGGTCCGGCGGATGTGGTGTTCACTGGGACGGTTTCGATCTAATGTGCCATGCCAGAGATTAGCCGGTTTCTAGGGGTCGTGATCCGAATGCATTATCGGGATCATGCCCCGCCGCATTTCCACGCTCATTACGGCGACTACGAAGTCACGGTGGAGATCGAGACTGGCATCATCAACGGCAGATTCCCCAAACGTGCCCTCAATGCCGTGCTCGAATGGCATGAGTTGAATCGAAGCGCGCTTCTTCTCGACTGGCAGAAAGCTGAAAAGCGTGAGAGTTTGGACCCCATTCCACCCCTGGAGTAACCATGAACTTCCTGCACATCACCCAAGCAACCCATGCTGGCGCGCACCGCCTGCACCTGGAGTTCAATGATGGCAGCTTGGGCACGGTCGATCTCTCGGAAGAGCTCCAAGGCCCTGTGTTTGAAGCTCTCCGCGACATCGATTACTTCAGGCAGTTCAGCCTTGTCGGTGCAACCATCGAATGGCCCAACGGCGCTGATTTCGCGCCTGAATACTTGCACTCGCTGCTCGCCAGCGCATCCCGTCCGCTCACCGCCGCTTAATTTTTCCCAAACCACCCCATCCATGTTCGCAGGAACCCACACCGCCATTGTCACCCCCTTCCGAAACGGTCAGATCGACGAGGAAGCCCTCCAGAAGCTCGTCGATTTCCAGTTCTCCAATGGTGTGACTGGCGTGGTGCCTTGCGGCACGACGGGTGAATCACCGACACTCGATTACGATGAACACGAACGGGTGGTGAAGCTCACCGCCGAGTTTGCCAAAGGTCGCGGCATTGTCATGGCAGGAACGGGCTCCAACAGCACGCGAGAAGCCGTAGAGATGACGCAGGAAGCCGAGGCCGTCGGTGCCACCGCGATCCTGCAAGTCGCTCCGTATTACAACAAGCCCACGCCCGAAGGCCTCTACCAGCACTTCAAAGCCGTCGCTCAGAGCACGAAGCTCCCGATCATGCTCTACAGCATCCCCGGTCGCTGCGGCATCGAGATCGGTCTCGATGTGCTCGTGCGTCTCGCCGAGACCTGCCCGAACATCTGCGCCATCAAGGAAGCCGGTGGCAATCCCGAGCGCGTGAATCAGATGAAGCAGGTGCTGCCCGCCAGCTTTGAGATCCTCTCCGGCGATGACAGCCTGACGCTGCCCTTCATGGCCGTCGGTGGTGTCGGCGTGGTCAGTGTGGCCTCGAACCTCATTCCGAAACAGATCAGCGACATGGTGAAGCTCGCGCTCGCTGGCGACTACGCCGGTGCTGGCAAACTGCATCATCAATACTACCCGCTGCTCGCCGCCTTCCTGAAGCTCTCCACGAACCCCATTCCGATCAAAGCCGCAATGGCACTCGCCGGTCATTGCACCAGTGAGATCCGCCTGCCGATGGTCGAACTGGAAGAAGCCAAGGTCGCTGAGTTGAAGTCCACCATGGTGAAGCTCGGGCTGCTGTGACTGATTCGTCACGCTGACCGGAGTTCTCGTGCGATGGCGGTGCGTTACTTTTTCTTCCCCTTCTTCTTCCTGCCGCCTTTGAGGTCGTCGTTGCCTGGATAGGGCTTCACCTGGGCTCGCTCGGCCCAGGCATCCCACTGCGCGGCGAGTTCTCTGGCTTTCTCTGGCTGCACGGAAGCGAGGTCGTGGAGTTCGGTGCGGTCAGCCTTCAGATCGTAGAGTTCCCAGGGCCCACTGCGGCCTTTGCGGACCAGCTTCATATCACCGACACGGATGGCGGCATTGCCTTCGTGCTCCCAGAAGAGCGCCTCGCGCTGGATAGGCTCGTTTTTGAAGGCGGCGACGAGACTTCTGCCCTCCATCGCCTTCACGGGTTTGTCTTTATACTGCTGGGGATAAGAAGCGCCGCTGACATCGACGCAGGTCGCCATGATATCGATGAGATGGCCGGGCTGGTGCCGCAGTTCGTTCTTCGCGGTGATACCCGCGGGCCAATGGGCGATGAGAGGTGAACTGATACCGCCTTCATGGCTGTAGTGCTTGAAGAGACGGAAGGGCGTGTTTTGCGGGAAGGCCCAGCTTTCACCGCAGAACCAGTCGGAGTCGGCCTTCGAGGGATCGCCGTTGGTGCGACCTTTCGGACCAGCCTCCGCGTTGCCGCCGTTGTCGCTCATGAAAAGGATGAGCGTGTTGTCAAAGACACCGCGCTGCTTCAATCCTTCCACGAGATCGCCCACGGCCTTGTCCATGCGATGCACCGTGGCGGCATACACGGCCATGAGGTGATCGAAGCGCTCCTGCTCCTCCTTGGGAACGTTCGCCCAAGGTTGCACGGCCTGCGGACGCGGTGACTTGGCCCATTTCGCGTCGATGATGCCGAGTTCGATCATCTTCGCATAACGGCGGTCGCGCACTGCGCCCCAGCCGATCTTGTATTTGCCTCGGAACTTCGTGATTTCCTCTGCCGGAGCCTGGAGTGGGAAGTGGGGCGCATTATGGCAGAGGTGCAGGTAAAACGGCTGTTTCTCCGCGAGCGCCTCGTCGATGAACTTCAGGCCAAACGTGGTCCACAAGTCGGTGGAATACCAGTTGTGCGGCAAGCGTGCGTCGTTGTTCGCAATTGGCTCGCCGTTTAGAAACAGGGAGGCTTTGGCTGACTCTTGGAAATAAAAGCCACCCGCCGCCGCATTCAGGCTGCGATCAAACCCGCGCTCCCAGGGCGTGACGCCGTAGTTCTGACCCACATGCCACTTCCCGGTCATCGCGGTGAAGTAGTTCGCCGACTTCAGCACTTCGGCGGTGGTCACACACGAGTCATTCAGCCGCCCCGCATAGCCTGGCACACCCTTGTCATCCGTCATGTGTCCCACACCTGCCTGATGCGGATACAGGCCGGTGAGCAAAGACGCCCGCGTGGGGCAGCAGCGTCCCGTGTTGTAGAACTGCGTGAATCGCAACCCGTTCGCCGCCAACGCATCCAGATTCGGCGTGGGGATCTCCGAACCGTAGCAGCCGATGTCCGAGAAGCCCATGTCATCAACGAGAATGACTACAATGTTGGGCTTGTCCGCAGCGGTGATGGAACCACAAAGAAAAGCAGAGATCGCAAACAGGAGGATGAGCTTCATGAGGGGCGCTATAACGGTGGCAAAGTGTCCGACTTCCGGTTCTTCCGCACACGGGGCTATTCGAGATGCACTGCCATCTTCGGCTTGGAATTGACGGGTGGACGCAGCAAGATGACGGCACCATGCCCAAGTCACCCACCATCCTCACCGCACTCCTTTGTCTCATTGCGGTTTCCGTCTCCGCTGATGAACCCAAGTGGGTTTCCCTCTTCAATGGCAAGGATTTGAGCGGCTGGACGATCAAGATCTCCAAACGTCCCCTGGGGGAAAACTTCGCGAACACTTTTCGTGTCGAGGATGCAATCCTGAAGGTGAGCTACGACGACTACGAGAAGTTTGATGAGCAGTTCGGTCATCTCTACACAAACCTCGCCTACTCGCACTACATCCTGCGACTGGAGTATCGCTTCACCGGCAAGATGATGGCAGATGCACCCCATTACGTGAACCTGAACAGTGGCGTCATGCTGCACGCGCAGCCGCCTCAGAGCATGAGGTTCGACCAGGGTTTCCCCGCAAGTCTGGAGATGCAGTTTCTGGCCGATGAGGGCAAAGGGCCGCGCTCCACTGCCAATCTCTGCACTCCCGGCACGCATGTGGAGATGGGCGGGCAGCTTGTGACCAAACACATCGTCAAATCCAGCGCATCGACCTTTCCCGCCGAGGAATGGGTGCGCGCCGAAGTGGAGGTGCGCGGCAATGACGAGATCATTCATCGCATCAATGGTGTCGAAGTACTGCGCTACCAGCGCCCGCAGCTTGACCCGACGAACAACAACGCCCCGGCGACCGATCAGATCGAACTCGGCGGCAATCTCATGCTCAGCTACGGTCACATCGCCCTTCAGGCAGAGGGGCAACCGGTGTGGTTCAGGAAGATCGAACTCATGTCCCTGGAGAAGAAGTGATGCCAAACAGCTGCCTCCCGAGCTCAATCCACTGCTGACTGCTCTTTCCCTTCATGCGCTATCTCCTTTTCTCCCTTCTGCTCGCCAATGCCTCCGCCGCCGAGCTTTCTGTCACCGCCTATCCGTCCATCCAGGCTGCTTTGGATGCGAACCCGAACCGGATGATCTTCGTCCCGGCGGGCGATTACCCGATCCAAGAAAAGATCCGCATTCGCGGTGAGCGCAGCGGCCTGTTTGGCCCAGGGCGCATCATTCAGGAGAATGCGGAGCAGCCGATCATCGTGATCGAAGAGGCCAAGGAGGCGGAGGTCCGTGACCTCACCCTGACACGCCCCGAGGGGAAGATGGAGACGCGCCTGGAGGGCCTCATCGCCATCAAATGCCGTGACCTCGTCATCGACAACGTGCGTGTCATCGACAACCGCAGTCCCGCAGGATCGATCACCCTTCGCGAGAGCCAGAACTGCCGCATCAGCCGCTGTCTCGTGCGGAATTACATGCGCGTCAGCATTGATGACCGCACCAAGAGCCCGGAGTGGGGCTACGCCTTCAATTGCTCCGACGGCACGGGCATCAGCGTCAGTTACAGCACCGGCACGCTCATTGAGGGCAATCGCGTCATCGAAGCAAACCTCGTCCCCACACCCGAGATCAAGGCGAAGCACAAGCTCGGCGACTACGTGAAGAAGAATCCGCAGAAGGGCACGATCATGAGCCAGCAGGCCTGGGACGCAAACTACACGGACAACTGGCAGCAGGGCAGCGGTCTCATCGTCACTGCACCGAGTGTGAGCGACCTCACCCGCATCATCGGCAACCACATCGAAAACGCCGCGCAGGGCATCGACCTGCACTCGGATCATGTCATCGTCAGCAACAATGTCATCGTGAACTCCTTCATGGGCATGAAGGCCATGCACGGCAGCCGCAACGTGCTCATCACCGGCAATCAGTTCATCAAAAACTGCCTCTGGGCCATCGGCCTCATGCCTGGCGCCGCCGCGAATGCCGAGAACGCCGATGGCGGCTCCATCATCTCCAACAACATCATCTCCGACTTCGGCCACGGAGACGCGCATTGGATCTGGGGTGATGAGCGCTCACCCTTTAAGTTCGACACCGGCCAGCAGCCTGACGATCCGCCGCTCACTGACGTGATCGTCTCCGGCAACGTCATCCACAGCATCGGCAAGCCGCGCTACAAATACGCCGTCATCATCGGCGGCGGGCCAAATACACCACGCGGCATGCATTTCTCCAACAACCTCTTCCCCTCAGGATCACAGGGCGTGGCGAACATCGAGCTACCGCAGTGAGGGTCAGCCGCGAAACTCGCGGAACTGAACATGCAGCTCCTTTTCGAGCTGCGTGAGCTGCCAGCGCTCCTTCGGGTGGATCAAAGCTAGCGACATGCCTTTCTTCCCGGCACGCGCCGTGCGTCCGCTGCGGTGCGTGTAGTATTCAAGCTGCTCGGGAAGCTGGTGATGGATCACAAAGGACAACCCCTCGACATCAATGCCGCGCGCCGCCACATCCGTGGCCACCACGAACTGCACGCGCTGCTTTTTAAAGGCGCGCATCACCTTGTCGCGCTCCTTCTGCATGAGATCACCCTGAAGCACATCCACCGGCATGCCCATGGCGATCAGCTCCTGACAAAGCGTCACTGCTCCCGCCTTCGTGCGGCAAAAGATCAGACCTCGGCCCTCCTTCTGACGCTTCAGGAATGAGGCGATGAAAGCCGTCTTGTCCTCCCGCTTGCAGAGGGCAAAGCGGTGATCGATGTCGCGGTTCACCACATGCGCCTGATCGATCTGAATCGAGTGCGCGTTCGCGGACATACAGCCTTTGATGAGCTGCTGGATCGCATCAGGGAAGGTCGCAGAAAAGAGCCAGGTGCTGCGGCGCATCGCCGCCAGTTTCAGGATGGCCGCGAGCTCCTTTTTGAAGCCCATGCTCAGCATCTCATCCGCCTCATCCAGCACCACATAGCGGACGAATTCCAGCGTCAGTGCATCCCGCTCGATCAGGTCAAGCAGACGCCCCGGTGTCGCGACGATGATGTGAGTCGGGCGGCGCAGCGCATCGATCTGACGATCCATGTCATCCCCGCCCGTCAGCACCTCGGTGAAGATCTTGTCCGTGTATTTCGTGAAGCGGAAGAGCTGCTTGCCGATCTGCTTCGCCAGTTCACGCGTCGGTGCCAGCACCAGCCCCTGGATGTCCCGGTGCTTGGGATTCATCTTTGTCAGCAGCGGCAGGCCAAACGCCGCCGTCTTGCCCGTGCCCGTCTGTGCCTGCGCGATGAGATCGCCCCCATCCGTCAGCAGGAAAGGGATGACCTTCTTCTGAACCTCCGTGGGCTTGATGATGGCCATCTCTTCGAGGCCGCGGATCATGTCCTCAGGGATTCCGAGTTCTTTGAATGTATTCGACATGCCCTGCTCTCCATCACGATTCGACCGATTGCCAGCGGGAATGCACCTCAGTCTGGCAAACGCCACTCGCTGGCGCGCAATGATCTGACAGCCGCCGATTGAAGCGAAATCCGCACCTGTCCGGGGCTGCCGGGCAAACGAGCCGCAAGGGAGTAACGGTCATGCATGAAGACCTCGACGATGTTGCCGTCGATGAAGACGCGCACGGTGATGGTCTTTGCCATGGGTAAATCGACAGGCAATTCGCTCCAGCATTCGCCAGCGGTGTCGAGTATGCGGAGTTGCTCACGCCTGACGACGATCTCGCCAAGCGGAGCAATGCTCACACGTGCTTCCTTCGTATTTTCAGGGATTGTGAGGGCGAACTCGGCGACGAGACGACTCCACTCGCCGAATTCGGACTGCCAGGGCAGACGCTCGAAGGTCTTGCCAAGTTTCGCAGGCAGACGGGTGCCGAGTTTCCCATCTGGCAAAGCATGTACTTCACGAGGCAACGCGAGATGACCTCCCCAGGTTTGTTTGCCAGGCTTGGCGGGATCGAGCGGAATCCAGCCAAAGAGGACGGGGGATTCGCCTTCGAAGGCGATTTGCGCAGCGCAGAGATCTTTGCCATCGAGCATGCCTTCGGGCTCGTTTTTCCACGGGCCCAGCGGCGAGCTGCTGCTCCAATACACCGGTCGGCCCACGGCTCGATCATAGATGCTGGCGATCAGATACCAACGTCCGCCGAGCGGTAACATCTGCGGGCACTCGGGCTCTCCGATGGTGCCTGGATCGAGGATGGGGCCGTGATCTTTCCACTGCTGCAAATCGGGCGAGGTGGCGAGACTCACCGCTCCGCAGGTCTCTTTCGGGCGGCCTTTCATCCAGGTCGTCATGACGCAGCCGTATTGTTTCATCTCTGGAATCCAGAAGACGAAGGGATCGCGACGGCGCTGGTAGTAGTCGCCAGCAGGAACGTGGAACCCCTTCGGCGCACAGGACCAATGCCGCAGATCCTGACTCACGGAGCTGACCATGCGCCCCTGCGCGTGGCCGTAGAAGCTGCGGAACATTTTCGCAGATGGATCATGAAACACGCCGAGCACAAAGTAGGTCGACATCCAGTCGGCGGGCTTCACGGGATCATGCGTGATCGGCGCTTCCGTCCAGTGCAGCCAGTCGCGTGAGCGAACGAGCATGGAGTCATACTTTCCAGGCTTCAGGTAGTAGAGGAAGCATTCACCCTCATGGAAGAACGGATGCACATCGCCCAACGCATGATCCTGCGGTTTAAAATGCATCTCCTGCGCATGGCAGATCCATGAGGAAAGCAGCAGTGAAACGAAGGTGATGGCGAGGGGGCGCATGAGTTGCTGGGTAACATGATGACGGCTCAGGCCGTTGATGCACTCGTCATTTCTCATGAAGTCCATTTTGCCTATCCTCCTGCTCATCGCCACGAGCCTCCCTGCTGCAGAGAAACCCATCGTGCTGTGGCCTGAAGGTGCTCCCGGAGCACTCGGCAATGCGTCGCAGGACATCCCAACGCTTACGCCTTATCTTCCCACGAAACCCAGCGGCGCGGCGATGCTGCTCATTCCCGGCGGTAGTTACAGCGGCATCTATGAAGGACAGGCGGAGCCCTTCGCGCTTTGGCTCAATGAGCAGGGCCTTACCGTCTTCGTGCTGCGTTACCGGCTCGGCAGTGCGGGTTATCGGTATCCCTCGCAGCTTCAGGATGCAGTGGAGTCCATGTTTCAAATCCGCGGTGCTGCCGAGAAATGGAAGATCGACCCGAAACGCATCGGCGTGATGGGTTTCTCCGCGGGCGGACATCTCGTATCGACACTCATCAACCGGCCTGAAGACGGCATGATCCTCGGCAGCGACCGCGCATTCAGTTCACGTCCCGATCTCGCCATCCTGTGCTATCCCGTCATCAGCATGATCGCCAAACCGCACGCCACCTCGCGCAAGATGCTCGTCGGCGAGTCACCGGATGAAAAACTTGTCCGCCAGACCTCCAGCGAGCTTCAAGTGAAGCCCGGCCTCCCGCCCGTCTTCCTCTGGCACACGATGGAGGACAAAATGGTCCCCGTGGAGCACGCGCAGCTCTACGCTGCTGCCTTGCATCAAAACAACCTCCCCCACGAACTGCACCTCTACCAGCACGGCGACCACGGCACCGGCCTCATCGGCACGCAGCACCCGTGGTTCGCTGATCTGCTCTTCTGGCTGAAGGCGCAGGGATTCATGCCTTCTACTAAATAGCCGCTGACACAAACCAACCATTTTGACGTTCTAGCCCGCCATGCGCTTTTTCAGCCTCATTCTTTCGTCATTCGTCATTCTGACTTCGTCATTCGCCGCAGAGCGGCGTCCGAATCTGCTCTTCATCCTCGTCGATGACCAGTCGCCGTTTGATTTGAAGATGTACAATCAGCAGTCCACACTTCAAACGCCAAACTTGGACAAACTAGCGGCGCAGGGGATGGTCTTCGATGGAGCGTATCACATGGGCTCATTCAGCGGTGCAGTGTGCATGCCATCGCGTCACATGATCATGAGTGGACGCACGGTCTGGCATCTACCGCCCGCGCCCTGGGGAGCCAAGACGAGCCCGCCTGCGCTGGAGCAGCAGACGATCCCAGCGGTCTTTAATCGCGCAGGTTATGCCACAATGCGCACCTGCAAGATGGGGAACAGCTACGAGGCGGCGAACAAGCTCTTCACCGTGCGCAAAGATGCCTCGAAACGTGGTGGCGATGACGAAAACGGCAGCACTTGGCATGGCGATCAAGTGATGAACTACCTCAGCGAACGCGAGACCACCAAAGACGAGAAACCTTTCCTCATCTACTACGGCTTCTCGCACCCGCACGACACCCGCGATGGCAAACCGGAGCTGCTGGCAAAGTATGGTGCCACGAATCACACCGATGAGGCGAATCCGCCTTCGCTGCACTCCTTGCAGCCGCCTTTGCCTGCGAATCACCTCACCAAGCATCCTTTTGACACCACCGACTCCGGCGTGCGCGATGAAGTCGCCGTCAGTGGTGTGTGGAAGTGCCGTGATGAAGCAAGCATCCGCAACGAGATCGGCCGCCAGTATGCGTGCAGTGAGAACATCGACATCCAGATCGGTCGTGTCTTGAAGAAGCTCGAAGACATGGGCGAACTCGACAACACCTACATCATCTACACCGCCGATCACGGCATCGCCATCGGTCGCCACGGCCTCATGGGAAAACAAAACCTCTACCAGCACACCTGGCGCGTGCCTTTCATCGTCAAAGGCCCAGGCATCGCCGCTGGATCACGCGTGGAGGGCAATATCTACCTGCTCGACGTGCTCGCCACGCTATGTGATCTCGCCGGAGTCCAGCCGCCGCAGACGAATGAAGGCCAAAGCTTCAAACCAGTGCTCGAAGGCAAAACCAGAGCCATCCGGGACGTGCTCTACGGAGCCTACAGCGGCGGTGGGAAGCCCGGCATGAGAGCCGTGAAGCAGGGCGATTGGAAACTCATCCGCTACGAGTCCCCTGACCGCAGTGTGAATGAGACGCAGCTCTTCAACCTCACCGAAAACCCCGACGAACTGCTCCCCGAGCACGGCAAGCCAAACCTCGCCGCCGATCCCAAACACGCCGACAAGCTCAAGGAGATGGAAGCCCTGCTCCTCGCCGAAATGCGCCGCCTGGATGATCCCTTCCGCTTCTCGAATCAACCCGGCGATGATCTACCAACGCCGCCGACTCCTGCGAAAAAAGGAAAAGGGAAAAAGGCACCGAAACAATCCCGATGATCCTGAGACTACTGCTCACTGCCATGATCGCGTTGCCTTTGCAGGCCGCGACCAAACCGAACTTCGTGTGGATCATCGCCGATGACATGTCACCGGACATCGGTGCTTATGGATTGAAGCAGGTCAGCACACCAAACCTAGATCGTCTCGCTGCGGAAGGTCGTCGCTACACGCGAGCCTATGCCACCGCCCCCGTGTGCAGCTCCTCGCGTTCGGCCTTCATCCTCGGCTGCTATCAAACGACGACGGGACTGCATCCGCATGATGTAGAGAATCCGCAGCCACTGCCCGCGCCTTACAGGCATCTGCCGGGCCTGCTGCGCGAGGCAGGCTGGTTTGTCACGAATGCGGCGGCACCAGGAACCATGCGCAGTGGCAAAGCAATCAAGAAGGGCAAAACACACTACAACTTCGCCCACGATGCGGCGGAGATGTTTGATGGAGACGACTGGCGGAAACGAAAGCCCGGACAGCCGTTCTTCGCGCAGTTTCAGATCACCGAGCCGCATCGGCCGTTTCCGATTCCTGAGAGCTATGATGAAGCAAAGCTCCGCGCCATCGAACTGCCACCCAAATACCCGGATCATCCACTAATGCGCCGGGATTGGTATGCCTACCAGCGCAGTGTCGAGATCGTGGATCAGCGTGTCGGCGTGATTCTGGATCAATTGAAGGCCGAAGGCGTGCTCGATGACACCATTGTCATGTTTTTCGCCGATCATGGCCGCCCAATGCCATGGGGAAAACAATGGCTCAGTGTCGAAGGACTTCAGGTGCCGCTGATCATGCGCGGGCCGCAGATTGAGGCGAAAAGCGTCGAGGAGCGTCTCGTGAGTTTGATCGACCTCGCGCCGTCGATGCTGAAGCTTGCGGGCTTGCCTGTTCCAGCCTGGATGGAGGGCAAAGCCATCCTCAGTGGTGATTTTCCTGAGCGTGACGTGCTCTTCGCTGCGCGTGATCGCTGTGGTGATGCGATGGATCGTATCCGCACCGTCATCAGCCGCGATGCATGGCTTGTGCGGAACTTCCACACCGAGCTTTCACGCCTGAACTGGTCCGGCTATAAAGAAGCCAGCTATCCCGGCATAGCCCTGCTGCGCGTACTGAATGAAGCCGGCGGCCTCGACACCTTCCAGGCACGGTGGTTGCAGCCGACTCGGCCCGAGATCGAGTTTTATGACCTCAAGACTGACACGCTCGGCCTGCATGACGTTTCACAGCATCCTGATCAAGCCGAGTCGGTCGCCCATTTGCGAGGTGTGCTCGATGAGTGGATCAAATCGAGTGGAGATCGCGGTGCTGCCGGAGATCCGCCAACTGAGCCTTCGATGGCGACAATTCTCAAAGACAAACGCCTCGACTACCAGCGCACCTGGAAGACACGCCTCAAAAAAGCCGAGCCAACGGATGTGGAGCGCCTCTCATGGTGGATGAGGAGTTACGGGCTGGATTGAATTGGAAGATGGAGGCTCTGGCGCTCGTTCGCAGCCACTCCATGAAGCTGCTTCTCGCTCTCCTCTTTTTATCTGTCGCTCACTCCTCATTGTCGGCCCAGCCCGACTCCACCCAGGCTCCGAAGAGCAGGACGAACATCATCTGGATCATGGCGGATGATCTCGGCTGGGGCGATCTCGGCTGCTATGGGCAAAAGGTCATCACCACGCCAAACCTCGACCGCATGGCCAAGGAGGGCATGCGCTTCACGCACTTCTACTCCGGTGCCACCGTCTGCGCCCCATCGCGTAGCGTGCTCATGACCGGTTTGCATCACGGCCACACGCGCATCCGTGGTAATGCAGGCCAGACAAACCCAGCCGCACAGGCTTTGAAAGAAGGCGATGTCACCGTGGCGTCCGTCTTGAAAAACGCAGGCTACAAAACCGCACTCATCGGCAAGTGGGGTCTCGGCAATGTCGGTGCAGCGGAAAGCGGCCTGCCGCGCAAGCAGGGCTTCGACTACTTCTACGGCTACCTGAGCCAGCACCATGCGCACAATCACTTCCCCGACTACCTCTGGCGCAACGAGAGCAAAGAGCCGCTCTCAAACGTCATCGTTCCCGTCGGCGAAGACGGCGCGGGCTATGCCACGGAGGCGATTCATTACGCGGACGATCTCTTCACCGACGATGCGCTTAAATTCGTCACCGAAAACAAGACCGCGCCCTTCTTTCTCTACTGGGCGATGGTCATCCCGCACGCCAACAACGAGCGCGGTCGCATCCTCGGCGATGGCGCGCATGTGCCCGACTACGGCCCCTATGCCGACAAGGACTGGCCGAAGCAGGACAAAGGCCAGGCGGCGATGATCACACGTCTCGACAGCTACGTCGGCCGCATGATGGAGCATCTCAAAGCCCTCGGCATTGCAGAGAACACACTCGTCATCTTCAGCAGCGACAACGGCCCGCACAACGAGAGCAAGCACGACCTGGAGCGCTTCGATCCCAACGGCCCCTACACCGGCATCAAGCGCAGCCTCACCGACGGCGGAATCCGTGTGCCCTTCATTGCCTGGTGGCCTGGCAAAGTGAAGCCCAGCGAGTCGGCGCATGTCGGTTACTTCCCGGATTTCATGCCCACCGCCGCCGAACTCGCCGGAACACCTGCGCCGGACAAAACCGACGGCATCAGCCTCGTGCCAACACTGACTGGCAAAGAGCAGCCCAACCACGAGTTCCTCTACTGGGAATTCCACGAAGGCGGCTTCAAGCAGGCTGCTCTCTATCAAGGCCGGTGGAAGGGCATCCGCAGCGGCGGCCCGGATGCTCCCGTGCAGCTCTTTGATCAGCAAAACGATGTCGCAGAGCTAACCAACGTCGCAGCTCAGCATCCCGACATCGCCGAGAAGGTCGGCACTTATCTCAAGACCGCCCGCAGTCCACTCGCTGAATGGGAGCCGCAGTGGAAAGTCGGCGGCAAGAAGAGTAAAAAGTAATGAAGGTTCAACCTAGTCCGCATCCTCTCCGTTTCGTTCGGAGATGGGAGGGATGGATTTGAAATCAAGATCCCAGCAACCCACCAACCAACATGAAGCGACTGCTACTCACTCTGTTCGCCCTTGGCTCCACGCTCGTGGCCGCGGAGCCAAACATCGTCATCATCTTCGCTGATGATCTCGGTTACGGCGATCTCGGCTGCTATGGCTCGCCGGTCATTCGTACACCTCATCTTGATCAAATGGCTGCCGAGGGGCTGCGCTTCACGGATTTCTACTCCGCCGCGGAAGTTTGCACCCCGAGCCGTGCGGCCTTGCTGACGGGGCGTCTGCCGATCCGCAGCGGCATGTGTGGTGCGAGACGTTTGCTTTTCTCGAACTCCGCAGGCGGCCTGCCACTGGCGGAGATCACCATCGCCGAGGCTTTGAGAGAAAAAGGCTATGCCACCATGCACATCGGCAAGTGGCACCTCGGTATTCATGTGGGATCGCGCCCGCTTGATCAAGGCTTCGAACACAGTTTTGGCCTGCCTTACTCGAATGACATGGATGGCCGCCCCGGCCTGCCGAAAGGCAGCAGCGCCTCGCCGAACCCACCGCACGATGGCTGGAATGTGGCCCTGCAGCGTGATGGGAAAGTCGTCGAGCAACCCGCCGACCAAACCACACTCACAAAGCGCTACACCGAGGAGGCTGTGAAGTTCATCTCCGAGAAAAAGGGCGGCCCCTTCTTCCTCTACATGCCGCATACCTTCCCGCATGTGCCCATGTTTGCTTCGCCCGATTTCAAAGGCAAAAGCCGCGCCGGCATCTATGGCGACGCCGTGCAGGAGCTGGACTGGAGCGTCGGTCAGGTGTTCGCGGCCTTGCGCAAAGAAGGCATCGCGGAAAACACGCTGGTCTTCTTCACCAGCGACAACGGCCCCTGGCTCATCATGGGGGATCAAGGCGGCAGCGCTGGACTGCTGAAGGACGGCAAAGGCAGTACCTGGGAGGGCGGCATGAGAGTGCCCGGCGTCGCTTGGATGCCCGGCCGCATCAAGCCCGGCGTCACCACGCAACTCGCCAGCACCATGGACCTCCTGCCCACCGCGCTTGCGCTCGCAGGCGCTGCCGCTCCGAAGGATGTGACACTCGACGGCACCGACCTCGCTCCGCTGCTCTTTGAATCCAAGCCGCTGCCGGTGCAGCCCTATTTCTACTATCGTGGTGATCAACTCTTCGCCTGCCGCCTCGGCGAATGGAAAGCGCATTTTCAAACCCAAACCGGCTATGGCCAGCCCAAGGCCGAGTCGCACGAACCGCCGCTCCTCTTCCACCTCGGGCGAGATCCCTCTGAGAAACGCAATGTCTCCGCCCTACACCCCGACGTGCTGGTGCAAATCCAAGAGGCCGTGAAAGCGCACCAAGCTGGAGTCGTCCCTGGTGTGCCGCAGTTGCAGTAAGCCAGCACCGATCAGTCTAAAGGCATGAGCGAGATGGAATCCAGCTCCACCACCTTACGACTCGGAAAGTCGTGCTGCAGGCTTAGTCCTCGTCCCGTGTGACGAACCGGTGGCGGTGCCAGAGAAGCCAGAGGAGGGAGAGCAGGCCCCAGGTCCAGGCTGCGTAGATATGGTGGGAGACGGTGGTGGATGGCACCCAGGCTGGAGTGGCACGCGTGGTGGCGGCGAGGACTCCGAGAAAGATGAGGAGGCGAACCCATTTCGACTTCCCAAAGAAGCCCTCAAGGTCACCGCTGTGCCCGAACAAGACGCGACTGCCAACGATGAGCATGAGCATGCCAAAGCCGCCGATGTAGAGCAGGTGTTCGATAGAAACATGCTGCACGTAATGAAAAGGGGCGAGCACGATGCCGAGCCAGCCGAGGGCGAGCGCCCAAAAGAGTCCCGTGGTGAGGGAACCGGACTGCTGCGTCCTCCAGTTCACCTCGATGAACAGGTAGGACGCTGCAACGATGGCCCGCAAGGCATAGCCGGAGAGGGGTTGACCAAAGGCTTCGAGGAAGAAGCTGGTGACCAGCAGCACGGCGGCGATGATGGATCGGATGAGCTTTGCCCGGCTTTGCGCGGCGGTTTTGGGGTCGCCAAAGTCTCCGCCCAACATGCGGGGGAAGACGAATGCGCCGATGCCGAGCACAGGCGGGAGCAGCAGTCCCTGATAGAGAAGCAGATTGGCAAGACGGAGGCGCTGCGGGTCGAGCAGGGTGGCTGGCACGAGCAGCAGGGCAGCACCGGCAATGCCACAAGCCAGTCCGGTGAGGGCGAGGAGCATCTGCGGTGGAGGAGCTTCTTTGCGGAATTTCACCACGCGAATGAGGAGACAGAGCAGCAGGGAGACAAAGAGAGCGACGAAGAGTGCGTCACCCCAAGTGTGAAGCAGTCGCAGATGGCTGATGGCCGATGCCTGATGGAGGGCGAAGAGCCCGAAAAGCTCCAGAGGTGTGAGCTTCGGAGCCGTGGCCATGCGTGGACCAGCAGTGCCGAGAAAGCCAATGACGAAGGCTCCACCGAAGGCCTCGATCATGAGTCGGGCATGGACGATGTTCGGATAGAAGCCGAGCTGCTGCGCATAGAACAAGGGCCAGAGCGAGACGCCGATGATGCTCCACAGCGCACCACTGGCGAAGAAGAGGCGGTAGGGCTCAGATGCGAGCCAGCGGACGCCCTCTTTGCGCGTGCCTTTGGACTTGTGCTTCTTGTGTTTGCAGACGGGGAACTGGCTCATGGAAGGGTGGAGTCACTTTCAGTAAAGCTTTGTTACGGCAGCAGATGGCAAGCCCCGCAAAGGATTGGCGTTTGGAGGCGAGAGGCACCTGACTCAGCGGGAGTGCAGGGTCTCAAAGGCATGGCCGTAGGCGAGGAGGCGGGCTTCGCTCCAGGCGGTGCCAATCAAGGAGAGTCCGACGGGGAGGCCGTCTGCCCTGCCCATGGGGAGGGTGAGGTGGGGGTAACCGGCGACGGCGGCGGGTGTGGAGGCGACGCGAGTATCGGCATCTCCTTTCGAGAGGTCGATTATGCCAGCGGGATCGTTGGTGGGGCAGATGAGGGCGGCGAGTTGATGTGCTGCAAGTGCAGCGTCGATGCCTTCGGGGCCGGAGAGACGACGTGAGCGGGCGCGTGCTGCGGCGGCCTCGGCGATGATTTCGGGCGTGTTGCGGCGTTCGGCTTCCTCAAAGATGTCCTGGCTGAAATGCGGCATCTCCTCGGCGCGGTGGGCTTCATTGAAGGCGATGAGTTCGGCGAGGGTGCTGACTTTGCCGCCGCGCTTGGCGAGGTAGGTATTCAAGTCGGCGCGGAACTCGGTGAGCATTGCTTTCCAGGCGAGCCCGCCAGCGGCACGGTGATGGGGGATCTCCACGTCATCGACAATGATTGCTCCGGCTTTTCTAAGGGTATCAAGAGCGCGATCAAACTCGGCGAGCACGCCTGAATGATGGCCGCATTGATCGCGAACGATGCCGAGACGGACTCCGCGCAAGGCATCAGGCGAGAAGAGCGAGGTGTGCTGAGTGATGGCATCGGCGGGAGGAGGGGAGGACTGCGCGTCCTCAGGATCATGAGCGGAGATGGCATCCATGAGCAGGGCGGCATCGCGCACGGTGCGGGTCATCGGGCCGGCGGTGTCCTGCCAATGGGTGATGGGGATGATGCCGCTGCGGCTGACTTTCCCGAGGGTGGGCTTCAAACCAACGATGCCGCAGTCGCTGGCGGGGCTGACGATGCTGCCATTCGTCTCGGTGCCGATGGCGGCGGCGCAGAGATCGGCGGCGACGGCGGCGGCGGAGCCACTGCTGCTGCCGCTGGCAGAGTGGGTGAGTCGGTGAGGATTGCGCGTGAGGCCACCTCGTGCGCTCCAGCCGCTGGTGGAATCATGGCTGCGGATGTTTGCCCACTCGCTGAGGTTAGTCTTGCCAAAGATGAGGGCTCCGGCCTCGCGCAGGCGGGTGACGATGAATGCCTCCCTGGCTGGTGGCGGGGCATCAATGAGGGCGAGCGATCCGGCCGTGGTCAGCATCCCATCGCAGGTTTCGATGTTGTCTTTGATAAGGATCGGGGCGCCGTACAGCAAGCCTTGATGGCTGGTGCGAGGCGCAGGATGAAGCTCGATGACTGCGCGGAGTTCAGTGTCGAGTTTGGCGATGCGCTGGTGGTAGTAAGCGAGGAAGTCGGAGGCGTCAGCCTCACCCAAGCGGATGAGGCCGATGATCTCCGCCATCGTGTGATCGTTCCTGATTTCAGGGTGCGTGCGCTGGCAGGAGCTGAGCGCTGCCAAGGCTGCGCTGCTTTGGAGGAAACGGCGACGGTGCATGGCGGTTTACTTGAGTCCGCCGATCTTGCAGCCCTGAGCTGGCTCTTGCGGGGATGGTGTGGGTTTTCCCGCGAGCACGGCATCGATTGCATCACGCAAATCCTTCGTGGTGGCGGCACGCTGGCGTTTGGTGGGACCGAGGTAGAGATCGTTGATTCGGCCACGATAGAGCACTTCTCCAGCGGGTGAGACGATCACGGCTTCGGGCGTCATGGTGGCGCCGACGTGTTTCGCCAGTTGCTGAGCTTTGTCGATCAGCACGCGTGCTTTTACCTGCTCCATGTCGGCGTGCTGAAAAGCGATCTCGACAGTGATCTCGGCATCTGAATGGACGAGGGAGATGGCTGCCTTGTCCGCGTAGTCGGCGGAGATGGCATTGATCTCCTTCATGAAAGGCCGCGTAGTGGAGCAGAAGGGGGAGACGAAGAACAGCACGACGGCCTTCTTCCCGGCAGGATCAAGAGGCGGGTAGCTTTTGCCGTCGGTGGCAGGAAGCTCCGCAGGTGGTGCCGCGTGTAGAATGCCGATGAGGCTGAGGAACAGAAGGGCTCGGTGAAACATGGGGAAGGGAAGGGCTGATTTCAGCCCACAGGTTTACCGAACGACTTCACGGATACAAGCCGCGCAGGCTTTTGGCATCATAGACACGCTTGATGCCGAGACTTAGGGCGGCGAAGCGCATGGAGATGTTGTGTTTCCGGGCGTGGTTCAGCGTCTGCATGTAGGACTGCTCCAGGAGTCGGAAGAGTTTGTCCAACACCTCGCCTTCGCTCCAGAAGAAGCTCTGCAAGTCCTGCACCCATTCGAAGTAGGAGACGATGACGCCGCCGCTGTTGCACAGGATGTCCGGAATCACGAAGATCTCGGGGCGCTGAGCGAGGATGGCGTCAGCTTCGGGAGTAGTAGGGCCATTGGCTCCTTCGGCAATGATGCGGCACTGGATCTTGGATGCGTTTGCTTCGGTGATCTGCCGTTCGAGGGCAGCGGGGACGAGGATGTCACAGGGAATGAGCAGCAATTCCTCATTGGTGATGGGCTCTGCGCCGGCATAGCCAACAACGCTGCGCATGGCGGCGACGTGGGCGTCGAGCAGATTCAGATCCAGGCCATTCGGATTGTAGATGCCGCCAAAGGCATCACTCACAGCAATGATCTTGATGCCTTGTTTGGCCATCGAAAGGGCGGCGACAGAGCCGACATTGCCATACCCCTGGATGACGGCAGTGGCTCCCTGGGCCTGAATGCCGAGAGTGTCCATGGCGCGGGAGGCGAGGTAGGCCACACCACGGCCCGTTGCTTCACGACGACCGAGTGAGCCGCCGAGTAGCACAGGCTTGCCTGTGACGACTCCTGGCACTGCGTGACCTATCTGAAGAGAATAGGTGTCCATGATCCAGGCCATGATCTGCTCATTGGTGCCGACGTCGGGAGCGGGGATGTCCACCTGTGGCCCAATCACGGGAATGAGTTCCTGCGTGTAGCGACGGGTCAGCCGTTCCAGTTCGCCGTTTGAAAGAGCGCGGGGATCGCAGGTGACGCCACCTTTGGCTCCTCCATAAGGCAGGCCGACGAGGGCGCACTTCCAGCTCATCCACATCGCCAGAGCGGCCACCTCACCAATGGTGACGTCGGGATGATAGCGGATGCCACCTTTGGTTGGGCCAAGGGTGAGATGATGTTGCACGCGATAGCCCATGAAGACCTTCGTGCTGCAATCGTCCATGTTTACAGGTATGGAAACCGAGAGGGACCGCTTCGGCATTTTTAGCCGGTCACGTGCCGACTCGGGGATGTTCATGAAGTCGGCCACGAGGTCGAACTGTTGGCATGCCATCCGGAAAGTGGGTGAGTCGTAGAGATGCAGATTCATGGTGGATGCCATATTATACGCACCACGGCAGGGGGATCGAAACCGAAAGCTGGGTGGTGGACTAAAATTGCCAAAATGAGCACACTGACTGTAGGGTGACCCCTTGAATTACAGTTTGACAGGTCCGCCTACCCCGACACCATGCGCGCCCCTCCGCCGGACCGGCTTGCTGATCTCTCGGAGTGTGCCCCAACTACCCCACAACCTGTTTTGCGAAGCCTGATCCTCTCCAGTATTTTCCTCGTTACCTTAACCAGTTACGCGGAGGATGCCAAGAAGACCACCGCCACTCCCACCGTCCCTCCTGGCACGGTAATCTCTGGAGTGCGCACCACTGCCTACACTCACACGGAGGCTGATCATATCGAATATGGAGCCCGGACAGGCGCTGGCACGGGGCTTCTGCATGGTAAGGTGCGCAGTGCAGCTGCGGACTGGTCCATCTATCCGGTGGGCACTGTGTTTCAGATCTCTGGGGACTCGAGTCTCTACCTCGTGGATGACTATGGCTCTGCGCTTGTCGGCACACGTACGATTGATCTCTACAAGCCGACCACCTCGGCGATGAACAACTGGGGCACGCGAACTGTGACGATCCGCATTTTGAAATGGGGCTCCTACACGAAGAGCCTCGCCATCCTCAAGCCGCGCGCTTTGAAAGCATCCCATGTTCGGGAGATGGTGTCCCGTCTCGTGAAGCGCGTGACCACCTGATCCATCAGGCAGCCGCCGCGCGTGCCTGTGTGATCATCTCCATGAAGAGTTTTCTTTGTTCGGCCAGGGCTGCGACGCGGTCCCCAGGTTTGGTGCGCGCCTCCAGCAGCACCCAGCCAGCGTAGTCGGCATCGACGAGCAGGCGCGCGAGTTCGGGGTAGGGGTAGCCGGGTTCATTCACCTCGCGGATGTGCGTCGTGGCACCGAGGAAGTCCTTCACCTTGGCAAAGTTCGCGGCGATGCCATCGCCCTTGAGGTCGTCAGGATTGGAGTTCCAGCAGACGCGGACATTGTCGCGTGCTGCAGCTTCCATCACCGTTTTAATGTGGCCGAGATCACTGACTCCGCCGTGGACTTCGAGGCGGATTTCCTGACCAAAGCCAAGGGCGTAGTCACCGATTTCAGCGAGTGATTTGCCGATCTGCTCCAGCGTCTTCTCCACGGGCACTTCCTTCGGCAGGTTGTTGGGCTTCACTTTCACGCCACTGCCGCCGATGTCGTGGCTGAGCTTGATGTACTCCTTGGCGATTTCGATCTGCTTCTTCACTTCAGCGGGGTCCGCGCTGTGAAACTCGCAGTTCGTACCCATGCCGAGCACATCCACGGGAGAATCTTCAAAGCGTTTCTGCACCTCCTTGCGCTGAACGGCATTCAGATTCGGCTCCACCTTGTGCGCGTGTTCGATGCGCAGTTCCACACCAAGGACCTCAGACGTTTCACAGTTCTTGATGAGCGTCGGCAGGTCCCAGTCCGCTCCCCACATGTAGGTCACGAGACCAAAGTGGATGTTTTCGCCCTTGTAACTGAGCTTGGTGTTTTGAGCAAAGAGTGGCGTGGCGAAGGCTGTGCTCAGGGCGGTGGTGAGGAAGTGGCGGCGGGAATTCATGGCGGTGGAGGAAACGGGTTATAAACGTGAAAATCGCGCTGATTACTTGTCTGGGACGGGGGGCAGAAGTCCCTGCATCCATTCGATGGCTTGTGGGATGCCTTCTTTGATCATGGGGTCATAATGGCCACCGCTCAATGCCTCCACGGATTTCACGATCTTGCCCTTCTCCTTAATGGCCGAAACATAGTCCACGATCATGTCATGTGGAACCTCAGGATCGTCGGTGGAGTGGAAGATAAAAACAGGGCACTTGATATCTTCGATGTGTCGTCGAGGGCTGTATCCCAGAATGAAACTTTTGAAGCCTTTAACGGAAGTCTCAATCTCGTCCATTGCCTTGGCTCCATACCTCTTCTCCAGATCTGCTGGTGCTGCGTATGCGATGCATCCCTTAAACAGTGAGGACTTCTGGGCAAGATTCAGTGCCAGGACACCAGCAGAGCTGTGACCTGCCACAAATGCCCGGCCAGTATCAATCACAGCATGCTTCGACTTCGCGAGCTTTAAGGCTTCAACTGCATCATTCACACCGCCCTGACTTTGAATGAAATCCTGGATGGATTTTCGAACCGAAGCCTCTGTGATCTCCTTGGGCCAAGGGCCACTCAACCCATAGGCAACAACCGCAAAGCCTGCCTTCACATACGGGATGTGTTCCGGCATATCCCCATCCGCCAGTCCGATGCCATGAAAGATGCGCGTGCCCGCCGCAGCAATGAGAATACAGGGCAGGCTTTCTGTCTTTACTTCAGCAGGCAGATAGACCCAGACCTGATTGCCCGAAGGGGTGAGGTACTGAGATTTGATCACGTCTGGGGGCAGATCCTGTCCCATTAGCACGAGTGGGATCAGGCAGGATAGAATGAAGGTGCGCAACATGTTCATCAACGATTTAGGCTACAAGGCGTCAGGTGGCTATTATGCGTTCATCAGAGCCTCGATCTCCTCGGCTTCGATGGGGATGGAGGCCATGAGGTCGGTGTTGCGGTCGGGGCCGATGAGGATGTTGTTTTCCAGGCGCACGCCGAGTTTTTCCTCACGGATGTAGATGCCGGGTTCGATGGTGAAGACCATGCCAGGTTCGATGGGCTTCCAGGTGTGGCCCACATCATGAACGTCGATGCCGAGATGATGGCTCGTGCCATGGGGGAAGTATTTCTTGTACAATGGCTTCTCGGGGTCCTGTTTCTCCACGTCTTCGCGTTTCAACAGGCCGAGGTCGATGAGTTCAGAGGTCATGATCTTCGCGACCTCTTCCTGATATTCACGGATGATCACACCGGGACGCAGGATCTGGCGGCACTCGCGGAAGATGCGCAGCACGGCGTCATACACTTGGCGCTGGCGCGGTGTGAAGCGGCCATTCACGGGGATCGTGCGGGTGAGGTCGGCGTTGTAGTTGCCGTAGTTCGCGGCCACATCCAGTAGCAGCATCTCGCCGTCCTGGCACTGACAGTGATTCGTGATGTAGTGCAGCACGCAGGCATTCGCTCCGGTGGCGATGATTGGTGTGTAGGCAAACCCGCGCGCGCGCTGGCGGAGGAACTCATGGGCAAGCTCGGCCTCGATCTCAAACTCATGCACGCCGGGCTTCACAAACTTCAGCAGACGGTGGAAACCAGCCTCGGTGATTCGGATGGCCTCGCTCAGCGCGCGGAGTTCCTGCGGCTTCTTGATGCAGCGGAGACCGTGCATAATCGGCGCGAGACGCTGGTAGTCATGCAGCGGATACTCACGCAGGCAGCGGTGGGTGAAACGGGTCTCGCGTGTCTCTGTGGGGATGGTGGCGCGGGGATGCTCGTTGGAATTCAGGAACACATGATCACATTGGCACATGAGAAGGCGGAACTGCGTCTCGAAGTCTGTGAGCCAATGTACGCGTTCGATGCCCGAGCGGTCCTTGGCCTGATCCTTGGTCAGCTTTTCACCTTCCCAGACGGCGATGAGTTCGCTCGTCTCACGCACAAAGAGCATCTCGCGCTGCTTCGGGTCCTGCGCATCGGGGAAGAGCATGAGGACCGTCTCCTCCTGATCAATGCCGCTCAGGTAGAAGAGATCGCTGTTTTGCACGAAGCCCATCGAGCCATCGGCATTCGTGGGCAGTACGTCATTGGCGTGGAGGATGACGACTGAGCGCGGTGGTAGCTGGCGGTAAAGACGCTCGCGGTTGGAGATATGGAGGTCGGCAGGCAGGGGTTGGTAGCGCATCGCGCTGCATTGGAGCGTGAACCCGTCCTGCCGACAATCTTGTTTTTCAAATCACACGAAGTCCGTGATCGAGCCGAAGTTCGCATCGAAGAGACGGCGGTAGGTGCGGAAGGCGAAGGCGTCCGTCATGCTGGCCACCCAGTCACAGACGAGGCGGGCACGCGTGGCGGCATCAGGAGCTTTGGTGATCTCGGCTTCCACGGTGGCAGGCAGGAGGTGCAGCTTCGAGCCATCCTGCTCGATGTAGCGGTCCCGCAGCACGCTGAACATCTTCGTCAAAATGACATCCGCCTTGTAGTCGAGTTGCTGGAGCTGCGGGCTGCGGAAGACGATGTCGAGGGAGATTCTTTTGTTCAGCTTCGACTGCGCCTTCATTTCAGGGGCGATCTCAAGCCGGAACTGATGCCTGCGTGACATGGCGCTGAGGAAATTGCTCTCGGGTACCAGCTTCGTCGCGCGGATGTAGTCACCGATGTTCCGGTTCAGTCGTGCTTCCACACGCTTCTCGCGGATGGCTTTGCAAAGGAAGGTCACATGCTCC
The DNA here is from genome assembly GCF_044378005.1 of Prosthecobacter sp. Taxonomy (GTDB): domain Bacteria; phylum Verrucomicrobiota; class Verrucomicrobiia; order Verrucomicrobiales; family Verrucomicrobiaceae; genus Prosthecobacter. The sequence goes on from NZ_JBILYB010000013.1 coordinate 55,880, forward strand.
GCCTGGGCTGCGTCCAGCGTCCGTGCCTCCGCCCAGTGCTCCAGGGAGGTGACAGTGATGAAGCCCGCGTGGATGCCATCGGCGATGTCATTGAGCGAGTAGGCCGTGTCATCGGCCCAGTCCATGATCTGGCATTCGATGCTCTTGAAGCCATTGCGTACATCACCCGGCGTCAGCTCCGCTGGAAAAGCCTGCCCGCCGAGGGTGAAATCCAGCCAGACCTCCTGATCATCGTAGAGGTAATGGTTCGGCGCACCGCCAGCCTCGATGTGCAGAGTCTTGTACTTCAGAATGGCATCCAGCAGCGCGCGGGTTGGGTTCATGCCATCGCGGCCTTCATTGAAGAGAGTCTGGGTCAGCAGACGCAGCGTCTGGGCATTGCCCTCAAAACCACCGTAGGGCTGCATGAGCCGGTGCAGCGTGCGCTCGCCCGTGTGGCCGAAGGGCGGGTGCCCGAGATCGTGGGCCAGACAGGCGCATTCCACGAGATCGGCGTCGATGTAGCAGTCCTCCGCCAGCACTCCGCCCTGCTGCGCCAGCCAGCCGCAGATGCTGCGCCCGATCTGCGCCACTTCGATGCTGTGGGTCAGGCGCGTGCGGTAGAAATCATACTCCCCGGAGAGGAAGACCTGCGTCTTGTTTTGCAGCCGACGAAACGCACTGCTGTGGATGATGCGGTCGCGGTCGATCTGAAAGGCGCTGCGATACTCCCCGGGATGCGCCGGGCGCGGCTTCAGCGTTTCAGAATCAAAGGCGGAGTAAAAGCGGTTGGCAGGCATCGGTTGCGGCGATGCTAGGCTGTGATCGGATCATGGCAAGGCTCGTTGCGGGTTCATCTGAACCCGCCGAAGCCTCATGAGCTGGATGAAGAAATCAGAGCGCGATGACCTGCCGCGTCTTCTGGCTTTCCAGCGCGGCGGCAAAGATCTCCTGCGTGGCCACCGCCTCCTCAGGCGTGGCACAGCCAAAGCGGCCATCGAGCTTGCCTTCACGCTCCATGAGATACGCGGCCCACATCTGCTGCATCAGGTCAGGGAAGCCGACCTCAAAGATGCCGCCGGTCACGGTCTTGAAGGGCGTGGCAAAGCCAAGGTCCGTCTGCTTCCAATACTGCTCCTTGCCCACTTCGAAGAGCCAGAGCGTCTTTGGCTCCTTCGTCGAGTAGCGCGCGCCGCCTTCGGTGCCGATGACTTCCAGGAACCAGGAGTTTGTCTCTCCAGGAGCCAGCCGCTTCATCTCCAGACGCATCGGCACTTCATGACCGCCGATGTTCGTCCAGGCGTGCAGCATCGCATTGTCCCAGGTGTCGCAGTCCGCCATGCCGCCCTTGCCGTCGGGGCGCTGCGGGTAGCCTTTTTGCAGTTGGGCAAAGAGATGCGTGGGCCGCCAGCCGAGGCGCAGCGGGATGTGGCAGGCGTGCATGCCCAGATCACCGAGCACGCCGATCTCTCCGCAGGTGCGGGAAAAGCGCTTCCAGTTCGCTGGCTTCGTCGCGTCCAGATCACTGCTGTGATGGAAGCCCGATCGAATTTCTAAAATGCGGCCGATCTTGCCCGAAGTGGCCGTCGCGATCACGCGCTGAGCCCCAGGGAAGAAGGGAAACTCCGAGGAGCAGCGCACAAAGCGGCCCGACTTCTGGCAGGCTGCGAGGATGTTTCGTGAGGAGGCGAGGTCCATGCCGAAGGGCTTCTCCGCGAAGAGGTCTTTGCCCGCCGCCAGCACGTCCAGATAGATCTTCTCATGCAGATTGTGCGGCACAGCGACATACACCACCTCTACGGCGGGGTTTGCCAGAAGCTCATGGTAGTCGGCAGTCAGTTGGGTGCAGCTCGGGATGCGGCGGAACCACTCCCGCACCGGCTCCACCAGATCGGCCACAGCCACCAGTTCGGGCTGCACTTCCACGTCCGTGAGCGCGCACCAGCGCATGAAGGCGCTTGCCATTTCCCGGCCCATAAGGCCGCCGCCGATGATTCCAATGCCGACTTTTTTCATAGTGTGAGGTTGAGGGCTGCCATTGGAGAGAGCAGGCAAGGGGAGGCAAATCGTAAATCAGCCGCTGTTATCCAGCGACTATCACGAATCTCGATTCAAATCCCTCCCTGACTCCACCGGGGGACGGCAATGCCAAGTTATTGAAGTTCTGCGATCACTTCGATCTCGATAAGTGATCCTAGCGGCAAGCCTGCCACGGCCACGGTCGAACGCGCAGGTTTGTGACCGTGGAATGCCTCTTCATAGATTGGATTCACTTTGGGGAAATCCGCCATGCTCTGAAGGAAAACGGTCGCTTTCAGCACGCGGCTGAAGTCCAGATTTTGGGAAATAAGCAAAGCCTGGATGTTGGCCAGAACCTGCCGGGCTTGTCCCTCCACATCCGTTGCCTCAATTTTGCCGCTGGCAGGATTGATGGGGATCTGGCCTGAGCAGAAGAGCAGATTGCCAGAGCGCACAGCCTGAGAGTAAGGGCCGACGGCAGCAGGGACATTGGGGGCATGATTGATGAGATCCATGCTCGTTTCCTACTCTGCCACTGCCTCCCTCGTCAAGGCTCAGCGTGGTAAGCACAGCCCTATCTGGCAAGAATCTTGCGAACAGAGGCGTAGGTTGGTGCCCCCCATGCTTACTTTATCTGGACCTTCTCACGGCAAATTCTGCGACGGTTACTCCCGTCGTGATTTCTTGCGTATCGGCGGCCTCGCGATGGGCGGGTTGTCTCTACCGGAGCTTTTGAAGGCGGAGGCCGAGGCAAAAACAGGACGCAGCTTCAAGTCGATCATCATGATTTACCTCTGCGGAGCTCCTCCGCATCAGGACATGTGGGATTTAAAGATGGATGCGCCTCTGGAGATTCGCGGCCCTTACAAGCCCATTTCCACCAATGTGCCAGGCATCCAGATATCTGAGCATTCGCCGCGGCTGGCCAAGATGATGGACAAGTTGGTGCCCATCCGCAGCATGTGGGGTTCCCCGAATGGTGCCCATGATTCATTCATCTGCTACACGGGCCGTCCACCACCTCCGAACGGTGGGGCTGCTCCCACGGGCCGCGCTTCTGATCCACCATCGCTTGGTTCCATCGTCTCTCGTCTGAAGGGGCAGGCTGACCCTGCCATGCCATCGTTTGTCGGTCTCGCTCCGAAGGCTGGACATCCGCCGTATGGCTCGCCAGGGCATGCGGGGTATCTAGGCTCAGCTCACACGGCTTTCCGTCCAAACGGTTCCGGTGTTGAGGATTTGAAGCTCAACAACATCTCCGTGGCCCGTCTTGACGATCGCCGCTCCCTGCTCAGCGGCTTTGATCAATTCCGCCGCGAAGTGGACTACAGCGGTCTTGTGGAGAGCATGGACAGCTTCAATCAGCAGGCATTCAATGTCCTGACTTCCAGCAAGCTGCTCAACGCCCTGGATCTGAACCAGGAGTCCGCGAAAACACGTGAACGCTATGGCAAGGGCGATGCGAAAAACTACGGCGACGGGGCCCCGCTGAATCTGGAGCACTTCCTCCTGGCGCGGCGTCTCGTCGAGGCCGGTTCCCGTGTGGTCACGCTGAATTTCGGACGCTGGGACTTCCATGACAACAACTACCCCCAGCTCCTGCGCCACCTGCCGCTCTTTGATCAAGGCATGAGTGCACTCGTGCAGGATCTGCATGATCGCGGTCTCTCCGATGATGTGGCTATCGTTGCCTGGGGTGAGTTTGGCCGCACACCGACCGTGAACAAGGATGGCGGACGCGACCACTGGCCGCGTGTCGGCGGAGCTTTGCTCGCGGGTGGCGGGTTCAAAACCGGTCAGGTCATCGGTGCCACGGATCGCCTCGGCGGCGAGCCCACGGAGCGTCCGGTGCATTTCGGAGAGGTCTTTGCCTCGCTTTACAAGTTCATGGGTGTCGATCCGCACAAGACGACGATCCACGATCTCCAGGGGCGTCCGCAATACCTCGTGGATGGCTGGGATGCGATGCCCGAGCTACTCTGAGGGTGGGTGGTCTAATGGTTTCCACTACGCGTGGGTTGCGGTGAGTCACCATGGATTGTGCCGTAGCTGACCCGAATAGAGCAATCCACGCACAGGCCATAGCATCAGGGCGTCAACCAAACCACACACGCCCATGCAAACCGAAACATCCAAACACAATGGCCAGCATCGCTTCATCGAAACCCTCGCCGAGAGCGATCTCTTCCAGGGTTATCAGCACGCCTTCCACACTTTGACTGGTCTGCCCCTCAGCCTGCGCGCTCAGGAAGATGAGGAGTTCGTCGAGGAAATCGTCACCAGCAAAGGTGTCGCTGGTGTGGTTCAGTCCCTCGTTCCCGTTCGGGTTGGCAAAACCCCGGTTGCGCTGCTCGAAACCGGCGGTGTCCGCCTTGAAGCCGCCACACCTGAGACCTTCGCCCCTCTCGCCAACGCCCTCCTCGACGATGACCGCAGCGCCGCTGAAATCCGCGGAGCCCGTGTCCACTTCGAGCAGGTGCCCGTCATGGCCCCTGAGCGCTATCAGGCTGCCCTTGCCATCCTGCGCTCCTTCTCCATCCAGCTCGGCGAATGCGCTCATCGCCTCCTCTTCGCCCAGACCTCCCATGAGCCTCAGGCCGTGAAGAACGCGAAGATCTACATCCACGCCCACCTCGCCGAATCCATGACCCTCGAAGGCGTCGCCAGCGCGGTGAATGTGAGCCCCTTCCACTTCTGCAAGATCTTCAAACGCGCCACCGGCCTGACCTTCACGGACTTCGTGAACCGCGCCCGTGTCGAAAAGGCCAAGCGGATGCTCATGAAGCCTGATGCTCGCATCACTGAAGTCGCCTACGATGTCGGCTTCCAGTCGCTCTCGCACTTCAATCGCAGCTTCCGCCGCATCGCCAGCGAGTCGCCCACAGAATACCGCAGCCGCATGAAGAGTGATCGTGGCTACGCCATGGCCGCCTGATCGGCAGTCGAGTTCCAATCAAACGTCCGGACGGGTGAAAGCCCGCCCGGACGTTTTTTTGTGGCCAGATGACGGTCAAATGACCCGTGCGGAGAAGCCATTGACTGCAAGACGCTCCTGCGTGCGTATGTTCGTTCCCGACCATGCGCCTCCACGCTTTCCTTTTCCTCGCCGCCAGCCTCACCGCCTCTGCCCAAACAGAGGCTGATTTCCTCACCAACATCCGCCAGCTCACCTTTGAAGGTCGCAGGGCAGGGGAGGGCTACTTCAATGCCGATGGCACGAAGATGGTCTTCCAGTCCGAGCGCGAGCCGGGGAATCCCTTCTACCAGATCTACCTCATGGACATGGAGACGGGCGACCAGGAGCGGATCTCCCCCGGCATGGGCAAGACGACCTGCGCGTGGATGCATCCCGATGGCAAACGCGTGCTCTTCGCCAGCACGCACACCGACCCGAAGTCCAAGGAACTTCAGGCCGCCGAATACAAAGACCGCGAGACCAGCCGCGTGCGGAAGTATTCTTGGGACTACGATGAGCAGTACGAGATCTGGGAGTACACGCTCGCCGATAAGTCACTCAAAAACCTGACCAACAAGCGCGGCTACGACGCCGAGGGCGGATGGTCACCCGATGGATCAAAGATGGTCTTCGCCAGCAATCGCGCGGCTTATGAAAAGGAACTGTCGAAGGAAGACCAGGAGCGCCTGAAGATCGACAAACAGTACTTCATGGATCTCTACATCGCCGATGCCGATGGCTCGAACGTGAAACAGATCACCGATGTGCCCGGTTACGATGGCGGCCCCTTCTTCAGCGCCGATGGCAAGCGCATCTGCTGGCGTCGCTTCACCCCGAAGGGCGATGTCGCCGAAGTATGGTCGATGAACATCGACGGCAGTGATCAGCGCCAGCTCACCAAGCTCGGAGCCATGAGCTGGGCCCCCTACTTCCACCCCAGCGGCGAGTATTTGATCTTCACCACGAACCTCAACGGCTTCGCCAACTTCGAGCTCTACCTTGTCGATGCCGCCGGCAAACACGCCCCCGTCCGCGTCACCACCACCGATGGCTTCGATGGCCTGCCCGTCTTCTCCCCCGATGGCAAAAAGCTCTCCTGGACCAGTGGACGCACCGCGAACACCCAGAGCCAGATTTTCATGGCCGACTGGGACCACGATCACGCAAGAGTCGCACTCGGCTTGGATACCAAGGTCAATGAAGTCAAAACAGTCAAAGCCCCCGATGTCGCCACCACCAAAGCCGACATCAACCCCGCCGACATGCGCCAGCACGTCACCTACCTCGCCAGCGATGAACTCGATGGCCGCCTCACCGGCACCGAGGGCGAAAAGCTCGCCACCCAGTATGTGGCGGATGTTTTCAAAGGCATCGGCCTCCAGGAATACGGCGACGAAGGCTGGTTCGAGCCCTTCGATTTCACCGCCGGAGTCGCCCTCGGTGAGAAGAACAGTTTAGCATTAATTCAGGAAGGACGTTCCGATGGTCCTTACTTCCAAGCCGACAGAGACTGGCGTCCGCTATCCTTCTCCCAGCTAGGTTTGACTCACGCAGGAGTCGTCTTCGCCGGCTACGGCATCGAGACCCCCGACGAAGCCACCGGCAGCGATGGCAAGAAGCTCGAAGCCTACAGCAGCTATGCCCATCTCGACGTGAAGGATAAATGGGTGCTCGTCCTCCGCTACCTGCCAGAAGGCATGAGTAAAGAGCGGCGTGATGATCTCTCCCGCTACGCCAGCCTCCGGCACAAAGCCCTCGTCGCCCGGCAAAAGGGTGCGAAGGGGCTCGTGGTCGTCAGCGGACCTAACAGCAAGGTCGTTGATCAGCTTGTGCCGATGAGTTTTGACGCCTCGCTCGCCACCTCCGGCATCGCTGCCATTAGCGTCACGGATGCGCTTGCGGACAAGCTTTTGAAGCCCGCTGGCAAGACGATCAAAGAACTTCAGGACAAGCTCGACACGGGCGATCTCATGGGCGGCATCCCGTGTGGCGACCTCATGATTCGTGCCGAGATCGACATCCGTCAGGAAAAGAAAACCGGGCGCAACGTGCTCGGCGTCCTCCCCGCCAAAGACAAACCCGACCCGCATGTCGCCCCGCTCATCGTTTGTGCGCACATCGACCATCTAGGCAGCAAAGGCGGCGGCAACTCCCGCGCCAAGGGCGACGAACTGAACAAGATCCACCACGGTGCCGATGACAACGCCAGCGGTGTCGCGGGCGTGATCGAGATCGCCCAATATCTCGCTGACCTCAAAAAGACAGGCAAAATCACCCTCACGCGCGATGTCATTTTCGCCGCCTGGAGTGGGGAAGAACTCGGCCTGCTCGGCAGCAATCACTTCGTCGAAAGCCTCGCCAAGATGTTTCGTGGCGATCCCAATGGCAAACTCACCGGTATGTTCGCCGCTTGTTTAAACATGGACATGATCGGCCGCTTCCAAAAGACCCTCGTGCTCCAGGGCGTCGGCTCCAGCTTTTGGTGGGCGAAGGAGATCGAGAAGCGCAACGCACCCATCGGACTGCCCATCACGACTCAAAACGACGCCCATCTACCCACCGACAGCACCACCTTTTATCTGCGCGGCATCCCCACGCTGAACGCCTTTACCGGCAGCCACGCCGACTACCACCTGCCGAGCGACACCGCCGAAAAGATCGACTACGAGAACGCGGCCAAGATCGCGAAACTCATGGGCCTCATCTCCCGCAGCATCGCCACCGCCGACACAAACCCCGACTATGTCGCCATGGATGCGCCGAAGAATCAAGGCACGCGCGGTGGCATGAGAGCCTACCTCGGCACCATCCCCGACTACGCGCAGGGCGATACCAAAGGCGTGAAACTCAGCGGCGTCTCCCCCATCGGCCCTGCGGCCAAAGCCGGCGTCAAAGGCGGCGACATCATCATCAAGCTCAGCGGCAAAGACGTGTTGAACATCTATGACTACACAAGCCTGATGGGCGAGCTGAAGATCGGTGCCGAGACCAGCATCACCGTCCTTCGCGAAGGCAAGACCGTGGAGCTCAAGGTCACTCCCGGCTCCCGGGAGTAATCTCGCCAATCATCGGCCTACACTCCTCATACTCAGTCGAAAGGCCGGGCAGATTCGTAGCGTAGGTTTGGCGTCCCCCCAAACCTCACCATGCTGCCCCGTTACGTCTTTGCCTCCCTCACCGGCCTTTGCCTCGCCTCCACCTCTGCTCTCGCGCAGGATGGAGAAAAGCTGACCTATGAGGACCACATCAAGCCGTTGCTGGAGAACAAATGCTTCTCCTGCCACAACCCGGACAAGAAAAAGGGCGACCTCGACCTCACCAGCTTCGGCGCGCTCATGACCGGCGGCGGTGGCGGAGCAATCGTCGATGCGGGCAATCCCGACGGCAGCCGTCTGTGGAGCACCTGCGCAAAGAAAGAGGAGCCTTTCATGCCGCCGGAAGGCACAGGACTGAACGCCAAGGAACTCGAATTGCTCGCCAAATGGGTCACTGGCGGCCTGCTCGAAACGAAGTCCAGCGTCGCTAAGAAATCCAGCAAACCGAAGGTGGACATGGCCGTCACCGTCACCAGCGGCAAGCCAGCCGGTCCGATTGCCAAGCCGGAGCACGTCCTGCTGGAGCCCGTCATCGTCACCCCGCGCACCACGGCTGTCACCGCCATGGCCGCGAGCCCCTGGACATCGCTCGCAGCCATCGCCGCACCGAAGCAGATTCTCCTCTATGATACCGACACGCGTCAGCTCGCGGGCATTTTGCCTTATGCGGAAGGCTACGCCCGCACGCTCCAGTTCAGCCGCAATGGCAGCCTGCTCGTCATGGGCGGCGGTCGTGGTGGGAAGCTCGGGCACGCCATCGTTTGGGATGTGAAAACCGGCAAACGCATGATCGAAGTCGGCAAGGAGTTCGACCAAGTCATGGCTGCCGACATCAGCCCCGACCACAAGATGGTCGCCATCGGCTGCACGAATAAAAAAGTGAAGTGCTACGACAGTGCCACTGGCGAGGAATTATACACCATCAGCAAGCACACCGAATGGATCCTCGGCACCAAATTCAGCCCCGATGGCGTCCTGCTCGCCACCGCTGACCGCAATGGCAACGTCATGGTTTGGGAAGCCGCGAATGGTGGTGAATTCTACATCCTCGGCCAGCACAAAGGCCCAACCAACGACCTCGCTTGGCGTGCCGACTCCAACATCCTCGCCTCCTGCTCGAAGGACGGCACCATCGCTGTCTGGGAGATGAACGAAGGCAAGAAAGTCAAAGATTGGGCAGCCCATGGTGGCGGCGTCCAGTCCGTGTCCTTCACGCCGGATGGCCTCATCGTTTCCTGTGGTGACGACGGCCTCGTCCGCCTCTGGGACGTGAATGGCACCAAAAAAGCCGAGTTCCCCAGCCAGGGCGACATCGTCGCCAAAGTCGTCGCCCTCCACGACGGCAAGACCTGCATCAGCTCGAACTGGCGTGGCGAGATCAAGGTGCTCACGCTCCAGGAAAAGATGACCGAACTCGGCCAGCTCAGCAGCAACCCGCCGCTCATCGCTCAGCGCATCGTCGAAGCTGAAAAGCGCGCCACCGAGCTCGTCGCCAAGCTCCCAAGCCTCCAAGACGCCATCAAAAAAGCCGAAGCAGCCGTGAAGGCTCGCGAGGAAGCTCTGAACAAAACCCGAGCCGAACTTGCCGAGCAGGAGCGCCGCACGAAAGCCTACCCCGGCGAGATCGCCGCTGCGGAAAAATCCCTCGCCGCAGCCAAGGCCGCCATCGCCAAAGCCACCACGGACAAAACCGCCCGCACCGCCGCCATCAAGGCCTACGCCGACAAGTCCACCCAGCTCGCCGCCCAGCAGAAGGAACAGGCTGCCGCAGTTGCCGAGGCAGCCAAATTGCCCGCCGCTGACAAAACCGCAGCCGATGCAAACGCCGCTCTCGAAGCCGCCAAGAAAGAACTCGCAGCCAAGGCTGGCGATGCAGCTCTGACCGCCAAAGTGAAGGACCTCGAAGCCAAGCTCACCGCTGCCAAAGCCGAGCAGCAGAAACTCGCGCCAATCAAAGCCAAGGCCGACCAACTCACCGCCGCTGTCGAGAAAGCCAAAGCCGCCCTCGGAGCCGCGCCAGCACCTGTGGCCGACCTTGATAAGCTCATCGCCGACACCACCGCCAAGCTGAAGCCACTGACCGACGAGATCGCCGCGAAGAAGGCCGAACTGCCAAAGCTGCCAGCCCTAGTCAAAGCAGGTCCTGACCGTGTCAAAGCTGCGGAAGCCGCGCTGAATCAGGATAAAGCCGTGCTCGCCGCTGCGCAGTTCGCCGCCAAATCCTCCAGCGATGAGATCGCCGTGCTCCAGAAGCTGCCCACCATTTTGAAGGCCGCGCAGTTCAATGTCGGCGTGCTGACCGAGAAGGAAAACCTCGCCAAACTCGAAGGCAGCTTCAACGACTACACCGCTGCCAAAAAGGAGAACGAGGAAGCCAAAGTCGCCAACGCCGCCAAGATCGAGGCTGCCAAGAAAACCATCGCCGAGACCACCAACCTCCAGCCGCAGAACGAAGCCACACTCGCCAAGCTCAAGGCCGAGCTCGCTGGCATCGAAGAAGCCATCAAACCTTCCCGCAACGCCGACCTCTCCGCTGCTGCCAAGGTCGAAGAAACCAAAAAATCTCTCGCCGCCCGCGAAGCCGAAGTCGCCGCCCTTGCCAAAGTCCGCGACGACGGCACCGCCGCTGCCAAGAAATCCTCCGAAGACATCGGCAAAGCCATCGACGGCCTGAAGAAGAAGCTCGCCGAAGTTGCCGCCAAGCTCAAAAACCCTGAAGAGCAGGTGAAGAGCAAGCAGGCCGACTTCACCGCCCGTGAAGGCAAACTCGCCGCTGCGAAGAAGACCGTCGCCGATCTCACCCCAGCTTTGCCAGTCCAGGAAAAGGCCGTCAAAGACGCCGAAGCTGCCCTTGCGAAAGCCGCCGCCGAACTCACCGCTCCCGAGAAAGCCCTGAACGAGAGCCAGCGCAGCCACGCCGAAATCACCAAGGCCAAAGAGAAGGCCGCTGATAAAGTCGCTGCCGACAAAGCCATCGTCGAAGCCTCGGCGAAGATCGTCGCTGCTCAGGCAGATCGCGATGCCCGCCGCACCGCTCGCACGGATGCTGAAAAAGCCCTCAATGCCGCACGCCCCGTGCTCGCCAAATCCAAGAACGACCTCAGCAACGCCACCAACACCGCCAAGCAGCTCGAAGTCGCTCTAGCCAAATCCAAGGCCGAACTCGATGCCGCCAACAAACTCGCCGCCCCGCTCCGTGGTCAGCACGACAGCCTGAGCAAGGAGATCGCCGCCCAGGACAAAGCCCGCGCCGACAAAAACGCCGTCCCAGCCGCCCTCGCCGCCGAGTTCGCCACGAAGTCGAAGCCCGTGACCGACCAGATCGCCCAGATCAAAGCCGCGCTTCCTCCGCTTGAGAAAGCCTTCGCCGATGCCCGCGCCAAGCTGGAAGGCGAGATCAAGATCGTCGATGCCAAAAAAGCCGAAGTCGCCAAGGCCAGCGAAGCTCTCGAAGGCACGAAAGCCAAGAAAGCCAGTGCCGAAGCCGCCATCGCCGCCGCCACCAAGGACAATCCCGTCCGCGACAAGAACCTCGCCGAGATCAACGCCGAGCTGACCAAGCTCCAGCCCCAGCTCGACCCGCTCCGCGCCAAGGTGAAGCAGCTCGAGACGCAGTATCTCACCATGCTGCCGAAGTAAGGTTCGAACGAAAGCTCAGGCCCGATCCTATTCAGGAGATAGGTGATTGTCTTCCGAGGTCAGGAGCTCGGTCCATACTCAAATTATGGGCCGGTGGCTGCGAACGAAGTGGGCGAGGAATTCGCGGTTCCCATCGGTGCCTTGGATGCTGGACTCGACGAGGCCGCGCCATTCGAGGTCGGGCTGACTTTGGACGAAGTCCTGGATGCGCTGGCAAGCGCGGGCGTGGGCCTCGGGATCGCGGACGATGCCGCCGGGGCCGATGTCTTCGCGGGTGAGTTCGAACTGGGGCTTCACCAGGACGAGAGCCTGTCCGCCAGTCTTTAAGACGCTGAGGGCTCCGGGGAGGACGAGGGTGAGGGAGATGAAGGACACATCGGCGACGATGATGTCCACGAGTTCGGGAACATCGGCGGGCTGCATGTGGCGGACGTTGAAGTTCTCGCGGCAGATGACGCGGGGGTCGTTACGGAGCTTCCAGACCATCTGGTTGGTGCCGACATCGAAGGCATGGACTTTCACCGCGCCGCGCTGGAGGAGGCAGTCGGTAAAGCCGCCGGTGGAGGCGCCGACGTCCATGCCGATGAGGCCGGTGACGTCGATGTGGAAGTGATCAAGCGCGCCTTCGAGCTTGAGACCGCCACGGCTGACGAATTTGGGCGGCTGCCGGACGGTGAGGATGGCATCGGGGCGGACGAGCCAGCCGGGCTTGGTGAGGACGGTGTCACCCAGCATGACTTCTCCGGCCATGATGAGGCGCTTGGCCTGCTCACGGGAGGGTGCCTGACCGCTCTGGACGAGGGCTTGATCGAGTCGGAGCCGGGCCATCAGCGGACGACGGGCTGGATGACTTCGTCGCCAGGCTCGATGCTGATGCCAGCGGGGATGGAGGTGAGGTCGAGATCGGCGACGGCTTCGTTTTCCTCGATGGTGTCGGTGATGCGGATCTTGCCGAGGACGCCGTTTTCGCGGCGCACCTCAAGCTGCTGACCTTTCTTGAGGCCCTGCTTGGATCCGGCATCGAGAATGACGAAGCCCTGGTCTTTGACGACGGTTTTGACCTTGCAGATGGGGAGGGCGGCCATGACCTGCTTTTGCAGGGGCGTGAGGGTGTTGGTGTTGATGCCCTTGGCCTCGGCGGCGAGGATGGTCTTTGGCACGGTGAGGCCGCCGCCGGGCAGATCAGGAGTGGCGGGGGTGGTCAAGACGGGGGCGTTCACCGGGCTGG
>NZ_JBILYB010000121.1:0-18545 GCF_044378005.1 Prosthecobacter sp.
GCAGGTCGTCCACGAACTCGCCGCTGAGCAGCGGGAAGAGCGTGGAGCAGGTGGCGTCGTTCATCTGCCACAGGTTTTCGCGCAGGGGCTTGTCGAGCTTGAAGCGGTTGCCGCTGCGGGCGGTCAGCGTGCGCTTGATCACGGTCTGGCGACCGGTTTTGGCGTCCTTGGCCCGCAGGCAGATGCCATCGCCGACGCAGAAGCCGGTGGCGTCGGTCAGCGTGATCTCCTGGTCATACCAGTCGCTGTCGAGCTTCAGCGGCGTGGTGGTGGAGGACTCTTTGATGAGCACGGTTTTGTCGCCCTCGCCGATGAGATGGACACCGCTTTGCAGACAAACGGCGTTTCGCAGTCGATACGTGCCCGCCAAGATGCGCACCGTGCCGCCGCCGAGCCTCGCCACATGATCCACCGCTGCCTGGATGGCCCGCTGGTCGCTGCCGACGATGTCCGCGTCCTTCGTGCCGACGGTGATCGTCAACGTCTCCTCCCACTTCGGCTGCACCGTCGCATCCCCGCTCGTCTGCCGCGGCACCGTGACCTCCGGCCGCTCCGCGGCGAAAAGCGAGGACGTGAGCGCGAGAAGGAGCAGCGTGGGTTTCATGCGGGGACTAACGCTGTAGCAGGCAACGGCCTTCCTAATTGAAGCAAAGTGTTGGTTCGTGGGCATGAATGGCTTCAAGGCAAACTTCATCGACATCGTCCAGTTTTTCTTCGCTGGTTGGAGACTTTGCTATTCGTATGATCTGTTCGCGAAACAGCTCATATAGTTCTTTCGAGTCAGAGAAGAGTCGACTCACATTGCGTTGCCAAGTGTAGTCGTCGGTTTGAAAAACTCTTCGAATCGACGGAGCCAAGGGGATGCCTATCGTTGATAGAAAAGGGTAGAGCTCCCAAGCGATGGGCCAGTTCATGTCTTGAAGCCACTCTAGCAATTCATACAGAACTGGTTCGACTTCAGGATATCCGGCTTTGATGACGAGTTGAACCGTCTCACTGTCGGATTTGTGTTTTGGAATAAGTAATGATGCTGACATGTAAAACCGGAATCACCTCCCCAGCCGCTCCAACACATTCTTCGTGATGCGCACCACATGCGCGTCGTTGCCTTGGAGGCCGTGGGACCAATCGGTGGTGGCGGCGGTGAAGACGGTGCCGGTGTTCGTGTAGAGGCCGAGGCAGGCGGCGCCGGTGCGGCCGATTTCCCATTTCTCATACCACTCGACGTCGTCGGGGTGCCAGCGGACGGGGCAGGTGCCGAGGACTTCGAAGGTCTTCGGCGTGCCATCTTGGTGCGTGGCGAAGGGCAGGCCGTCGCGCCATTCGAGCTCGCAGCCGTCGCACTCGTAGCCGACGATGGTGTCCTTCGCGCCAAAGCGGTCGCCGCGCTTCAGGCCGGTGCCTTCGTAGATCCAGTGGTCGGGGCGGTGGACGATGTAGGAGGCGTCGCCGTCCATGAACTGGCCGTGGCTGCGCATGTAGCCGCCCCAGAGGAAGCCGACGCCGGTGAGCTGGTTCTCAGGGCGCTGGAGCAGGTGATGGCTCCACGCGGTGCTGAGCGTCTTGAAGTCGCGGGTCTGGAAGACGGGATCGAGGTGGTAGTTCTGCTTGAAGCAGGTGAAGGCGCGGCCCTCCGCCTCGCTGCGCACCTGCCAGCAGCAGGTGTTGCCGCTGAAGAAGGCCACGTTGCCGCCTTTGGCGATCCACGCCTCCAAGTTGTCGCGCATCGGTGTGCTCCAATACTCGTCGTGGCCGACGCTGAGGACGAGTTTGTAGTTCGCGAGCATCTCGGGGCGGAATTCGAGGTCGTCATTGGCGGCGAATTCGAGTGTGTAGCCGTTTTGCTCCGCCCACACGACGAAGGGCAGCTCCCAGCGGGCGAATTGCGACGGGCCGGGCCGCTCAAAGCTCACGCGGCTGCCCTGGTTCTTCGAGAGGCTGTTGTAGGCATACACGGAGAAGCCGCCCCAGTTGTTGTAGGCGTTGTAGGTGTTCGAGCAGAGCTGCAAAAGGATCTTCGAGGTGCTGCCGGGCTTGGCCTGGCGCACGATGAACCACGCGCTGCTGATGGCGGTGCGTGCGCCGCGATGCGTCCACTTCCCGCCAGCATCGGCGGCACGCAGCGCTACCTCGTAGTAGCCGCTCTTCCAATCCGCAGCGACGGGCACGCGCACGCTCTCCGGCCAGCGACAACCATTCGCGGAGGCATCCTCCGGCACGGGATGCGCCGCGCCGGGCACGTCGGCCTTTTTCCACATGACCTCGCGTTTCGTGCCGAGTCGCGTGACCTCGATCTCAAACTTCGCCGCCGTGGTGCTGACGTGAATGGGGATTTCCTCGCCCTGCGCGACGCTGCGCTGCCCAGCGTAGCCTTCGATGAAGAGTGGGACGGGATCGGCCCCATGAAGGGCGGTGACGGCAAGGAGGAGGGCGAGTGGTCGGAACATACAGACGCTACGCCCCACACAGCCGATGGCTTTCAGTCGGTCAGCGCGCGGAAGTCCCGGTTCAGCAGTCGCTTCAAGGTCTGCATCTCGTGATACAACGGCGTGTCTGTCTGATCCCCGAGCACGCGTCTCACGCGCTCTTCCAGCGCTTCATCAACCGCGTGATCTCCGGCTTCAGCGAGTAGTTCGTGGATCCGCTGCACCAGCGTTTTGGCCTCAGCAATCTTTGCAGCCGCCTCCTCTTCGGTGATTTCCTCCGCCGCGAGCAGCTTCAATTGCAGGCACTCGAAGCGCCGGCAGCGCGTGGGGCGTTGCTCGTAGATCATGCAGGTGCAGTCATTGATGAAACGGCAGGGCTGCTTGAAGTAAGGCTGCGTCTTGCGTCGGTTGATCTGCATCCCGAGCTTCGCAAGCTCCTTCACAGAGTCCTGCGGCTGGAGCCTCACGATCTCAAACAACACGCCATTGCAGCACATGCCGCAGGCCGTGCAAAGTCGTGAGGCCGCTTCCTGAAACATGACGTGGGGCTTACGCCTGTTTGCACGCCTTGATCGTATTCGCCATGAGCATGGCGATGGTCATGGGACCGACGCCACCGGGCACGGGTGTGATGGCTTTGCACTTCGGAGCGACCTCTTCGAAAGCGACATCACCGACGAGCTTGTAGCCTTTCTCGGTGCCCGGAGCTTCGATACGATTGATGCCGACATCGATCACCACGGCGCCTTCTTTGACATGCTCGGCACGGATGAACTCGGGCCTGCCGATGGCGGCGACGATGATGTCGGCCTGACGGCAGATGGCGGGCAGATCTTTGGTTCGGGAATGGGCGACGGTGACGGTGGCATCACCGCCCACGCCTTTGGCCATGAGCAAAAGCGCCATCGGCTTGCCAACGATCATGCTGCGCCCCACGACGACGACATTGGCCCCGCTGGTCTCGATGCCTGCATCAATGAGCAGGCGCTGGCAGCCAAGTGGAGTGCAGGGGACGAAGCCGCTGGGGTCCTCCAGCGCGAGTTTGGCGACGTTGATCGGATGGAAGCCATCCACGTCCTTCGCGGGATCGATGGCGCGGACGATGGCGGCTTCGTCGATGTGCTTCGGCGGCGGGCTTTGCACGAGGATGCCGTGGATGGCGGGGTCGTTGTTCAAGGACTCGACGACGGCGAGCAGCTCCGCCTGCGTGGTGCTGGCGGGCAACTCGTGCTTCACGGAATGCAGGCCGAGATCGCGGCACTTCTTGTCCTTCGACCGGACGTAGGCGCGGGAGGCGGGATCATCGCCGACGAGCACCACGGCGAGGCCCGGCTTCTTGCCGAGCTTCGCCAGCTCGGCGATGTCACGGCGGCATTCTTCGAGGACTTTTTCAGCGACGGCGGTTCCAGAGATCAGGGTCATGGCAGGGGGATGATCCTCCTGCCATACACAGCCGTCGGGAAAAGGAAACGGGGCTTTTTTCAATCCACCGGCTCCATCTCCAGGCGGTAAAGTCCGCCGTCCTGGGAGAGCAGGATGGGCTCGCCCTCGGGATCGGCGGTGACGAGCGTGGGATTGAACTTGTGCGGATGCGGCCCGCGCTGGAGCACGAGGCGGCGCATGGGGTGCGCTTCGGCATCCATCTCCAGAGCCCAGACATGGCCGTAACCCCAGTCGGCGAAGAGGTAGGCACCATCGAGCCCCGCGAGCTTGCTGCCACGATACAGATGCCCGCCGACGATGCAGATGCCCTCGCCTCTGAGGCGCGTGTAGGCGTGGACGGGATCGGTAGAGTCGGTGCCTGCCAGCAGCGGCTTCGGATGAAAGGCGGTGCCCGTGGGCCCTTCGCGGTGGCTCCAACCGTAGTTGGCACCAGGTTTGATGAGATTGATCTCCTCCCACAGATCCTGGCCGACATCGGCGCACCAGAGGCGGCCTGTTTTGGCATCAAAACTGAGACCCCAGGGATTCCGCAAACCAAGAGCGTAGATCTCCTTCCGCACCATCTGATCCTTGGCGAAGGGATTGTCCGCCGGGATGGCATAAGGCAGCGCGCCACTGCGGCCATTAACGTCGATGCGTAGCACCTTGCCATGCAGCACCCAGGGATTCTGAGCCAGCGCGTAGGGGTCATCTCTCATGCCACCATCACCGAGCGCGATGTGGAGCATGCCATCCGGCCCGAAGAGCAAATGACCGCCCCAGTGATCCGCCAGCGGCTGCTGGATCTCCAGCACGATGCGCTCCGTCTCCGGCATGGCGATGGGCGCATCTCCTGCCGTGGCTTTCATCTCGCTGATGACCGTGCGCCGTGGGTCGTTCTGCGTGTAGCTCAGGTAGAAAAGACGGTTCGTGGCGAACTGTGGATGAAAGGCGATGCCATGCACGCCCTCCTCGAAAAGCAGGATGTCCTTCATGCGCTCACGGAAGTCGAGGAAGGGCCGCCAAGTGGCATCCTCCACGCGAACCGCACAAAACTCCCCACGCTGCATCGCCACCACCTGCTCGCCTTGGCCTTCCGGGATGGTGGCGAGCATGACGGGCGAGTCGAACTCGCGCTCGAAGGTCACCCGCGCGAGGCGGAATCCCGGCAGGTGCTCTTCTGGAATGTCCGGCGGCGGTATCTCCGGCGCGGTCACTTGCAGGATATCATTCTCCGGCGAGGCAGCGGAGGCGGAGATCGTGAAAAGCGACGCACCGAGGGCGAGCACGATCCGAAGTGAAGGGGGGAAGATCATCGGGGGGAAATGACGCCTCATGATCCGCACTCATCATGCCACACGGCAACGCCATTCCATCTTCCTTCGAATGTCGAGAAACACGTCGAACCTCATTCCAAATGAGGTTCGACGGCCATGCAGATCACTTCGACTGCACCACCAGCATCAGCGCATCGAGACGAAGGCGGGCTCCGCCGAGTGCTTCCTCCAGCGCAGTGATCTGGTCTTTGAGAGCTTCGATCTCCTCAGGCCGGACGTGGTCGTTGTGCACGCGCAGCGCTTCGAGTCGGTCGATCTCCGCCTGGATCTTCTCCTTCATGGTGGCGATGGCTTCGGCGACGAGCTTCTTCATCTCCGCATCGGCGATCTTGCGCGAGGCGCTGAGCATGTCGGGGAAGAGCTTCTTACGCACGGGCGGCTTCTCCAGCAGGCGCGTGGGGTTGCTCTTGTCGAGCTTGGCATGCAGATACGCCGTGTCAGTGCGGCGATCTTTGCCCGCATGATCCACGACCACACGCACAGGGACATGTGCGAGGAAGCGGTCCGCATTCAGGGCGGAGGGTGCCACGCATTCGACGACGAAGTGCGTCTCCAGCATGAGTCCCTCGACACCTGATGCACGCCATGCGGCGAAGCTGGAATTGCCATGCTCCCCGCCGAGCAGCAGGTCCAGCGCACCACGCACGATGGGGTGATCTGGGGTCAGCAACGCGATGTTTTCCCGCGTGATCGCACGCTGGCGATCAAAGGTGACGGTCAATCCTTCTTCCGGCAGTGCAGGGAAAGCATCCGTGATGAGGTCGCCGCGCTTGAAGACGTAGCTGCGATTCTCCATCTCCTCCACTTCGAGCCCGAAGTGATCCACAAGGCGGATGAAGAACTCCTCAAACTCATCGTCGGCATCCAGCTTGCGGATGGTGTCGATCACCGTGTCTGCCTGCTCGGGTTTGCAGGAGTTCAGCTCCAACAGCCGGTCATGGCCGCGCTCCAGCTTCTTCGTGACCTGACTGCGCAGCGTCTTGGTTTCCTTCAGGAAAGCCGTGAGCGCCTTGGCATCGAAGTCCTCAAGCAGCGGATTCAGCGAGTCCTGCAATCCCTGGGCGATCTCGGTGGCTCCATGCAGATTCTTTTCAAAGGCATCCAGCCCCTCGTCATACCAGCGGGCCAGCACTTCCTCGGCGCTCGCTTTGATGTAGGGCACGTGGATGTGGATCGTGCTCGTCTGGCCGATGCGGTCCAGTCGCCCGATGCGCTGCTCCACGACCTCAGGGTCCGCAGGCAGGTCAAAGAGCACCAGATGATGCGCGAACTGGAAGTTGCGTCCCTCGCTGCCGATCTCGGAGCAGAGCAGGATGCGTGCGCCGGATTCCTCTTCGGCAAAGAAAGCCGCCTGACGGTCGCGTTGCATCAGCGTCAGACCTTCGTGGAAGAGCGCAGCGGTCACGTTCACCTCACGCAGCAGACGTTCGTTGATCTCTTCGGCCAGCTTTCGGGTCCGGCAGATGAGCAGCACCTTTTGTTCGCCGAGCTTTTTTAGCAAAGCCGCGAGCCACTTCACCTTCGCCTCCAGCGGATCATCACCGCCGTCGATGGGTGCAAGCTTCGCCTTGCGCTCCGGGAAGCCGCTCAGGGCCGCACGCGTGTTGCGGAACATCACACGGCCCGTGCCGAACTCATCCAGCAGCGCCGCCACGAGCTTTTCGCGTGCGCCTTCGGTGCCGTCCTTCGTCTCCTTCGCCAGCGACTGCACATGCGGGGACTTTTTGGCAAAGAGCTTTTGGTCCGCCGCGCTGAGATTCTTGCCTTCCAGCAGACGGTCCACCGCACTGGCCACCTCTTCGTAGTGCTTCGACTCTTCCAGGAACTGCTCCAGATCGGCGTAGCGGTTCGCATCCAGCAGACGCAGACGGGCAAAGTGGCCCTCGGGCCCGAGCTGCTGCGGCGTGGCGGTCAGTAGCAGCAGACCGGGGATCTTCGCCGTCAGCGTCTCCACCATCGCGTAGCTCGCGCTCGCGCCCTGCGTGCTCCATTCCAGATGATGCGCCTCATCCACGATCAGCAGATCCCAGCCGGCTTCCAGTGCCTGCGCGGCGCGGTTCGGCGACTTCGCCAGGAAAGTGGTGCTGCAAATGACGAGCTGGCTTTCCAGGAAAGGGTTCGCGCTTTCCTCCTCCGTCTCCACCTCGTCGCAGCGGTTCTCATCGTAGATCGAGAAGCAGAGATGGAAGCGGCGATACAGCTCCACAAACCACTGATGCACCAGCGCATCCGGCACCAGGATCAGCACCCGCTCCGCGCGGCCCGTAAGATGCAGCCGATGCAGGATCAGGGCTGCCTCAATGGTCTTGCCCAGGCCCACCTCGTCTGCCAGCAGCACACGCGGCACCAGACGATTGCCCACCTCATTCGCGATGAACATCTGATGCGGCAGCAGGTCCACACGCCCGCCGCAGAGCCCACGCACGGTGGACTGGCGGATCTGCGCGCGGCGCTGCAGCGCCTCCACACGCAGGTCAAAGGTCACCAGGTCATCGATCTGGCTCGCCATCAGGCGGTCCTGCGGCTTGCTGAAACTGATCGTGTCCGCCAGTTCCGCCTCGCTGATCTCCACGTCCTTGCCGAGATAAAAGAGCATCCCCTTGCGCTCCTCCGTGCTCTCGACCTCGATCTGCTTGCCTTCATGAGTTTTGACCGTGTCCCCCGGCTGGAAGCGCACCCGGCGCAGCGGTGCCCCCGTGAGCGAGTATTGGCGCATTTCCCCAGCGGCTGGGAAGAAGAGTTCCACGCGCCCAAACTGGGCCTTCATGACTACACCAAGCCCCAGTTCGGGCTCATTGTTACTGACCCAGCGTTGTCCGGGAAGAGGTTGTTCCATGTCTGTGAGAAAAAGGGTCGCGATGGTAGGAGTGCAAGTCCCTTCTGCAAGCGCGATTCCTGGCAGATCAATGCATGAACTGCACGTCGCAAGGCAGGCTTAGAATCCTGCCAGATGACGGGATGAAATAACTTGTGCTCCGCAGCTTCTGCTAAAAGCCGAGCAACTTCGTCAGGCTCTCAAGCGTCCCGGCGAATTTGCTGCTGAAGCCCTTCAAATACGACGACGCCTCCAGCAGCCCCTCGGATGACACCAAATACCATGTGCGGTTCAGCTTCGCACTTGTCCCCGCTTTGATCAACAACTCCAATCTCTCCGAGGGGTCATTCTCGTCCGTCATTCAAAGCATCCTCATCCCAAACCGAATTGAAACGCCACGCTGAGCTCCTCCGCCTCGATTTTGCCCAGATGTCCTTCGTTCGAGGTGACACCAAAATCAGCCCATGCCAGCGAGAATTCCTTCGAGCACTTGCTTGCCCGTGTGGCCTGCGGCGGAGGCTTCGTAGCTGACGCGGATGCGGTGCAGGATGACGTCCTCGGCGAGATCGAAGAGATCCTCGGGCGTGACGTAATCGCGATCATGCATGATGGCGCGGGCGCGGGCGGAGTTGATGAGCGCGAGCCCGGCACGCGGGCTGCAACCGAAGTCGAGCAGCGGATTATCGCGCGTGCGGCGCACGAGTTCGACGCAGTGCTTCACGAAGACTTCGCTGACATGCACCGCCTGCACGGCTTCCATGGAGGTGACGAGATCGGCGACGGAGGCACCTGGCGTGTCTTCGATCATGTCGAAGGCGGAGCGCGGCACGGCGCCGCCGTCCTCTTTTCGCAAACCCATGCCGAGCTGGCGTTGCAGGATCAGTTGTTCTTCATCGCGTGTCGGATAACCGAGGCGATGCAGCAGCATGAAGCGGTCGAGCTGCGCCTCGGGGAGATCGAAGGTGCCGGATTGCTCCACCGGATTCTGCGTGGCGATGACGAGGAAGGGCGTGGGCAGCTTGAGGTTCTGTCCGCCAATTGTGACCTTGCGTTCCTGCATGGCTTCGAGCATCGCGCCCTGCACCTTCGGGGCCGCGCGGTTGATTTCATCGGCGAGCAGCAGGTTCGTGAACACCGGTCCGCGATGGATGCGAAACTCACCGCTCTTTTGTTCGATGATCTCCGATCCGATGATGTCGGACGGTAGCATGTCGATGGTGAACTGGATGCGTTTGAAGTCGAGATTGATGGCCTTGGCGATGGTGTTGACGAGCAACGTCTTCGCGAGGCCCGGCAATCCTTGCAGCAGCAAATGCCCGCCCGTGAGCAGCGCGATCATCACGCGCTCCACGACGACATCCTGACCGACGACGATCTTCGCGACACGCTCACGAACTCCGGCGACGAATTGCTGCGGACTCTGGGGCTTGGCGCTGGGAATTTTATCGGTGGGCATGGGAGGTTCAACGAACGGGAGCGGCATCCCTCTCGTTGCAAAGAATCGTGACAGACGGGGGCTTGCTTATTGCCGAAACTTTTTTCGGCAATTGGTGCCCCCCTTGCGGAATGTGTCTTCTGATGACACCTGCGGAAAATGAAAAGCACGACCAGTTCCTCCGGCTCTATGTGGAGCATGAGGAGGCGCTGAATGGCTTTGTGCGAACGCTGATGCCGACCCGCGAGGATGCACGGGAGGTCATGCAGGAGGTCGCTGTGGTGCTGTGGCGGAAGTTTGCGGAACTATCAGCCATCGAAGATTTCAGGCGCTGGGCGTTCGGGGTGGCGAAGTTCAAGGCGCTCGCATTCGTCCGGGACCGGATGCGGGACCGGCTGGTGTTTGATGAGGATGTGATGGAACTGCTGGCCGCCGAGGTCGCTGACAGCGCGGATGCGTATGAAGCCGAGCGAGAGGCGCTGGATGAATGCCTCGGCAAGCTCGACAGTGCTCAGCGCAAGCTGCTGGAGGCCGGGTATGCGCCGGGGGTCCGCATGGATGAGCTGGCGGCATCGCTGGGGCGTTCCCCGATGTCATTTTACAAGGCCCTGCACCGCATCCGGCTGGCCTTGATGGATTGCACGCAACGGGTGCTCAAAAGGGAAGGAATCGCATGAACTCAGATCACGAACGACTCGAACTGATCCGCCGCCATATCGACGGCACAGCCACACCGGAGGAGATGCAGGCATTGCAAGACCACCTGCGCAACGATCCCACCTTTCGCCGCCTCTTTGCTCGCTATGCCAGCCTGGACTCCGCATTGGGCGATGGACGGCTGGTCACCGCTACCCTGGCGAGACCTGCGTCACCGGCTCGCCAGCAATCGTCGTTCAAGTGGCTCACTTGGCGTCCGCTCACTGCGGCGGCGGCGGGATTGGTCATCGGGCTCTTCAGTGCGTCGATTTTATGGGCCATCTCCGCGCCTCGAATGAGCACGGAACGGCTCTTTTCGCTGCAAAATGGCAGCTTTGACGAAAAGCGATTGGAGCGCGGCTTTCCCCATCAAACCGGACCCTGGAGCGGTGATGAGGCCGCGATCACAGACGACGGAAGATTGAGCTTCATCTCCCCCGGCGGCGATTCGCGCGACCCCAGCGCCCGCGCCATCTCTTGCGATGTCTTCCAGCTCGTCGATCTCCGCCCGCTGCGCTACACATTCAGCCAGGAGGGCGATGCTGTGCTCGAACTCAGCGCGAACTTCCTTGATGCCCGCCCGCAGAACACGAAGCCCTCCGTCACCTTTTTCTGCCAGCTTTATGTTTTCCAGGGTGATCCCGCGATGCAGCACAAATCCTGGCCGCAGAGCATCACCGAAGCCCTTTCTAGCGGCAGCGTCCAAGTCACCACGCTCGGCAAGGATGCAAAAGGCACACTCACCGCCAAATGTCTCGTGCCCGCCGTGGCGGATTTTGCCGTCGTCCAAATCGCCGCACGGCCCAATCTCCGCCCCGCGAAACTCCAAGGCCTCTTTGTCGATGACGTGAAGCTCACGCTCAAGACCTCGCCCGAACTCCCCATCCGCATCGTCCAACGCTGAACCATGAAAACGTCACTCACCCTCGCTATCCTAGCCATCGCACTCCACGCGCAAGCCATCGACTATCCCCACATCACCGCCGAGCCGCAGAAGACTGGCTGGCCACTGACCGAGGAGGAACGCGCCTATGTCCTGAAGCCAGAGTTCGAGCGACGCCCAGGTCGCGAGGCGAGCAAACATCTGCCGCAGATGTGGCCGGTGGTGCCGAGTGCGGGGAACTGGGGTGGCACGTCGTGGCTCGATACGCATGAGCGGCTCGTCGAGTATGTGAAAGCGAACGCCGGCCCGATCGATGTGCTGCTCGTCGGGGACAGCATCACGCAGCAGTGGGGCAGTCCGCTGGACAAGGGCGTGCTGAATGATGCGTGGAAGAAGCACTTCAGCGGCTACAAGACGATCAACATCGGCATCGGCGGCGACAAGGCGCAGAACGTCTTGTGGCGGCTCGATCACGCCGGCGTCGAAGGTTTGCAGCCGAAAGTCGTGATCGTGATGATCGGCAATAACAACATTTTCTTCGCGCCCGAGACCGGCGTGGAGGCTGCGGCGAAAGGTGCGCAGATGGTCGTGGCGAATGTGCGCGAGAAGTTTCCGCAGGCCGAGGTCATCGCGGCTAGAATCCTGCCCTGTCATGCGCCGGGCAATGCCTTCTATGAGAACATCAAGAAGACCAACGCCGCGCTCGATGCCCTGAATCTTGGCAGCGATCCGAAGGTGCATGTGCTCGATCTCTGGAACGATTTCGCGAATGCCGACGGCACCATCAAGAAGCCCCTATTCGGGCCGGACAACATCCACCTCTCGCTCGAAGGCTACGGTGTGTATGCGGAGCGCCTGAAGCCACTGCTGGACAAGTTTCTCGGTGGCAAAGGCCTCGGCGGAGATGTGATCATTCCCGCGAAGAAGACCGGTGCTGCCACTCCCGCAGCGTCGTCATCATCTGGAGCGCCAACGACTGCAAACGCTTCTCCTCTCGAAACTCTGCTCAAGCCCACGCCGAAGACCGCCGATGGCAAGTCGCTCGTCTATCCTTACGTGCCGTATAACGAAGGCAAACTCGACCCGCAGCTCACCGGCTGGCCTTTGACGGATGCGGAAATAGCATGGGCCACGAAAGGCGAATACGAGCGGAAACCCGGCCACGAAGTGAAAAAGCATCTTCCCGAGATGTGGTTCGTCACGCCGACGGCGGGCCGTTGGAAGTCGAAGGAAGGCAGCGCGGGCAATCCGTGGATCGAGCACCATGCGACCAACATCGCAAACGTGAAAGCCGCAGGCGGCAACATCGACATCGCGCTGCTCGGCGACAGCATCACGCAGCACTGGGGCGGCGGATGGGATGGTGAGCCGTTCAATGCGGCATGGCAAAAGCACTTCGGTACGATGAAGACCGTAAACCTCGGCATCGGCGGAGATCGCATGGAGCACATCCTCTGGCGACTCGACCATGGCGCACTCGATGGTGCCTCGCCGAAAGTGATCGTGCTTATGATCGGCGTGAACAACGCCCCGCTCGTCTTCGGTAACGGCGTCTCCGTCACCGCCGCTGCGCACGGCATCAGGCTCTGCGTCGAAAACCTCCGCCTCCGCTGCCCGCAGTCGCAGATCATCCTGGTGAAGATTCTGCCCGCCTTTAATCCCAGCAAGGAAGTCGGCGCGAAGGTGCGCGAGATCAATGCCATGCTCGACACGCTGAAGCTCGATGCCGATGCGAATGTCCACGTCCTCGATCTGTGGAGTGATTTCACCAACGCCGACGGCACACTGAAGTCGGCGCTCTATTCCGACCAGTATCTGCATCTCGGCCCTGCGGGCTACGAGGCCCTTGCAGGCAAGCTGAAGCCTGCAGTGGAGAAACTTATGGGCACGGCCACCCGTTAATCTTCGACGCGCCATGACAAGTGCTCCCCTGCTCCTCAAGTCCGTCGCGATCGCGATGGTTTCCGCCGTCAGCACATGAAGAATTCATTCGCACTCCTCGCCCTACTGCTCGCGCCGCTGGCAGCGTTGCACGCTGCGGATAAGGCGGCTTTCTTCGAGCAGCACTGCTACGACTGCCACGATGCGGATGAGAAAAAAGGCGGGCTCGATTTGACTTCGCTCGCGCTGAAGCTCGACGACCGCGCGAACTTCGAGACGTGGGTGAAAGTCCACGACGCCATCGCGAATGGCGAGATGCCGCCGAAGAAGAAGGTGCGTCCGCCGGAAGCGGAGACGAAGGCGTTGCTCGCGGATTTGGATGCGAAGCTCATCGCGGCGGATGAGGCGCGGATGGCGAAGGATGGCGGGCGCGCAGTGCTTCGTCGGCTTACGCGCGTGGAGTATGAGAATGCGGTGCGGGATTTGTTGGCGCTGCCGCATTTGGAAATCAAAGAGATGCTGCCCGCGGATGGCTCACGGCACGGCTTCGACAAAGTCGGTGAGGCGCTCGACCTCTCGCATGTGCAGCTCGCGAAGTATCT
Organism: Prosthecobacter sp.; assembly: GCF_044378005.1. GTDB lineage: Bacteria > Verrucomicrobiota > Verrucomicrobiia > Verrucomicrobiales > Verrucomicrobiaceae > Prosthecobacter. Next base: position 13,498 of record NZ_JBILYB010000121.1, read on the forward strand.
GGAGGCGGCGGACCGCGCGCTCGATGCGGCGATTGCCACGCGCGACACGCCGCCGCCGGTGGTGAAGCGACGGCTGTATCCGACGGATTCGTTCAAGTGGCACGCGAACCTCAAGCTCGGCAGCGCGGTGCTGCTGAAGGATGGGCAGCCCGATCCGCTGTGGCCGGTGGCGACGGTGAAGCACGAGCCGGGTGACGACATCAAGACGCCGGACTTTTTCAAACTGAAGCAATCCGTCGCGCTGCTCACGCCGAACCTCGAAGGCTGGCTCAAGAGCATGACCTTCGCGCCGATGTTCGCGGGCAAGTATCGGCTGCGGCTCTCGACGTGGAGCGCGCATTGGAACGCGGGCAAGCTGGAGCCCGCGCCGGTGCCGCAGACGGTGCGGCTCTATGTGCATCCGCGCACGCTCGGCTACTTCGAGGCACCATCGCTCACGCCGAAGGTCCACGAACTCACGCCGTGGCTGGAGATGGGTGATGAGGTTATCTTTGATCCTGCGTCGTTCTTTTGGACGGGCTTGCAGATTCATCAACACAAGGGCGGCGGTGGGCTGCATGTCGGTCCGGCGATTGTGTGCGACTGGCTCGAAGTGGAAGGCCCGATCAACGAGCAATGGCCGCCGGAGAGTCATCGCCGTGTGTTCGGCGATTTGCCGCTGAAGCTCTTCGAAGCCGCGAGCGGGTTCACTCCGCCAACGCACGCACAGGCCGCGCAAAAGCTCGGCTACGGTTGGCCGAAGCCGTGGGAAATCCCACCGGGCGACTCAAAGCCGCAGCCGCTCGTCACCGTCGCCAGCGCCGCGCCGCTCGATGATGCGAAGCGTTTGCTCGCGAACTTTCTCCCGCGCGCTTTCCGCCGCGATGTGAGTGACGCCGAAGTGATGAAGTATGTCGGCCTCGTGCAGCAGCGGCTGGAAAAAGAGGACTGCTTCGAACTAGCAATGCGCCACGCCTACAAGGCTGCACTGACTTCGACGCAGTTCCTCTTCCGTAAAGAAACGCCCGGCCGGCTCGACGACCTCGCGCTTGCCACACGCCTCGCCTTCTGGCTCTGGAACTCACCGCCCGACGGCGCGCTGCTGCACAGCAAGCTCCACGAGCCCGCGATACTCCGCACGCAAGTCGAACGCCTGCTCACCGACCCACGCAGCGAGCGCTTCATCACCGACTTCCTCGACCAGTGGCTCAAGCTCCGCGACATCGACGCCACTGATCCCGACCGTGCACTCTACCCCGAGTTTCATCTCTATTTGAAGGAGTCCATGCTCGCCGAGTCGCGCGCCTTTTTCCGCGAACTCATCGCCAAAGACCTGCCCGCGTCGAATATCCTCGCGTCTGATTTTGCCATGCTCAATCAGCGCCTCGCCGAGCACTACGGCATTTCAGGCGTCACCGGTCCCGACATCCGCCGCGTGCCACTCCGGCCCGGCAGCCATCGCGGCGGGTTCCTCACACAGGGCGCGGTTTTAAAAGTCACCGCCAATGGGACCGTGTCATCGCCCGTCGTGCGCGGCGTCTTCGTCACCGAACGCATCCTCGGCCAGCCCGTGCCACCGCCGCCGCCCGGCGTGTCCGCGATCGATCCCGACACGCGCGGCGCGACCACCATTCGCGAGCAACTCGACAAGCATCGCGCTGATACAAGCTGCGCTGGGTGCCATCGCAAGATGGACCCGCCAGGCCTCGCTTTGGAGAGCTACGACGTCATCGGCGGCTGGCGCGCACAGTATCGTTCGTTGGAAAAAGGCACGCCCGTCGCGCTCAAGTTCCCCGACAGCACCGGCGTCCGCTACAAGGCCGGCCCCGCCGTCGATGCGAGCGGCGAAACCGCGCAAGGCGAGCCCTTCGCGGACCTCGCTTCATTTCAAGAACTCGCGCTCGCCAAGCCCGAACTCATCGCCCGCGCCTTCGTCACGCAAATTCTGACGTATGCGACAGGTGCGGAGCCGAGCTACTCCGACCGCAACGAGATCGAGCGCATTCTCTCGGAGTCGGAGACCAGGAAGTTCGGCGTGCGGTCGTTGATTCACGCATTGGCTGAGAGCCGCTTGTTCCAAAACAAATAGAGTCATGAAAACCTTCACCACCCGTCGCCACTTCCTCCGCGCCACCGGAGCCACGCTAGCGCTGCCTTTTCTCGAATCGCTCGCCCGCGCTGCTGCGCCGGTGCCGCCCCGACGCATGCTCGCGATCATGACGAACATGGGAGTGATGCCGCGCTACTTTTTCCCGGAGAAGCCAGGTCGCGATTACGGCAGCACGCCGTATCTCGATTTGATTAAAGCTCATCGAGATCGCTTCACCGTATTCAGCGGCGTGTCGCATCCGGGCGTGGATGGGAACCATTCGTCCGAGCGCAGTTTCCTGAGCTGCGCGCCTCATCCGGGCGCGAGCAGTTTCAAGAATAGCATCTCGCTCGACCAGTTCGCCGCCGAGCAGATCGGCGCGCAGACGCGCTTCGGCTCGCTCGTGCTCAGCGTGGGGCGCGATCACATGGGCACGCCGTCCACCACGCGCGATGGGGTGCAGCTTCCGGCGGAGCGCAATCCCTCGGCGCTGTATCGTCGGCTCTTCGTGCAGGGCACGCCGCAGGAGATCGAACGAAGCATTGATGACTTGCGCAGCGGCGGCAGTATCCTCGACTTCGTGCGAGATGAGGCGCGGAGTTTGGAAAAGGGATTGCCCGCGCGCGACAAGGAGCGGCTCGACCAATATTTCACCTCGGTGCGCGAGTTGGAGCAGCGCTTGCAATACGCCGAATCGTGGGAGCGCAAACCGAAGCCAATCGTGAGAGTGCCGATGCCAAAGGACATCCCGAGTGACACCGAAGTCGAGACGCAAACGAACCTCATGTATGACACCATGCGCCTCGCGCTGGAGACGGACAGCACGCGCATCATCACCATTTACCTCGGCCCGCTGCTCATCACGCCAAACATCCCCGGCGTGAAAAACCAGACGCACGCGCTCACGCATCACGGCAACGACGAGTCGAAAATCGCCGAGCTGAAGAAGATCGAGGAAGCGCAGTTCCGCAGCCTCGCGCGCCTGCTCGATGGACTCACCAGCGTGAAGGAAGCCAATGGCACCCTGCTCGACAACACGATGCTACTCTACGGCTCGAACCTCTCGAACGCGAACTCCCACGACACGACGAACCTGCCCATCATCTTCGCCGGTGGCGGCTTCAAGCACGGCCAGCACCTCGCCTTTGACAAAAAGAACAACAAGCCGCTCGCAAATCTCTTCGTCACGATGCTGCAGCGAATGGGCATTGAGTCTGACAAGTTTGCCAGCAGCACGGGGACGATGAGCGAGATTTGACCACCCTGTGTTTTGGCTGGTTCACGGAGCACTTCGCCAACGATCCCGACTGCCTCTTTGCCGCCCTCTACAACTACGACACGATGAAAGGGCAACCGGACATCGAAGTAGAGTGACTTGAAACTTCACAAAGCTCACAGTCTTTCCGCGATGGCCGTCGCTAGCGCATCCGCAGCAGGCGGATGGAAACGGAAGAACAGCTCGGGCTCCACGAGTTCCAGTTCCATCAGGGAAAGCCCGCCCGACTCATCCCGCACGGCGTCCACGCGGGCATAGAGAGGTGAATGCGGGCAGGTTGCGACTGCCGCCTCCGCAAAGGCGATCTCGTCCGCCGTCGGAGTGTGAGGATGCACCGTGCCGCCGTGATCATCCTGCACGCGGAAGTCGCCCGGCTTTGCAATCTTCCGCACCGCATGAGTGCAGCGACCACCGATCACCATCAGCGAAAGCTCCCCCTGCGTCAGCACGCTGGCGAGGAACGGCTGGACCATCATCGACTCCACAAGCAGCAGTTCCTGGAGCACCGATTCATGCGCCTCCAGGTTCGACACATTCAGCCGATAGGTATGCCGCGCTGCGCCCGAAACCGCCGGCTTCACAATCGCCTCGTTCCATCCGCAGTCAGTGAACACCTCACGGAGTGACGTCGTTTCTCCGCGCTCGATGAACCGCGTTACCGGCACGTTCACCCCACGCTCTGCGAGGTCCCGCAGATAGTGCTTGTCCACATTCCAGCGCACCAGCTCTGGTGCATTGAAAAGCGGTATCGAGTCTGCAAAACGCTCCATCCAGGCCGAAAACTCCGCGAATCGCTCAAAGTAATCCCACGTCGAGCGAAACACCGCCGCACGAGCACGACTCCAGTCAAAATCAGGATTTGACCACGCCACTCGCGCCGTGCGCAGCCCACGCGCCTCCAGGCCTGCCATCAAGAGCCGCTCCTCGCCGAGCAACTGCGCCTGATACCAGTTCGTTTCGTCAGGTGTCTCGTAGCGTTGATCAGTGAGAATGATGATGTCGTAGTCTTGCATGTGATTTCAGTCTGTGTGCTCAGCGCTCACAGGCAATCGGCCATTTGGGCCTCTTGGTGCCGCAGCGCGTTTTCGCCGTCGGGGTGTACATAGTTTGCGCACGAGCGCAGGGCACGCCTTCTGGGGAGCGTTACGTTCTGCTGCTCATGCTCCGCTTCAAAACAGCTCTCGTCGTCTCCTCCCTACTGATGCTCGCAACTTCAGCCTTTGCCGTCGAGACGATCGATCAAGACACTAAGTTCATGGTGGTCGCCCAGCGATTCCAAATCGACTTCGGGATCTCCCTGAAGCTCGCTCGCGTCGATAATCCGGTATTTGCCAAAAACTATACTGTAACCGCGCTCAAGCCTGAGCATCAAGACAATGCACTGCAAATCCTCACCTGACCGCGCACGTCGCTGACGAAGGGCGCGGCGATCAGCCTTTCCTCGAAAAACTCAAAACCGACCCGATCCTCAAAGCCAAAGCGGATCGACTCATCGAGTTTTTCCAACTCCTCAAACGCGATCTAGCCATTTCAGAGACCAGTCCGCTGTATTCGCAACTTGAAGCTGCGTGCCCTCCACTAGGCGGTGTTTGAAAACCCTCAACAACCGTATCTGAGCCAGTCGATGATGGAGGCGAATTGAATGAGGGAGAGGAAGTGAAGGGCAAGCTTGTCGCGCCTTGTGCTTGAGCAGGCCCAACGTTT